>NZ_JBNDIN010000013.1:0-163088 GCF_050434425.1 Serratia sp. 2723
GGTGTTTTCACCGGGTTGCTTCTTCCTGGCTGGGCGACTGGTTCTCGTTAGAGGAGTCGTTGTTCCCGGTCAGTGGAGGCGCATTATAGGGAGTTATCAGAAGGGCGCAACCCCTAAATTCAAAAAACTTTTCAAGCGCGGCTTTTTTCGGCAAAACGCTGTCTTGTTCGTCGTTTTTGCCACTTTTTCCCGAAAACAGCCGTAAAAGCTGGCGCTCCCTGGCGTAAAATGAAAGATAACAATGCAGTTAAAGGAACCGCAGCCATGCAATTCGATGTTCAACAACAGGCCGCACAGCGTAATCTTTCTTATCTGCTGGCAGAAAAACTCGGCCAACAGATCCTGGCCGGTGAATATCAAGCCGGCAGCATCCTGCCCGGCGAGATGGATTTGGCAGAACAGTTTGGCGTCAGCCGCACTGCGGTACGTGAAGCGGTAAAAATGCTGGCAGCCAAAGGCATGCTGTTACCGCGCCCGCGCATCGGCACCAGGGTCATGCCGCAAAGCCAATGGAACTTCCTCGATCAGGATCTGCTGACCTGGTGGATGACCAGGGAGAACTTCGGCCAGGTCATGCAGCACTTCCTTATCCTACGTACGTCGCTAGAACCTCAGGCCTGTTCATTGGCAGCAATCAACGCCACCCCGGAGCAAAAGGCGCGATTGGTCACGCTGATGGCAGAAATGCAGGCGCTACACGTGGATTTTGACCGCGAACGCTGGATTGAAGTCGATACCCAGTACCACCAGTTGATCTATGAAGCCAGCGCCAATCCGTTTCTCACCTCGTTCGCCAACCTGTTCAGCTCGGTGTATCAAAGCTATTTCCGGGCGATCACCGGTAATGAAGTGATCAAGCTGCAACACCATCAGGCCATTGTGGATGCCATAGTCGCCAGTGACTGCAGCGCAGCCCTCACAGCATGCCAAACGTTGTTGCAGGGGAATGCGTAAACTCCTCAGCTATATATAGAAGGAAAATGGGACTACGATGACAAAATCTGCACGCAGCATGGCCGGGTTACCTTGGATCGCCGCGATGGCGTTCTTTATGCAGGCGTTGGATGCCACTATTCTCAATACCGCCTTACCGGCGATAGCCCACAGCCTCGATCGTTCCCCCTTGGCGATGCAGTCGGCGGTGATCAGTTACACCCTGACGGTTGCGATGTTAATCCCGGTGAGTGGCTGGCTGGCCGATCGCTTCGGTACCCGGCGGGTGTTTATTATCGCCGTCTCGCTGTTTACCTTTGGCTCACTCTTGTGTGCCTTGTCCCCGACGCTGAGTTTCCTGGTCGCCTCACGTATTTTGCAGGGGATTGGCGGTGCCATGATGATGCCGGTGGCTCGCCTTGCCCTGTTGCGGGCTTATCCGCGCAGCGAGCTGTTGCCGGTACTGAACTTTGTCACCATGCCTGGCCTGGTGGGGCCAATAATGGGGCCGCTGCTTGGCGGCTGGCTGGTGACCTACGCCACCTGGCATTGGATTTTCCTGATTAACATCCCGATAGGCTTACTCGGCATCGTCTACGCCCGCAAATACATGCCGGACTTCACCACGCCGAAGCGGCCGTTTGATTTCATTGGTTTTATGCTGTTTGGCCTTAGCCTGGTACTGATCTCCACCGGCCTGGAGCTGTTTGGCGAGCAGGTGCTGGCCAATTACATTTCTCTGGGGGTGTTCCTGAGCGGCTTTGTGATGCTGTTTGGCTATATCATTCACGCCCGCCGCCACGCTCAGCCGCTGATTGGGCTGGATCTGTTCAAGACCCGCACCTTTTCCGTCGGCATTGCTGGTAACGTGGCCTCACGGCTGGGGACCGGCTGTGTTCCCTTCCTGATGCCGTTGATGCTGCAGGTGGCCTTTGGCTATTCGGCGATCGTCGCCGGTTGCATGATGGCCCCGACGGCGGTGGGTTCTCTGATGGCAAAGTCTACCGTTACCCAGGTGTTGCGCTGGTTCGGTTACCGTAAGACGTTGGTGGGTATCACCATCGTTATTGGCGTGCTGATTGCGCAATTCTCACTGCAAAGCCCAGGCATGCCGCTGTGGCTGATGATTTTGCCGCTGTTTATTCTAGGGATGGCGATGTCGACGCAGTTTACCGCCATGAATACCATCAGTCTGGCAGACCTGAACGATGGCAACGCCAGTTCCGGCAACAGCGTACTGGCAGTGACGCAACAGCTGTCTATCAGCTTTGGCGTAGCGATCAGCGCCGCCGTGTTGCGCTTCTATAGCTCAATGGAAATCGGCACCATGATCGATCAGTTCCACTACACCTTTATTACCATGGGAATAGTGACCATCGCTTCGGCCTTCGTCTTTATGCTGTTAAGAAGAAAAGACGGCAATAACCTGATCACCGGCAAAGAGAAATCACGCAAAGAAGCAAAGACTACCAGTTAGCGGTGACCGACTGAGTCTCGCTCCACCAGCTCTGGCGTCAGCACCAGGATCTGGGCATCACGTTCGGGGTTTTGCAGGCGGTTGATGAGCGCATCGACCGCCAGCTCCCCCAATGAATCTTTGGGCTGATGAATGGTACTGAGCGGTGGGGCCAGATATTTGGCCAGTTCGATATCGTCGTAACCCATCACGGCCATATCTTGTGGCACCACCAGCCCGGCCTGATACAGCGCCTGATAAACGCCGACGGCGACGGCATCGTTGCCTGCAAACACCGCATGAGGAGGCTCGGCCAACGCCAGCAGTTGCTTCATGGCATGCACGCCCCCTTCAAACTCAAAATCGCAATACACCTCATAGCCCGGCAGGATTTCAAGACCGGCACGCTGCATGGCGCGGCGATAACCTTCCAAACGATGGCGCGCGGTCGTTTTATCCAGCGGCCCGGCGATACAGGCAATTTGGCGATAGCCGCGAGCGATCAGATGATCGGTAGCCATTTCCCCCCCCAGCAACGAGTTATCCTGAATGATATCGTTGGCCCCTTCAAACGGCGACCAGTCCATCATCACGATCGGCAAAGAAGGATAGCGGCTGAGCGCATCCTGCGAAGGGCGGTGGTTTTCGGTACACATCACCAGCAGGCCATCCACCCGCTTTTGCAGCAGCGTTTCCATGCTGCTGTTCATCCGCGCCACATCTTCCTCGGTGTTGCACAGGATCAGGCTGTAGCCACGCTCATAGCAGCTGCGTTCCACGCCGCGCACCACTTCGGCATAAAACGGGTTATTGCTGGAGGTCACCAGCATGCCAATGGTACGCGTCGTATTGAGTTTCAGGCTGCGCGCCAGTGCGGAAGGAGCATAGTTAAGCTGTTCCACGGCCACCATGACTTTGTCACGCACGCTGTCGCTGACAAAGCGATTGTTATTGATCACGTGCGAGACCGTCGAGGTTGAAACACCCGCCAAGCGGGCGACATCTTTCATGGTAGCCAAAAGCGTTATCCCTGTTGCTGCAAGAACGCGTCAATCTCTTCACGCCATGGCACAGAAGGTTGAGCACCCGGCCGGGTAACGGCAATGGCCGCCGCCGCATGGGCGAAACGCACCGCATCACTCATCACTTTGCCTTCAAGCAAAGCAGTCACCAAGGCACCGTTGAAGGTATCACCGGCCGCGATGGTATCCACCGCCTTGACCTTAAAGCCCGGTACCAATTTGCCTTTACCGTTTTCGCTCAACCACACGCCACGGCTGCCGAGGGTGATAATCACGCAGCCGATGCCTTTATCATGCAGGATGTTGGCGGCACGTTCGGCGTCAGCGTCATTATTCACCGCGATACCGGTCAGCCGCTGGGCTTCGGTTTCGTTCGGGGTGATCATGTCGATCATGGCTAACAGTTCGTCAGGCAGCTCACAGGCCGGAGCCGGATTAAGGATCACCTGGGTTTGGTGCTGCTTGGCCAGTTTGGCGGCGGCAATCACCGTTTCCAGCGGTGACTCAAGCTGCATCAATAACGCATCGGCATCGATAATCCGTTGCCGATAGCGATTGAGATAATCGGGAGTGACCGCCGCGTTGGCACCGGCATCGATACCAATCACGTTCTCGCCTTCGGCATTGACGAAAATCAGCGCCACGCCAGTGGTGCTGCCGGCGATAGCCTCAATCGGTTGGGTATCAATGCGATCGGTTGCCAGCTGTTGGCGAATACGTTCACCAATATCGTCTGCGCCTACGCAGGCAATAAAGGCGATATCCGCACCGCTGCGCCCGGCAGCCACCGCCTGGTTAGCCCCTTTGCCTCCAAAGGCGACCTTATACTGCTGGCCGATCACCGTTTCGCCCGGCTGGGGAAACTGGTTGATATTGAGGATATGGTCGGCATTGATGCTGCCCAAAACCACCAGCTTTGCTGTTTCCATCACAGGGATCCCTTAAATTGCGCGCCATCGTCACGCCCCGTTCCGATGGCGCTGGAGATGACTTACTTGGTAACCAGTTTCAAATCAACCGGGATAGTCGCCGGTACTTTCTCGCCTTTCAAGATCTTATCTGCCGTTTCTACGCCAATCACGCCGATCTGATCCGGGCGCTGTGCCACGGTCGCCGCCAGTTTGCCGCCTTCAACCGCTTTCACGCCGTCTGCGGTGCCGTCAAAGCCAACCACTATGACGTCCGTTTTACCGGCTGTTTGCAGTGCACGCAGCGCGCCCAGTGCCATTTCATCGTTCTGTGCAAACACTGCCTGCACGTCTGGATGCGCGGTCAGCAGGTTCTGCATCACGTTCAGGCCCTTGGTGCGATCGAAGTCCGCCGGTTGGCTGGCCAGCAGTTTAAACTTGTTCTGCTCCAGTGACTGTTGGAAACCTTCACCACGTTCACGGGCAGCAGATGTCCCGGCAATGCCTTCCAGCTGGATCACCTTGGCATCAGCACCGGCTTTCTTGGCAATAAAGTCACCGGCCATTTTACCGCCCGCGCGGTTGTCGGAAGCGATATGGCTAACCACTTCACCTTTCGCTGCCATACGGTCGAGCGTGATGACCGGGATCTTGGCCTGATTGGCCATCTTGATGGCGTTACCTACCGCGTCAGAGTCGGTGGGGTTAATCAGCAGCAGTTTCGGGTTCTGCACCATCAGATCCTGCACGTTGGCCAACTCTTTCGCCGGGTTGTTTTGGGAGTCCAGCACCACTAGGTTGTAACCCAGTTTGTTGGCTTCCAACTGCGCTCCCTCTTTCATCGAAACAAAGAACGGGTTGTTGAGCGTAGAAACCACCAGCGCGATGGTGTCTTTTGCCAGGGCATTAGCACTCAGAGTGGCGGTTAGCGCGATGGCCGAAACCAAGGTTGCCAGTTTTTTCATTTTCATGGTCGTGATTCCTGTAGGGGAGAGGTTACTTGTTACTTTTGTTGTCTACCAGAACCGCCAGCAGAATAACGGCTGCTTTCACGATCATTTGGTAGTAGGAAGAAACACCCAGTAAATTCAAACCGTTGTTCAGGAAGCCAAGGATCAGCGCCCCAATCAGGGTACCGACGATGCGCCCTTTCCCCCCCGCCAGGCTGGTACCACCCAGCACCACCGCAGCGATGGCATCCAGCTCATAGCCGGTACCCGCAGTAGGTTGCGCAGAGGACAGGCGCGCCACTTCAATGACCCCAGCCAGTGCCGCCAGCAGGCCGCACAGGGAGTAAACGATGATTTTAACCCGATCGACACTGATACCGGAAAGGCGGGTAGCCGCTTCGTTGCCGCCCAGCGCATAAATATAGCGGCCAAGACGGGTATGATGCAGCATATACCAGGCGGCGATAAACACGATGGCCATGATCCAGATCGGGGTAGGAACGCCCAACGGACGGCCAATCCCGAACCAGCCAAAGGTGTCGGCAACGTCGGTAAAGCCGGTATTGACCGGGCTACCGTTGGTGTACACCATGGTCACGCCGCGCAGTAACAGCATCATCACCAAGGTGGCGATAAACGCCTGAACCTTGCCTTTGGCAACGATAATCCCGGTGCAGGCACCTACGGCAGCACCCAACGCCAGCGCAGCTGCAACAGCCACCACCGCATTGACTTCAAATCCGACAATCGAAGCGGCTACCGCCCCGGTCAGCGCCAACAGCGATCCGACCGACAAATCGATGCCGGAAGTCAGGATCACCAACGTCATGCCGACCGCCATAATGGCGTTCACCGAGGTTTGCTGCAGGATGTTGAACAGGTTATTAACGGTGAAGAAATTCGGGCTCATCGAAGACACCACGGCAATCAGCACCAGCAGGGCAATCAGCGATTTCTGCTCCAACAGCCACTCTTTACTGAACCAGCGCTTGGCTGCGACACTTTGTGAACTCATATCTGATTACTCCTGCTTTACGCCGTATTGCTTGCCGACGGCTGCTGCCATCAGCACTTCCTGGGTGGCCTGTTCAATCGGGAATTCGCCGCTGAGGTGACCTTCGTGCATCACCAGAATGCGGTCGCTCATGCCCAGCACCTCCGGCATTTCCGAAGACACCAGAATGATGCTCAGCCCTTCCTGCTTGAACTGGTTGATTAACTGGTAGATCTCTTTTTTGGCCCCGACGTCGACGCCGCGTGTCGGTTCGTCGAGGATCAGTACCTTTGGCCGGGTCATCAAGCCACGGGCAATTGCCACTTTTTGCTGATTACCGCCGGAAAGCAGGCCAATCGGTTGCTCCATCGACGGCGTTTTAATATTGAACAGGCGGATAAAATCGCTGACGGCGATCTGCTCGTCGGCATGTTTCAGGCCACCACCGGCACGGCTGAAATAGCGCAGCGCGGTGAGCGACATGTTTTCCTTCACCGACATCCCCAGCACCAGGCCATCACGTTTACGGTCTTCGGAAATATAGACGATACCGTTGGCCAGGCCGTCCTGAGGAGTACGATTTACCACCTCATGGCCGTCCAGGTTGACGGTGCCGCTTTTACGTGGCGCCGCACCGTACAGGATCTTCATCAGCTCGGTACGCCCAGCCCCCATCAGGCCAGCCACACCCAGAATCTCACCGCGGTATAAAGTAAAGCTGACGTCATGCACACCAGGGCCGGAAACGTGGCTCACCTGCAGGCGTTTTTCACCGCGTGGCAGATTCAGGCGTGGATACTGCTCTTCCAGCTTGCGGCCCACCATCATTTCAATCAGCGAATCTTCATTCAGTTCGGCAACCGGCCGCTCGGCAATAAATTGCCCGTCACGGAATACGGTCACATCGTCGCAGATTTCGAAGATCTCTTTCAGACGGTGGGAGATATAAACAATGCCACGGCCTTCGGCTTTCAGCTCGTTGATCACTTTAAACAGCGAAGCGGTTTCGGTATCTGTCAGGGCATCGGTCGGCTCATCCATGATGATCACTTTGGATTCAAAGCTCAGCACCTTGGCGATTTCCACCATTTGCTGATCGCCAATCGACAATTCCCCCACCAGCCGGTGGCTGCTGTAGCGCAGGTTCAAACGCGCCAGCAGTTTATCCGCTTCGGCATACATGCGTTTCCAGTCGATGCGGCCAAAGCGGTTAACGAACTCGCGGCCAAGAAAGATATTCTCGGCAATGGTCAGCTGCGGGATCAGGTTCAGTTCCTGGTGGATGATGCCGATCCCCGCTTCCTGCGAATCTTTCGGCCCGTTAAAGGCCACTTCCCTGCCGAGGAAATATTGGCTGCCCGCATCCTTGTTGTAGATACCGGTCAGCACTTTCATCATGGTGGATTTGCCAGCACCGTTTTCCCCCACCAGCGCCATCACCCTGCCGGGATAAACGCTCAGGGCGGCCCCAGAAAGCGCCTTCACGCCGGGAAAGGCCTTATCGATCCCTTTCAGTTGCAGTAAAGGTTGCATAGGCGCCTCAGAAAGTTACGCCGGAGCACAGGATCACGTTCGCGTAGGGCGAACATTCTCCGCTGCGGATCACGGCCCGGCTATGTTCGGTTTGTGCTTTAAACGCGCTGTGGCTGATATAGCTGACGCTGATGGTGTTGCCCTGGCGTTGGCCAAGCTGCGTCAGTTGGGCCAGCAACGCTTGGTGGAGCGATGGGTTATGCTTGACGATCTCTTCCGCCAAGATGGCGCTCTCTACCTGCATTTCCTGCGTTACCACGCCGACAACCTGCAAGAATGTCGGCACCCCTTGGGTCAGCGCCAGATCGATACGCGGCGTCACGGCAGGGATCGGCAAGCCAGCATCACAAATCGCGATCTGATCGGTGTGGCCGAGACGAGAGACCACCGCAGAAACGTCAGAATTCAGTAGTACGCCTTTTTTCATGATTAAACTCCAGCAGCGAAACGTTTCGCTATTGGGTCAGTTTAGAAAATCAGCAGGGGAAGACAACCCTGTAATAGCGGAAATGTGATCGCTATCGAAACGTTTCGCTCGCCTTCGGCAAAAGTGCAGGTAAAAAAGAAGGGCCCAGCAAATGCTGAGCCCCTGATTTATATTTCGACCTGGGTTCCCAGTTCGATGACCCGGTTGGGCGGGATCTCAAACTGGTCGGCAGCCCGCAATGCGTTGCGGCTCAGGGCGATAAACAGCTTGCCGCGCAGGAACAGATACCATGGCCGTTTGGTGAGGATCAGCGATTCATGGGACATAAAGAACGACGTCTCCATCATCCGGCAGGGCAGCCCTTCCAACCCGCAGCGGTGGAAGACTTCCTCAACGTTCGGCGTTTCACGCCAGCCATAGCTGGCTACCACCCGCCAGAAGGTCGGCGACAGTTGTTCAATCGTTACCCGCCGGACGTTATGCACATAAGGGGCATCTTCGGTACGCAAGGTCAGCAGCACCACCCGCTCATGCAGCACTTTGTTGTGTTTGAGGTTATGCAGCAGGGCAAACGGGATCACGTTAATCGCCCGCGACATAAATACCGCAGTGCCAGGCACGCGAACCGGCGGTGATTTTTCCAGTGAGGCAATCAGTGCTTCCAGGGAGTTGCCATGCTCATGCATCCGGCGCAGCAGGCGGAAGCGTTCGCTCTTCCAGGTGATCATGATCAGGAACATCACCAGGGCCAACGTCAGCGGCAACCAACCGCCGGAGAACAGTTTCAGAGCGTTAGCCGAGAACATCGGCACATCGATAATCAGCAGGATCGCCAGAATACCCACCACCAGGAAGCGATTCCAATGCCAGTTCTTGATGGCAACGGAGGTGATCAGGATGCTGGTCAATACCATGGTGCCGGTCACCGCAATACCATAGGCCGCGGCCAGGTTGCTGGAGTGTTCGAAGCCCACAATCACCAACACCACGGCGATATACAGGGTCCAGTTGATCACCGGGATATAGATCTGGCCGGACTCCATTTCCGAGGTATGAATGATGCGCATCGGTGACAGATAGCCCAGACGAACGGCCTGGCGGGTCAACGAGAAGACGCCGGAAATCACCGCCTGCGAGGCAATAACCGTGGCCAGCGTGGCCAATATCAGCAGTGGGATCAGCGCCCAGTCGGGGGCCAACAGGAAGAACGGGTTCTTGATCGCTTCCGGGTTTTTCAGCAGCAATGCGCCTTGGCCGAAGTAGTTGAGCACCAGCGAAGGCAGCACTACGGTGAACCAGGCCAGGCGGATCGGGAATTTGCCAAAGTGGCCCATATCGGCATACAGCGCTTCCACACCGGTAATCGACAGCACCACCGCACCGAGCGCGAAGAACGATACCTTCTTATATTCAACAAAGAAGTTGAAGGCCCATTTCGGGTTCAGCGCCTGCAACACTTCCGGGTTGGCGATAATGCTGCGCGCCCCCAGGACCGCCAACACGATAAACCACAGCAGCATCACCGGGGCAAACAGTTTACCCACGCTGCCGGTGCCATGCTTTTGGATCACAAACAGTAAGGTCAGTACCAGAATGGAGAGCGGGACGATATAAGGGTCCAGTGACGGGGCGGCAATCTCCAACCCTTCGATCGCCGACATCACCGAGATCGCCGGGGTGATCACCACCTCGCCATAGAAGAAGCTGCCACCAATCAGGCCCAGGATCACCAGCAAAGAGGTGGTACGCGCCGAGGTATGGCGCCCAGCCAAAGACATTAACGTCAGTATCCCGCCTTCACCGGCGTTATCCGCACGCATGACGTAGGTGAGATACTTCAGGGAAACGATGACAATCAACATCCAGAAGATTAAGGAAAGGAAACCAAACACCACATCGGGCCGGACATCAAAACCGTAATGGCCGGAGAAACATTCTCGCAAGGTATAGAGCGGGCTGGTGCCGATATCACCGTAAACGACCCCAATAGCCGCCAGGGTAACCGCCGATAAAGACTGTTTATGTTCTGTGCTCATAGTTTGCTTCTTTTGCTAGATCATCCGTCAACCGATACATCAGCATCAGGCTAAAGATACGGGCTCTAAGATCCGTCACACCCGGTAAAAGGCGCACAGTATGCATCATTTATAGCACTTGCCTACTCTACTATCTGACCCCAAAAATAAACAAAATGTGAATCAGCCCCCTTGTTGAGCATAGAAAAATTTTACTAATCAACCAGCTATAGGGCTAAAAATAATGATGGTTTATCATCGGATTCTCTAGCAAGATTGGCTGTCGGCCTGGGTGGCAGGCTCTAACCTCCGGACAACGCGAGCTATTTTATGGCGTCATCAACACTTCTGGCAGAACGGATCGCCCGCCTCAGCAGTGCGCTGGAGAGCGGCCTTTATGAACGACAAGAGGCTATCAGGCTGTGCTTGCTGGCGGCCTTGTGCGGTGAAAGCGTGTTCTTGCTCGGCCCACCGGGGATCGCCAAAAGCCTGATCGCCCGTCGGCTGAAATTTGCCTTCCGCAGCGCTCGCTCATTTGAATACCTGATGACGCGCTTTTCCACGCCGGAAGAGGTGTTTGGCCCGCTGTCGATCCAGGCTCTGAAAGATGAAGGCCGCTATCAGCGCCTGACTGCGGGTTATCTGCCCGAAGCCGAGATCGTGTTTCTTGATGAAATCTGGAAGGCTGGCCCGGCTATCCTCAATACCCTGCTGACCGCGATCAACGAGCGCCGCTTCCGTAACGGCAACAGTGAAGACCCCATTCCGCTGCGCCTGCTGGTCACCGCCTCCAATGAATTACCCGAGGCCGATAGCAGCCTTGAGGCGTTGTATGACCGTATGCTGATCCGGCTGTGGCTCGATAAGGTGCAGGATAAGCAGAATTTTCGCTCGCTGTTGGTGGCCCGGCAGAATGAAAGTGACAACCCGGTGCCCGAGGCGTTGAGCATCAGCGATGAAGAGTTCCACCAGTGGCAACCGCTGATCGATAAGGTCAAACTGCCGGAACACTGCTTTGAGCTGATCTTCCTGCTGCGCCAACGTTTAGACGCCCTGGAACAGGCACCCTATGTTTCGGATCGGCGCTGGAAGAAATCCCTGCGTTTACTGCAAGCCTGTGCCTTTTTCAGCGGCCGCGACACCATCGTGCCGTTGGATTTAATGCTGTTGAAGGATTGCCTGTGGCACGATCGGACATCATTAAAATTGTTACAGCAGCAAATCGATCAGTTGCTGACCGAACAGGCCTATCAGCAGCAAACCTTGTTGATCCAGCTACAGCAGATCCACACCCGCTGGATGCAGCATCAACAGCAGCAGAGCCATCGCCAGGCCATCCAACTGGTGAAAAAAGGCGGCATGTTCAGCCGCAAGCCACAATACGTGCTGGAGCATCCGCTCACTGGCACCACTTTGACGCTGCTGCTGCAAAAACCGTTACAGTTGCACGACATCCAGGTTAACCACCTGAGTATCGAAAGCAGCATGCTGGAAAACTGGCTGCAAAAAGGGGGAGAGGTGCGCGCCAAGCTCAACGGCATTGGTTTTGCCCAGCAGATCGATCTGGAAGTCGATGAGCAACTGCACCTGACCGTGCTGGACGTCAGCCGCCAGCCCTCCCTGCTGGCCATGCCGGGTAAGCCGACCGGAGGAACCCCGCCAGAATTCCTGGACGAAATAGAAACACTTGGCCAGCGCCAGGCGGAACAGCGGCGGCTATTCAGCCAGCATCAGCCTTGCCTGTTCACCCCTGCCGCCGGGTTGGCAAAAATTGAAGCCAGCCTGCTGCAGGTGGCCGAGCAAATCAAACAGCTGTCCCAGCAAATGCGCGGCCAGTAACGATGTTGAGCCTCGAAACGCTCGATATGCTGTTGTCGATCTCCGAAGGCGAGCTGATCGAAGAGCTGATCATTGGCATGTTGGCCACGCCGCAGTTGGCGGTGTTTTTCAATAAATTCCCGGCGATACGTCGGGCGATCAACCGCGATCTGCCTCATTGGAAGTTACAGCTGAAAGATCGCATTCAGCAAGCCGTGGTGCCGCCGGTGCTGGCCCAAGAGTTTTACCGCTATCAGCAGTGCCAGTTGGAAAGCCACGGCCAGTTCTCGCAACACCTTGACGATACGCTCGATCTGTTACGCCAATGCGCATCGCCGTTTTACGCCCAGGCACGGAGTATGGTGGACGTAGCCGATCTCACCACTCACCCGCTCGATGGCAGTTTCCAGACCCTGTTTCTGCAACGCTGGCGTATTAGCCTGACGCTGCAGGCCACGATGCTGCACCATAAGTTACTGGAGCAGGAACGTGAACAACTGATGGCCGAGTTGCAAGAACGGCTGGCGCTGAGCGGCGCACTGGAACCGGTGCTGGCGGAAAATGACACGGCCGCAGGCCGATTGTGGGATATGAGCAAAGGCCAGTTACAACGTGGTGACTACCAACGGCTGGTGGAGTACGGCGACTTCCTGCAACAGCAGCCAGAGCTACAAAAGCTGGCACAACAGCTGGGCCGCAGCTATGAGGCCAAAGCGGTGCCGCAACAAGATGCGCAGCCGGAACCGTACCGGGTGATGGTACAGGTACCCGCCATTCAGCCAGAAGAGGTCAGCGGTATACACCAAAGTGACGACATCCTGCGGCTACTGCCCCCCGAACTGGCGGCGTTGGGCATTGAAGAGTTGGAGTTTGAGTTTTACCGGCGGCTGCTGGAAAAACGCTTGCTGACCTATCGTCTGCAAGGGGATGCCTGGCAGGAGCAGATCATGATGCGCCAGGTCACTCACCAGCAGCAGGACCGGCAGCCACGCGGGCCGTTTATTGTCTGCGTAGATACCTCCGGCTCAATGGGCGGCTTTAATGAACAATGCGCCAAAGCCTTTTGCCTGGCACTGCTGCGCATCGCACTGGCAGACAATCGCCGCTGCTACATCATGCTGTTTGCCAGCCAGATTGTGCACTATGAACTGACGGCCGCCAGCGGTATCGAACAGGCGGTGCGGTTCCTGGGCCAACATTTTCGTGGCGGGACGGATTTGGCCGCCTGCCTGAATGCCACCGTCAGCAAAATGGCGGAAAGCGACTGGTTTGACGCCGATGCGGTGATTATTTCCGATTTTATTGCCCAGCGGCTGCCGGAAGAGGTGATCAAGAAAGTGAAGTCACAGCAGCACAGCCACCAGCAACGCTTTCATGCGGTGGCGATGTCAGCCTATGGCAAACCCGGCATCATGCGCATCTTCGATCATATCTGGCGCTTTGATACCGGGTTAAAAAGCCGTTTACTACGGCGCTGGAGTCGCTAGCTGTTACAGCAGCCCATCAACGCTTTCGCGTACTTCTGGCCCCCACACGCCACACTGTACCTGCCCAATATGCGACAGTTGCAGCAACAGCATTACCAGACGTGACTGACCAATCCCACCACCAATCGTCTGAGGCATTTCACCACGCAGCAGGGACTGGTGCCATTCCAGCTTCAGGCGATCCAGATCGTCGGTTAACGCCAGCTGATGTTGCAGCGCCGCCGCATCAACACGGATGCCCATCGAGGAAAGTTCAAACGCATCCTGCAACACCGGGTTCCACACCACGATGTCACCGTTCAACCCTTTCAGTCCTTCAATACCTGGAGTGGTCCAGTCATCATAATCCGGTGCACGTACGTCATGGGATTTGCCATGTGACAGTTTGCCACCAATACCAATCAGGAATACTGCCCCCAATTCTTTGGCGATCGCACGTTCACGGCCTTTGGCATCCAGTTCGGGGTAACGTTGCAGCAGCGTTTCGCTGTGAACAAAGTGGATCTGTTCTGGCAGGAACGGTGCCAGACCAAATTCACGGCTCACCGCGGCTTCCGTTTCTTTTATAGAGGCATAGATCCGCTTGACGGTATCTTGCAGGTAAGCCGGGCTACGTTCGCCATCTCCCATAACACGTTCCCAATCCCACTGATCGACATACACCGAGTGGATCGGCGTCAGGCGATCTTCATCCGGGCGCAGCGCTTTCATATGGGTATACACACCTTCACCCGCGCTGAAATCGTGCTCGCCCAGGGTTTTACGCTTCCATTTCGCCAGCGAGTGCACCACTTCAAACGTCGCGTCCGGCAGGCTTTTGACTTTCACCTGAACGGCTTTTTCGCTGCCCGAGAGGTTATCTTGAGTACCATCGCCCAGTCGGCTGAGGATCGGAGCCTGCACTTCAATCAGGCCAAGCTGCTGTTCCAACTGGCGGGAGAAGAAGGATTTCACGAAGCTGATTTGTTGTTGTTTTTGGATAAACTGCTTTTTCATTGCCGTATCTCTTCAATAATCTGTCTAGTTGCCAATGATTAAGCAACAGAATGGCACCTAAATTCAATATCCATCAAACAATATTGCCTTTTCGCTTTTAATCGGTCATTTTTAAGCGGTGATAATTCAACAATCAGCAATGAAAGGGGCATTTAATGGCAGAAATTTATCAGATCGATAATCTCGATCGCGGCATCCTCAACGCATTAATGGAGAATGCCCGCATGCCTTACGCCGAACTGGCGAAGAATTTTGCCGTCAGCCCCGGCACCATTCATGTGCGGGTAGAGAAGATGAAACAGGCCGGGATCATCACCGGAACGCGGGTTGATGTGAACCCAAAACGGCTGGGCTACGACGTCTGCTGTTTTATCGGCATCATATTGAAGAGTGCCAAGGACTATCCTTCGGCGCTGAAAAAGCTCGAAAGCCTGGAAGAAGTGGTGGAAGCCTATTACACCACCGGCCACTACAGCGTGTTTATCAAGGTGATGTGCCGCTCGATCGATGCATTGCAACAGGTATTGATCAACAAGATCCAGACCATCGACGAAATCCAGTCAACTGAGACGTTGATCTCGTTGCAGAACCCGATCATGCGTACTATTACGCCTTAGGCTGGTGTTTGTTAGGATAGCTATATCGATAAAAAAGGAGCAATGCAATCCAATGAAGGAACTGATGCAAAACCACCCGCTATTCAAGGATTTTCCGGTTAAAAACGTTAAGGTTTTCTGGGATAAATATCGCGAAGCGGGTAACCAGGGCATGCTAAAGGTATTAAGTCCGTTGGCCGCTGTGATTTCCGTGTTACTCGTTATACCGACTCTCTTGGGCATAGGCCTGTCATTCTTACTGATAATTGCTTATCAGGATAGCTTCATTAGTACTTCACTACCCCCGCTAGTTTACTGGATTTGGGGCTGTACTGCGCTAGCCATCGGGCTGGTGGCCATAGGGTGCTCATGGTTGGTCAAAACACCTATGCGCGAGCAACAGCGATACTATCAGCAGGGGAATTTAGGCCAGTTAGAAGACAACAAGCGTCAAGCATTGCGCCTGGACATAGTCCAAACTTATTCACAAGGCTTTTGGAGTGAAACTCTTGAGCACTACCCGATCGCCGCACGCCTGCAAGATCCCGTTAAGACATTCCCATTGCTGGATCCATCACAGCCCAAAGATCATCTTAAAGGGTTGTACGATGACTGGAACATCGCCGACGCCAAGCACTATCGCAAAGCTGTGAATAAACTTTTGGCCGGTATGCACTCCCAGCATTTTGCCTTCGACATGCGCCATTCGGTAGAAGATGATACCTGGGTGAGGAATCTGGCCGCACTGATTGAAGAGCCTGTCGATTATATTCATAGCTGCATAACCCCAAGCCCGGAGCAACGCTCGCCAGCGCTGATTTGGGCCTTCGATCTATGGCGGGTGATCACACTGAGCCGCTCATGTTTTTGTGCCGGTTTGATCGCAGAACAAGAAGCCTGGGACAACATATTGAAAACAGCCGATATAGCGCATGAACTCTTTGCAAGTTTTGACGAATTCAATAAGAACTACCGTCTCGGTCATGCCTTTTGGAGTAACGACTTCGATTTGGTAAAGGGCCGATTAGCGCAGTTCAAGGACTATCAGCAACACTGCCATTGGCCAATCAAATCGTTACCTTGGCCAGCACGCCCCGGTATTGAGCTGAGTGAAGATATGCTCAGTGGCTTTGCTCATCTACAGCCTGAGCAGCCGTTCATATCCTCGATTAAACCTGAAGATTACGTGGCGTAATAAAAATTTATTGGTCAGTGAGCTTATGGCACGCTGGCCGCTTCCTTCCTTACCCCGCCCCCTTTCTCGATTAAATAACCTCAAATCAAAACATTACACAAAGAAGATACCGTTAACCTGTGAGAAATTAACCCCTTAATCGTAGATCCTGCGTGAGACAGGATCGTTATACCCATATTATCCACAGGTAGATCCCAGCTGATTCACAGAGTACAATACGGCCTCTTGAGTTTAAGGTTGGGATCATTCATGGCAGACATTACTCTGATCAGTGGCAGCACGCTTGGCAGCGCAGAATACGTGGCTGAACATTTGGCCGAGAAACTTGAAGAAGCAGGTTTCTCAACGGAAATGCTGCATGGCCCTGAATTGGATGAATTGACGCTGTCAGGCCGCTGGCTGGTGGTTTCCTCCACTCACGGTGCCGGTGATTTACCGGATAATCTGCAGCCGCTGCTGGAACAACTGGCAGAGCAGCAACCTGATTTATCGCAGGTGCAGTTCGGTGCCGTCGGTTTGGGCAGTTCTGAGTACGATACCTTCTGTGGTGCGATCAAACAGATCGACGATCTTTTCCAGGCTCGTGGAGCGAAAAGGATCGGCGATCGTCTCGAGATCGACGTGACCCAACATGAAATTCCCGAGGATCCTGCCGAAGAATGGCTGAAGAATTGGATTATTTTACTCTAATTCGGTTAAAGATCGCGCGAACGATTGTGTATAAGTAGGCTTGAAAGCAGGGTATAAGCGGTAGTTATCCCAATAACAACCGTCGTACGCTTTCTGTCCTGTGGATAACATGCCATTTAGATCCCAGCTTATACTGGCCAGGATCACCGATCATTCACAGCAAACGATCCTGCTTAATCGGCTGATCTTTATGTGGAATAATCACTTATCCACAGAGGATCGCGATCCTAATAAGAGATCTAATAAAGAGATCTTTAAATAAAAAAGATCTTCTTTTAATTACCTAAGATCCTGACCGCTTGGTCGATCGACTAAACTTGAGTAGAATCCTCCCCCCAGGGCAAACAACGATCGTTCGCAAGTACTCCGAGGTGCTGTTCCATGTTTTATCCAGAGCAATTTGACGTCATTATCATCGGTGGTGGCCATGCCGGAACCGAAGCCGCCATGGCTGCGGCACGTATGGGACGTCAGACTTTATTACTGACCCACAATATCGACACGCTGGGACAAATGTCCTGTAATCCGGCGATCGGTGGTATCGGGAAAGGGCATCTGGTCAAGGAAATCGATGCACTCGGCGGGCTGATGGCCAAGGCGATCGACCATGCGGGCATCCAGTTTAGGATACTAAACGCCAGCAAAGGCCCGGCAGTGCGAGCCACTCGAGCTCAGGCAGATCGCGTCCTGTATCGCCAAGCCGTGCGTACCGCATTGGAGAACCAGCCAAACCTGATGATCTTCCAACAACCGGTTGAGGATCTGATCGTTGAAAACGATCGAGTGGTGGGTGCGGTGACCCAGATGGGGCTGAAATTCCGTGCCAAAGCGGTAGTACTGACCGTAGGAACCTTCCTGGATGGCAAGATCCACATCGGCCTGGAAAACTACAGCGGTGGCCGTGCTGGGGATCCTCCGTCGATCTCTTTGTCACAGCGTCTGCGTGAACTGCCTCTGCGTGTCAATCGCCTGAAAACGGGTACACCTCCCCGTATCGATGCACGCACCATAGATTTCAGCGTTCTGGCTGAGCAGCATGGCGATATGCCAATTCCAGTGTTTTCTTTCCTGGGCAACGCCAGCCAGCATCCACAACAGGTGCCGTGCTACATCACGCACACCAATGAAAAAACCCATGACGTGATCCGCAATAACCTCGATCGTAGCCCGATGTATGCCGGGATCATCGAAGGGATCGGCCCACGCTATTGCCCATCGATCGAAGACAAAGTGATGCGCTTTGCCGATCGTAATGCGCACCAGATCTTCCTGGAACCTGAAGGGTTAACCAGCAACGAGATCTATCCGAACGGGATTTCCACCAGTTTGCCGTTTGACGTCCAGATGCAGATCGTGCGTTCGATGGAAGGGATGCAAAATGCCCGCATCGTTCGTCCTGGTTATGCCATTGAGTACGATTTCTTCGATCCACGCGATCTGAAACCGACGTTGGAAAGCAAATTTATCCAGGGGTTATTCTTCGCAGGCCAGATCAACGGCACCACCGGTTACGAAGAAGCTGCCGCGCAGGGCCTGTTGGCCGGGTTGAACGCCGGGCGTTATGCCGTTGAAGACGAAGGCTGGTCGCCACGCCGCGATCAGGCTTACCTGGGGGTACTGGTGGACGATCTCAGTACGCTGGGCACCAAAGAACCGTACCGCATGTTTACCTCACGTGCCGAATACCGTCTGATGCTGCGTGAAGACAATGCCGATCTGCGCCTGACGGAAAAAGGTCGCGAACTGGGGCTGGTTGATGATGAACGTTGGCAGCGCTACTGCGAAAAGCTTGAGCACATCGAACAGGAACGCCAGCGTCTGCGTGATATCTGGGTGCACCCGCATTCAGAGAACGTCGAGCAGGTTAACGTCCTGCTGAAAGCGCCTCTGTCACGTGAAGCTAACGGCGAAGAACTGCTGCGCCGCCCGGAAATGGATTATGACCGACTGACCGCGGTGGCAGTTTTTGCTCCTGCACTGGCAGATACCGAAGCCGCTGAGCAAGTGGAAATTCAGGTGAAATACGAAGGCTACATCGCTCGCCAGCAAGATGAGATCGACAAACAGCAACGCAACGAGAACACCGTGCTGCCGTTGGATCTCGATTATCGTCAGGTTTCCGGATTGTCCAACGAGGTGATCGCCAAGCTTAACGATCACAAGCCGAACTCGATCGGCCAGGCTTCGCGCATTTCCGGTATCACTCCTGCTGCGATCTCCATTTTGCTGATCTGGCTGAAAAAGCAGGGTTTACTGCGCCGCAGCGCATAAATCCGCTCACCGAGTGGCCGTTTGTCTATCTACTGAGCAAACGGCCGCTGACATCATCTCAAGCCTGAATTATCATAGACTGCCTTAGAGAGCAGTTGCAGATTGGCCTGCTGTTCCATGCCTGTCAGAGGACTCTGTTGTGCAAAAAAAATTGGATTCGTTGCTTTCAGCGGCTGGAATTTCGCTTCCCGAACAACAAAAGCAGCAATTGTTGGGCTATGTCGCTATGCTCGACAAGTGGAACAAGGCTTACAACCTCACTTCTGTACGCGATCCACTGCAAATGCTGGTGCGTCATATCATGGACAGTATTGTGGTGAATGCCCATCTGACAGGTTCACGCTTTATCGATGTTGGCACCGGCCCTGGTTTGCCTGGTATTCCATTGGCGATTGTGCGGCCCGATGCCCATTTCACCCTGCTAGACAGCCTGGGCAAGCGTGTACGCTTCCTGCGCCAGGTTCAGCATGAGCTGGGGTTGAGCAATGTCGAGCCGGTACAGAGCCGCGTGGAAGAGTTTGTGGTAGAACCGCCGTTTGATGGCGTGATCAGTCGGGCTTTTGCTTCACTGCAAGACATGTTGGCCTGGTGTCACCATCTGCCGGCCAAAGGGCAGGGGCGTTTTTATGCGCTGAAAGGGGTTTGTCCGCAAGACGAGTTGGCCCTGCTGCCAGAAGGGATTTCTCTGGAGTCGGTGGTGCGTTTGCAGGTGCCGGAGCTGGATGGCGAGCGCCATTTGATCGTCCTGAAAGCCCACTAAAGTCAAATCAGAATTGTTTAGCATCAAATAATTGGCGATTGGTGTAGGGTACAGAAGGGTAAATAGCAAGCAGGCTAATCAGATAGGGCCTTCTTAGTTTATTTACCTTTAATTAACATTACTGTGTCAAAATCGTATCATTCCAGTGGATGATAGTCACGTTAGAAACAATGTGTGAAAGATTCAGATTTGCTGTCAGTGTTAATTTGGTGTTGCTTTATTATTCCTGTGAATGTCAATAAAAGGTTTTTACGGGGTATAAGGATTGTTTTTGAACGGTTACGTTGTAATGATTTGATTTATATTATTTTTTGATCGCTCAAAAAGCTAAAGACCTCGGTCGTGAACCTGGGCTATAACTCATTAATAGTCAGTATTGTGATCGGTTGCACGTTTCTTACCGCAACCGTGGAATAGTCAGACAAATTAATCCGACCGATTATTCCGACCATTTTCTTGTGAAAATAGCCCGAAAAGGGGAAATTTAAATAATTGTTCACCTTTTCGCTACTTATCGATTGAATTCGTTGGAGTGGCCCGTATAATTTGCACGTTTTTTGCTGCTTGACTCAGAACCGCAAAGGCAGTTTTATACGTCGGCATACCCCTTCAGGGGTACGGAGAGAACAAACGTCATGTCTGTGTCCCTTTACAGCGGAAAAGTTGCACGCAAGTTGCTGTTGCTGCAGTTAATGACTTTTGTTTTGATCAGCGCTGCTTTCGGCCTGAAAAGTCTGGAGTGGAGCGGTTCGGCACTGGCAGGTGGCCTGGCTGCCTGGTTACCCAATGCCATGTTTATGCTATTTGCCTTGCGTCATCAGGCACAGACGCCGGCGCCCGGACGGGTTGCCTGGTCGTTCGCCATTGGTGAAGGGCTAAAGGTCGTGATCACCATCGTTTTGCTGATCGTGGCGCTTGGGGTGTTCAAAGCGGCGTTTGTACCGCTTGGCCTGACCTATTTAGCGGTGTTAGTGGTGCAGATTGTGGCACCCGCCGTGATTAACAGTTACCGAAATTAACTAAATAAGGGTAGAGGCATCATGTCTGCAGGAGAAGTCTTGACTCCACAGGAGTATATCGGTCACCACCTGACGCAGCTTCAGGTCGGGACGGGGTTCTGGTCGATTAACCTCGACTCGATGTTTTTCTCCGTTGTCCTCGGGGTAGTCTTTCTGGCTATTTTCCGCAAGGTAGCCAAAAACGCCACCAGCGGCGTGCCAGGAAAGTTGCAAACCGCCGTTGAGCTGATCGTTGGCTTTGTCGATAACAGCGTTAAAGATATGTACCACGGCAAGAGCAAGGTCATTGCTCCGCTGGCGCTGACGGTATTCGTCTGGGTGTTCCTGATGAACCTGATGGACCTGATCCCGGTCGACTTCCTGCCGTTTATCGCTGAGAACTATCTCGGTCTGCCAGCACTGCGCGCGGTGCCTACCGCCGACGTGAACATCACGCTGTCGATGGCGTTGGCCGTATTTGTCCTGATCCTGTTCTATAGCATTAAAATGAAAGGCATTGGTGGGTTCGTCAAAGAGTTAACCATGCAGCCGTTCAACCACCCGGTATTTATTCCCATTAACCTGATCCTTGAAGGTGTCAGCCTGCTGTCCAAACCTGTTTCACTGGGTCTGCGACTGTTCGGCAACATGTATGCGGGTGAGTTGATCTTCATCCTGATTGCTGGTCTGTTGCCGTGGTGGTCACAGTGGATGCTGAGTTTGCCTTGGGCAATCTTCCACATCCTGATCATTACGCTTCAAGCCTTTATTTTCATGGTTCTGACGATCGTCTATCTGTCGATGGCGTCTGAAGAGCACTGATTTTCTTAAAACACTTGCACTATTAAACTGAAACAAACTGGAGACTGTCATGGAAAACCTGAATATGGATCTGCTGTACATGGCTGCCGCTATTATGATGGGGTTAGCGGCAATCGGTGCTGCGATCGGTATCGGCATCCTGGGTGGTAAATTCTTGGAAGGCGCTGCACGTCAACCTGATCTGATCCCTCTGTTGCGTACACAGTTCTTTATCGTTATGGGCCTGGTTGACGCCATCCCGATGATCGCTGTTGGTCTGGGTCTTTACGTGATGTTTGCTGTCGCGTAAGTAGGGGTAACCCTCTACAAACAACCATTAATTAACTTTTAAAGAGGCATTGTGCTGTGAATATTAACGCAACAATCCTCGGCCAGGCTATCGCGTTCATCCTGTTTGTCTGGTTCTGCATGAAGTATGTATGGCCGCCGATTATGGCAGCCATCGAGAAGCGTCAGAAAGAAATTGCTGATGGCCTCGCTTCTGCAGAACGTGGCAAAAAAGATTTGGACTTAGCGCAGGCCACTGCGACCGACCAGCTGAAAACTGCCAAAGCGGAAGCCCAGGCGATTATTGAGCAAGCAAACAAACGCAAAGCTCAGATCGTGGACGAAGCGAAAGCAGAAGCCGAGCAGGAGCGTAACAAAATCGTCGCGCAGGCTCAGGCTGAGATCGAAGCCGAACGTAAGCGCGCTCGTGAAGAGTTGCGTAAGCAAGTCGCGATGCTGGCAATTGCCGGTGCCGAGAAGATCATCGAACGTTCCGTGGATGAAGCTGCTAACAGCGACATCGTTGATAAACTGGTCGCTGAACTGTAAGGAGGGAGGGGCTGATGTCTGAATTTATCACCGTAGCTCGCCCCTACGCCAAAGCAGCTTTTGACTTTGCCGTTGAGAACCAAAGCGTAGAACGCTGGCAGCAAATGCTGGCGTTTACTGCTGTTGTCACGCGTAATGAACAGATGGCGGAACTGCTTTCCGGTGCGGTAGCACCTGAAACCTTGTCCAACACGTTTATTGCGGTTTGTGGCGATGAGCTCGACGAACATGGCCAGAACTTTATCCGTGTAATGGCCGAAAATGGGCGTTTACTGGTCCTTCCTGCGGTGTTGCAACAGTTCATCGAACTGCGCGCCGCGCTGGAATCCACCGTCGAAGTCGAGGTGCTCTCATCGAGCGCACTGAACGACACACAGCAAGCCAAGATTGTCGCTGCGATGGAAAAACGTCTGTCACGCAAAGTTAAGCTGAATTGCAAAATTGACAAGTCTGTACTGGCCGGTGTCATTATCCGTGCCGGTGATCTGGTGATCGATGGCAGCGTACGTGGCCGTCTCGAGCGCCTGGCAGACGTCTTGCAGTCTTAAGGGGACTGGAGCATGCAACTGAATTCCACCGAAATCAGCGAACTGATCAAGCAGCGCATTGCTCAGTTCAATGTAGTGAGCGAAGCTCACAATGAAGGTACCATCGTTTCCGTCAGCGACGGGATCATCCGCGTACACGGTTTGGCCGAGGTTATGCAGGGCGAAATGATCGCACTGCCAGGCAACCGTTATGCAATTGCATTGAACCTGGAGCGTGACTCTGTAGGTGCCGTGGTAATGGGTCCGTATTCGGATCTGGCCGAAGGCATGAAGGTAAAATGTACTGGCCGTATTCTGGAAGTTCCAGTTGGCCGTGGCCTGCTGGGCCGTGTGGTCAACACCCTGGGCGCACCTATCGACGGTAAAGGCCCGGTTGAACATGACGGTTTCTCCCCGGTTGAAACTATCGCACCTGGCGTTATCGAACGTCAGTCTGTTGATCAACCTGTACAAACCGGCTACAAATCGGTCGACGCCATGATCCCAATCGGTCGTGGCCAGCGTGAGCTGGTGATCGGCGACCGTCAAACCGGTAAAACCGCACTGGCGATCGATGCGATCATCAACCAGCGCGATTCCGGCATCAAATGCGTTTACGTGGCTATCGGCCAGAAAGCGTCCACCATCGCTAACGTGGTGCGCAAGCTGGAAGAACACGGCGCACTGGCCAACACCATCGTGGTTGTGGCTACCGCGTCAGAATCCGCTGCACTGCAATACCTGGCGCCATATGCCGGTTGCGCAATGGGCGAATACTTCCGTGACCGTGGTGAAGATGCGCTGATCGTATACGATGACCTGTCCAAACAGGCCGTTGCTTACCGTCAGATCTCCCTGCTGCTTCGCCGTCCACCAGGTCGTGAAGCTTACCCAGGCGACGTATTCTACCTCCACTCCCGTTTGCTGGAGCGTGCTGCGCGTGTTAACGCCGACTACGTTGAAGCCTTCACCAAAGGTGAAGTCAAAGGCCAAACCGGTTCACTGACCGCTCTGCCGATCATTGAAACCCAGGCGGGTGACGTTTCCGCGTTCGTTCCGACCAACGTAATCTCGATTACCGATGGTCAGATCTTCCTGGAATCCAACCTGTTTAACTCCGGTATTCGTCCGGCGGTTAACCCGGGTATTTCCGTATCCCGTGTGGGTGGTGCAGCACAGACCAAGATCATGAAAAAACTGTCCGGTGGTATCCGTACCGCTCTGGCGCAGTATCGTGAACTGGCTGCGTTCTCTCAGTTCGCTTCCGATCTGGACGATGCAACGCGTAAACAGCTGAGCCACGGTCAGAAAGTGACCGAGCTGCTGAAACAGAAACAGTATGCGCCGATGTCCGTCGCACAACAGTCTCTGGTGCTGTTTGCCGCCGAGCGTGGCTACCTGAACGACGTAGAAGTGGCGAAAGTCGTGAGCTTCGAGGCCGCTCTGGTTGCTTTTGCGGATCGCGAGCATGCCGAACTGCTGAACCACATCAACCAAACTGGTGCTTATAACGATGAGATCGAAGGCAAGCTGAAAGGCATCCTCGATACCTTCAAGGCAACCCAGTCCTGGTAACGCATAGCGGCCTGCCGTTGCAAGACGGCAGGCCGCTGGCAATGAGGAGAAGCAGAGATGGCCGGCGCAAAAGAGATACGTAGTAAGATCGCCAGCGTGCAAAACACGCAGAAGATCACTAAAGCGATGGAAATGGTCGCCGCCTCCAAAATGCGTAAATCGCAGGAACGCATGGCGGCCAGCCGTCCTTATGCAGAGACCATGCGCGAGGTGATTGGTCACCTGGCTTTAGGGAATCTGGAATATAAGCACCCGTACCTGGATGAGCGTGACGTTAAGCGCGTCGGGTATCTGGTGGTGTCTACTGACCGTGGTCTCTGCGGCGGCTTGAACATCAACCTGTTCAAGAAGCTGTTGGCAGAGATGAAAGGCTGGTCTGAAAAAGGCGTTGAAGCTGATTTAGCGCTGATTGGCTCAAAAGCGGCCTCTTTCTTTGGTTCCGTGGGCGGCAACGTGGTTGCCCAGGTGACCGGCATGGGGGATAACCCTTCCCTGTCGGATCTGATCGGTCCGGTGAAAGTGATGCTGCAAGCCTACGACGAAGGTCGTTTGGACAAGCTGTACGTTGTCAGCAACAAATTTGTTAATACGATGTCCCAGGAACCGCAGTTACTGCAACTTCTGCCATTGCCACCTTCTGATGACAGTGAGCTGAAGAAAAAATCCTGGGATTACCTGTATGAACCCGATCCAAAAGTGCTGCTTGATACCTTGCTGCGCCGTTATGTGGAATCGCAAGTTTATCAGGGCGTCGTGGAAAACCTGGCCAGCGAGCAGGCCGCACGAATGGTCGCGATGAAAGCCGCAACCGATAACGGCGGTAGCCTGATCAAAGAGCTGCAGTTGGTATACAACAAGGCGCGTCAGGCCAGCATCACTCAGGAACTCACCGAGATCGTTTCGGGAGCCTCCGCGGTTTAAGCTAGGTTTACGAATTACGTAGAGGATTCAAGATGGCTACTGGAAAGATTATCCAGGTAATCGGCGCCGTGGTGGACGTCGAGTTCCCTCAGGATGCCGTACCAAAAGTGTACGACGCTCTTGAGGTCGCAAACGGCTCCGAGAAATTGGTGCTGGAAGTTCAGCAACAGCTGGGTGGCGGCGTGGTTCGCTGTATCGCAATGGGGACCTCAGACGGTCTGCGTCGTGGTCTGGTCGTAACCGACCTGCAGCACCCAATTGAAGTACCGGTAGGTAAAGCTACCCTGGGCCGTATCATGAACGTATTGGGTCAACCAATCGACATGAAGGGCGACATCGGCGAAGAAGAACGTTGGGCTATTCACCGTCCAGCGCCAAGCTACGAAGAGCTGTCCAGCTCCCAGGATCTGCTGGAAACCGGTATCAAGGTAATGGACCTGATCTGCCCGTTCGCCAAGGGTGGTAAAGTGGGTCTGTTCGGTGGTGCTGGTGTAGGTAAAACCGTAAACATGATGGAGCTGATCCGTAACATCGCGATCGAGCACTCCGGTTATTCTGTGTTTGCGGGCGTGGGTGAACGTACTCGTGAGGGTAACGACTTCTACCACGAAATGACCGATTCCAACGTACTGGACAAAGTTTCCCTGGTTTACGGCCAGATGAACGAGCCACCAGGTAACCGTCTGCGCGTTGCGCTGACCGGCCTGACCATGGCTGAGAAGTTCCGTGACGAAGGTCGTGACGTACTGCTGTTCGTCGATAACATCTACCGTTATACCCTGGCCGGTACCGAAGTGTCCGCACTTCTGGGCCGTATGCCATCGGCGGTAGGTTATCAGCCAACGCTGGCGGAAGAGATGGGTGTTCTGCAAGAACGTATCACCTCTACCAAGACTGGTTCAATCACCTCTGTACAGGCCGTTTACGTTCCTGCGGATGACTTGACTGACCCATCACCAGCCACCACCTTTGCTCACTTGGATGCAACCGTGGTACTGAGCCGTAACATCGCTTCTCTGGGTATCTACCCGGCCGTTGATCCGCTGGATTCTACCAGCCGTCAGCTGGATCCGCTGGTTGTTGGCCAGGAGCACTACGACGTAGCGCGTGGCGTGCAGTCTATTCTGCAACGCTATCAGGAACTGAAAGATATCATCGCCATTCTGGGTATGGACGAGCTGTCGGAAGACGACAAGCTGGTTGTATCCCGTGCGCGTAAAATCCAACGTTTCCTGTCTCAGCCGTTCTTCGTGGCAGAAGTCTTTACCGGTTCTCCGGGCAAGTTCGTATCGCTGAAAGACACCATCCGTGGTTTCAAAGGCATTATGGACGGCGACTATGACCACCTGCCGGAGCAGGCGTTCTACATGGTTGGCACCATTGAAGAAGCAGTGGAAAAAGCCAAGAAACTGTAACGCCTTGAGAGGAGGGTGATATGGCTATGACTTACCATCTGGATGTCGTCAGCGCGGAAAAACAGATGTTTTCCGGCCTGGTGCAGAAGATCCAGGTGACAGGCAGCGAAGGCGAACTGGGGATCTTCCCTGGCCATGCGCCGCTGCTGACTGCCATCAAGCCTGGCATGGTGCGTATTGTTAAACAGCACGGTGAAGAAGAGTTCATCTACCTGTCCGGCGGTATCCTTGAGGTACAGCCGAGCGTGGTCACCGTGCTGGCGGACACTGCCATCCGTGGAACGGACCTCGACGAAGCGAGAGCGCTGGAAGCTAAGCGTAAAGCTGAAGAGCACATCCGTAGCTCTCATGGCGATGTCGACTATGCTCAGGCATCTGCTGAACTGGCGAAAGCGATCGCGAAACTGCGCGTTATCGAGCTCACCAGAAAAGCGATGTAAACTCCCACGTTGCCTGCAGCGTGTGGAAATAAGAAAGCGGCCCCTGTGGGTCGCTTTTTTTTTGTTTTAAAATAAGCGTTTCAACTGGTCAGGCATTGTGCTGTATTAGCGCTGACGGAGCAGTTAAGCGTCGCCGATCGCCGACAGTTTTTTTTCGGTTGAATAAGAATACTCCGGATAATGGCAGGCTTAGAGCCACAAGGGTTACGCCGGATTCGTGTAGAGAAATATGTAGTAATTCCGTCACCAAACGGGTTTACTTTCGTCCATCAAAATGGAGTTATCAGGTTGCTTATGTCTAACAGCGCAATGAGCGTGGTTATCCTCGCCGCGGGCAAGGGAACACGCATGTATTCCGACCTTCCCAAGGTATTACATCCGCTGGCGGGTAAGCCAATGGTGCAGCACGTCATTGATGCTGCCATGAAGCTGGGCGCCAAAAACGTCCATCTGGTTTACGGCCACGGTGGCGAACTGCTGAAAAGCACCCTGTGCAATGATGCACTAAACTGGGTGTTGCAGGCCGAGCAGTTGGGAACCGGCCATGCGATGCAGCAGGCGGCACCGCATTTTGCCGACGATGAAGACGTGCTGATGCTGTATGGCGATGTGCCATTGATCGCCGTCGAAACGCTGACACGCCTGTTGGCAGCCAAACCTCAGGGTGGCATTGGCCTGCTGACGGTGAAGCTGCAAGACCCGAGCGGTTATGGCCGCATCGTACGTGAAAACGGCACCGTGGTGGGCATTGTCGAACATAAAGATGCCAACGATCAGCAGCGCCAGATTAATGAGATCAACACCGGCATTTTAGTGGCTAATGGCCGCGATCTGAAGCGCTGGCTGGGCAAGTTGAATAATAATAACGCGCAGGGTGAATTCTATATTACCGACATCATTGCCCTGGCGCATGCCGAGGGTAACAAGATTGAGGCGGTACACCCGGCGCGCCTGAGCGAAGTTGAAGGCGTGAATAACCGCCTGCAACTGTCGCAGCTTGAACGCGTGTATCAGGCCGAGCAGGCAGAGAAGCTGCTGCTGGCTGGCGTGATGCTGCTGGATCCGGCGCGCTTCGATCTGCGTGGCGAGCTGGAACATGGCCGCGATATCTCCATCGATGCCAATGTGATTATCGAAGGCAAGGTCAAGCTGGGCGATAGTGTGAAGATCGGTGCTGGCTGCGTGCTGAAAAACTGCGTGATTGGCGACGACTGCGAGATCAGCCCTTACAGCGTGCTGGAAGATGCGCAGTTGGAAGCGGCCTGTACTGTTGGCCCATTTGCCCGTCTGCGCCCTGGTGCCGAACTGGCAGAAGGTGCCCACGTTGGCAACTTCGTGGAAATCAAGAAGGCTCGCCTGGGCAAAGGTTCCAAAGCGGGTCATCTGAGCTATCTGGGCGATGCCGAGATTGGCGACGATGTGAATATCGGTGCCGGTACCATTACCTGTAACTACGACGGTGCCAACAAGCACAAAACCATTATCGGCGATGGCGTGTTTGTCGGTTCGGACACTCAACTGGTAGCTCCGGTGACCGTAGGCAAAGGGGTGACGATCGCTGCCGGTACCACGGTGACCCGCGATATCGCGGATAATGAGCTGGTGTTGAGCCGGGTCAAGCAGGTGCATATTCAAGGCTGGGAGCGTCCAACCAAGAAGAAGTAGGACCCCTCACCCCAACCCTCTCCCACAGGGAGAGGGAGCTGTTAGCCCCAGCTCTGTTGGGATAGGAAGGGTAATCTTGGCAACCGCGATCGCCCCTTCAATCAAGGTGAATCAACAGGTGCTGATGTAGAAGACGTAATTTCAGACGTTCTCGATCGATCCCCTCTCTCTGTGGGAGAGGGAGCTGTTAGCCCCAGCTCTGTTGGGATAGGAAGGGGAATCTTGGCAACCGCGATCGCCCCTTCAATCAAGGTGAATCAACAGGTGCTGATGTAGAAGACGTAATTTCAGACATTCTCGATCGATCCCCTCTCCCTGTGGGAGAGGGTCAGGGTGAGGGCATCACTGTTTTGCTCTGTACTTTCGCTAAAGAGCACAGAGCAAAACATAATAATCCCCATTCTCTACAGGCTCGGGGAAGCACGGTAAAACCGGCAAAAATCAGGTCGAGACATCGAAAGCGCCCGCAAGGCGTTTAATTAGGAATACAACAGATGTGTGGAATTGTAGGTGCAGTAGCGCAACGTGATATCTCAGAAATCTTGTTGGAAGGTTTACGTCGCCTGGAATACCGGGGCTATGACTCGGCCGGTCTGGCCGTGGTGGATAGTGAGGGTAACGTCAGCCGTTTACGTCGCGTCGGCAAGGTACAAAAACTGGCTGAAGCGGCAGAGCAACAGGATCTGCACGGCGGTACCGGGATTGCCCATACCCGCTGGGCAACGCACGGTGAACCTTCGGAGGCGAATGCGCATCCTCATGTTTCAGATTACATCGCGGTGGTGCATAACGGCATTATCGAAAACTACGAACCGCTGCGTGAGCAGCTGATTGAGCGTGGTTATCACTTCAGTTCTGAAACCGATACCGAGGTGATTGCTCACCTGGTGCATTGGGAACAACAGCAGGGTGGTACGCTGCTGGAAGTGGTACAGCGAGTGATCCCGCAGCTGCGTGGCGCTTATGGCACCGTGGTGATGGACAGCCGCGATCCGAGCGTATTGGTGGCTGCCCGTTCAGGTAGCCCGCTGGTGATTGGCCGTGGCGTGGGCGAAAACTTCATTGCCTCCGACCAACTGGCCCTGCTGCCGGTAACCCGCCGCTTTATCTTCCTGGAAGAAGGCGACGTGGTAGAAGTGACCCGCCGCACCGTCAGCATTTTTGACAAGCAGGGTAATGCGATTGAGCGCCCAGAGATCGAGTCTCAGGTGCAATACGACGCCGGCGACAAAGGCGCGTACCGTCATTACATGCAAAAAGAGATTTTTGAGCAGCCAATGGCGCTGAAAAACACCCTTGAGGGGCGTTTCAGCCATGGCAAGATCGATCTAACTGAGCTTGGTCCGCACGCCGACGAACTGCTGTCAAAAGTGCAGCACGTGCAGATCATTGCCTGTGGGACTTCTTACCACTCGGGGATGGTGGCGCGTTACTGGTTCGAGTCGCTGGCTGGTGTGCCTTGTGACGTCGAGATTGCCTCCGAATTCCGTTATCGCAAGTCAGCGGTACGCCCAGGCAGCCTGATCATCACCCTGTCTCAATCCGGTGAGACCGCCGATACGTTGGCAGCGCTGCGCTTGTCCAAAGAGCTGGGTTATTTGGGGTCTCTGGCGGTATGCAACGTGGCGGGTTCTTCGCTGGTGCGTGAATCCGATCTGGCGCTGATGACCAAGGCCGGTACCGAAATCGGTGTTGCCTCCACCAAAGCCTTTACCACTCAGCTTGCTGTGCTGTTGATGCTGGTGGCGCGTCTTGGCCGGCTGAAAGGGATGGCGGAAAGCGTAGAGCATGACATCGTGCATGGCTTGCAGGCGTTACCTGCGCGTATCGAGCAGATGCTGTCACTGGACAAGAGCATCGAAGCGCTGGCGGAAGGTTTCTCTGACAAGCATCACGCACTGTTCCTTGGCCGTGGCGATCAATACCCGATCGCTATGGAAGGGGCGCTGAAGCTCAAAGAGATCTCCTATATCCACGCAGAGGCGTACGCTGCCGGTGAGCTTAAGCACGGCCCGCTGGCGTTGATCGATGCCGACATGCCGGTGATCGTGGTTGCGCCTAACAACGAGCTGTTGGAGAAGCTTAAATCCAATATCGAAGAGGTACGTGCCCGTGGTGGTCAGCTGTATGTGTTCGCCGATCAGGATGCCGGCTTCGTCAGCAGCGAAGGGATGACCATTATTCCACTGCCGCACGTGGAAGAGATAGTTGCACCGATCTTCTACACCGTGCCGTTGCAGCTGTTGTCCTATTATGTTGCCCTGATCAAAGGCACCGATGTGGATCAGCCACGTAACCTGGCGAAATCCGTTACTGTGGAATAATCGCTAACCTTCCTGCCGTGAATACCGTGTTTGGTTACCCAACACGGTATTTTTTTATCTTCATGTTCGCTATTGACGCTATGATTGGCTGGCGATACAGCAGGGAATAGGTTGGCAATGAATATTTTGATTACAGGAGCACGCGCTCCCGTCGCGATTGAGTGGGCGCGTATTGCGTTGCGCAGCGGGCACCGTGTCTGGTTAGCGGACAGCCTGAAGTGGCCGCTGGGCCGTTTTTTGCACGGGATTGAAGGTTATCTGCGGCTTCCCTCCCCGCGCCAGGACCTTGCCGGTTATCAACAACAGCTGCAAAGCTATCTCGACCAACATGCTATTGGGCTGCTGATCCCCACCTGTGAAGAGATCTTCTACCTTTCCCAGGCGTTTGCTGCGTATATCGGGTCTACCGAGTGGCTGTTGCCCGAACGGCGGTTACTATTTGAGCTGCATCATAAGTACCAAAGCCTGAGTCTGTTAACGGGGTTGGGTGAGGTGCGGACTCCCGCGACCCGATTACTGACTTCCTGCGTGCAAATTGCCGACGATCCCCAGACCATTTTGAAACCGGTTTACTCGCGCTTTGGTCGCCAGGTGATCCGCACGCCAAAAGCTGGTGTGTTGAACGATCGGCAACTCAACGAGCATATCCCCTGGGTGCAGCAGCAGAAACTAGACGGGGTGGCTTTGTGCAACTATGCCGTGTTCGAACACGGTAGACTAATAGTGCACCAGGCTTATCAACCCAAATACTGCTTTAATCAGGCCGCAGGCAGTTACTTTGTCCCTTATCAGGACCGGAGGCTGGACGATTTTGTGCACCAGTTTGGTGAAAAAACCGGTTTTCATGGTCAGGTGGCCTTCGATTTTATCGAACAGGACGGGGTGATTTTTGTTATTGAGTGTAACCCCAGGGCCACCAGCGGCCTGCATTTGCTGGGCGCTCAGATGTCCATTGCTGCCGATGGGCAATTGCAATACCAGCCAGCGCCGCCCAAGGCGGGACATGTGGGCGCGATCGTGCTGTTATTCTTTGCCAGGCAGGCTTGGCGCGATAAGCAGTTGGCGACGCTATGGCGGGATTTTCGCCAAGCGCCTAATCTGCTCAACGATCAACGTTGGCCGATAAGTGCCGGAGCGCAGTGGTGTGCATTGTTGGAAATGGGATACCGCAGCTTGCGCTATCGACGGCCCCTCACCGATGCCAGCACCTTTGATATCGAGTGGGATGGTTAGCATGGAGCAGGTTAATCAGTGGCAGCGCCAGCAACTGACTCTGTTGCAACAGCCAGGCATGATCGCCAATCTCCAGACGTCGATGACCGAATATCAACAGGATGGTTTCTGGATACCGGCGACGGTCAATGATTACGTGCCCGGTAACTGCTACGTGGTTTCCCCGCTGGCGCTGATCGTCGATTACGCGCAGGATGAAATTATCAAAATCGATAACGGCGTGTTGCGGGCACTGTGCAACGGGTTGACGCTGTTGCTGAAATCGCCCTTATTGCTGGCGCACGTCGATCGGCTCCAGGTGCTGAATAATCAGTGCCTTTCCACCAATATGACCAGCAGCCACTGGCAGTCCCTGGATACCGATGCGTTGCGGCAACAGGCATTGCGGCGTCATCCCCAGCATGCTTTGATGATCCGTTCGCTCAATGGGCAGCAGACCCCCGAGCTGTTGGCGCGACTCTCCCGGCAAGGTTGGTTGCCTATTGTCAGCCGTCAGGTTTATTGCCTGGACGATCCTTTACGCTGGTGGGGTAAAATCAACGCGCGCCGGGATGACAAATTGCTGCATCAGATGGGATGGGAGTTCAAACGGCTGTCTGCCGACGAGCCCGAGCAAATGCATTGTGCCGAAAACCTCTATAACCAGCTCTACCTGGAAAAATATAGCCGCCAGAATGTACAGTTCACCGCCGGTTATTTATCTCAGGCCTCACAGCTTGGTGTGTTGCAACTGCACGGATTGTTCTACCAGCAACAAATGGTGGGAGTGTTGGGAATGGTTCAGTTGGAACAGACGGTAACGGTGCCGATCGTCGGCTACAGGACGGAATTACCCGCATCATTGGCGCTATATCGTCGCCTGATCGCTTTTGCGTTGCGCTACACCATGGATCGTAAGCTGTTTCTCAATTTGAGTTCCGGTGCACCGGATTTTAAGCGGTTGCGTGGTTGCCAACCGGTGATTGAATACAGCATGGTTTATGTCCGGCACCTCAACGGTTATCAGCGTGGCGTCTGGGCGGTGATTTCCTGGCTTTCCCGCAAGGTCTATCAGCCATTACTGAGGCGCTATAAGTTATGAGCCGTACTTTCCCTTACCCGCATTTACAGCGCTACTGGTATCCGGTGCTATCGCAAAAGCAGCTGGGCCAGCGGCCTCACGCTTTCCAACTGCTGGATCGTCAGTTGGTTCTGGTACGGCTGGCTGGGAAGGTTTGCTGTTTTCTCGATAGTTGCCCTCATCGCCTGGTCCCCCTCTCTTTGGGCCATGTGGAACAGGGGCGTTTACAGTGCTGCTACCACGGTTGGCAATTTGATGACCAGGGCGAATTGCGACATACGCCGGGCAGTCAGCAACCAGCCTGCCGTGCCCGGCTACAGCGTTTTGCGGTGCAGGAGTTTCAAGGGTTAATCTGGGTCAGATTGCAAGATGATGAGGGAAGTGCCCCGCTGGTTGCGATGCCTGAAATTGACGGGATGTCGTATCGGCAGGAATACCGTCAGGTTGACTGCGGTGTGTTCCATACGGCTGAAAATTTTCTCGATCCTTGCCATACCCCCTATATCCACCGCAAGCTGTTGCGCCAATCGGGGAAACAGGCCATGACCGTGACTCAGCATGTTGATATCGAAGAGGTAGTCACCGATTACGCCTTGCATCAACGGCAAAATGGCTGGATTAACCGATTATTCGATCGCGGAATCGATCGTAACCTGGCCCGCTTCAGGCTGCCTGGCATGATCGAGTTGGATTATTATCAGCAGCAGCGGCTGGTGTTTAAAACCTTGCTGTATTTAATCCCGCATCAGGCTGAGCGTACCGGTATGTGGGTTCGGATCTATCTTCCTCGTTCGCGCGTGATGCCAGACGGTTTGCGTTTTGCCCTGTTACGGCCATTTTTGAATCTGCTGTTTCGTCAGGATGGCCAGATCCTGGCTATCCAGCAGCAGGCTCGGCAACGTTATGGCGAGCGGTATCTGTTCTCGCCGACGGATATGGTGGCCAAGCCACTATGGCAACTGCTGCATGGAAAGCAGCCGCAGGCGGGTCCGGCTCGTGATATCGAGCTTTAAATGGGCGAAAGGTAGCGAATCCAGCCCCTTGTTTCAGAAGCGGATTTCGGCTTCCAGCCCAATAGAGTAGGCTTTATCACTGCGAGGGCTGTGGGGGTTGCTGGCAGAGGCAAAGCGTCTGGATGGCGAGAACATCCCGACGATAGCCTCAACCTTGGTGTTATCCGTTGGCTTCCACCCTAAAACCATATCGATACCGGAACCCAAGTAGCGGGTATTCTGGCGATCGTATTTGCTGGATAACGCTGTCTGGTTGTTGGCAAAATCGCTTAGTCGGGCCTGGTGATAGCGGTGGTAAACGATATCCAGGGTCGCCTGGTGAGAGAGGTTCATTCCCAGGCTGGCGGTGAAGATATGGAGATTTGTCAGGTCGGGATTTAGTGTTTCACCGTATATCTTGAATTTGCTACTGCCGCCCAAGGTGGCTTCATTAGAGTGCCAACCTGTTTGCCGATAATCTTGGCTACCGAAGGCATAGCCCAGCGTCACTCGTGGTTTTCGCGCCCGATCTTCAAATCGATAGGTTCCCCCCAGATCGACCGCATAACCTCGTTTATCGCTATCTGATTGATGTTTTTCAGACATACCCAGTTCAAACCAGTGCTGGAGCCCTTGCTTGGCCGGGTGATGGGAGCGCAGGCCGATATTGAACTGCCGATCGTGATTATCGCCATGGTATTGGGTGACGGTATAAGCCCCTATTTGCCACTTATCCGCTATTTTTTTACGTAATATCAGGCTACCGATATTTACCGGCTCGGTACTGCGGGTTGAGCGATCGAGCAAATCCTTCTGCCAGTAGTTTACCCTGCCACCCAGAGCCTCCAGGTGCCAGTCACCCAACTTGATTTGTGCCACCATCCCATCCAGATTTTCATCAAACAGCCACTCGCGTTCATCACGGTACAGCCAACGCCCCAGACGAAGGTGGGTATGCGGAATGATATCGGTCAAACCCACGTAAGCCTGATTCAGTTCCAGCTTGGTCTGCCTTTCCGGCTGCGCCGCTGATTTTCGTTTGGTTTTGTGTTGCCATTCTATTTCCGCACGGCCATAAATCGGGTGATGTTCCATCAACCCCACATTCATCCGCAGCGACGGCTCCTGGGCCAGTTCGTTTTCTCTTTTATCGTCGCGTCTTAATTTCTTGTTGCGCAGAGTAAACAGCTCCATCTTGGCCCGGAGATTGACACTGATCACCTTCACGGGTTTGGGGCCTCGGTTCGGTCGTTTGGTGTCGTTATGGGTATCAACGATATCAATATGATCGTTGTTATCCAGTTGGAGAAGCTCTGGAATGTCCTGTTCTATGATGGCTGCCAGCAGAGCGCTTTTTTCCCGATCTTGAGAGAAACGGTTTGGCACTTCATCTGCCAGGGAAAAAAGCGGGGTGAATAACAACCCCAGCCCCATCGCGTGGGTAAAACGTTCGCATCGCATCAACATATCCCTATTCCTGTTTTAATTCCTTAGCCAGGGCTTGCTCACACAGCGCGATCAACGTCGCTGTGGTGTGGTGCCGTTCGGTAAACTGAGTGCTTAAAAAAATATGCCGGGCCAACGCCAGAGTGGTAAACGCCATGACGGACAGAGGATCCACCTCCGGTGAATCAGTGAGGAAGGCGGTAGTAAACGCCTGTTCATGGCTATCTAACGCATGAATATCGCCATACTGGCGTAATGCCAGTTCACGCACATGGGCCAGATAGTTGCCAGCATCCAGGGCCGGGGCACTGGTGCAGCACAAATCAAAATCCAGCAGGGTCAGTCGTAGAGGCTGTTGGTTATCGATCATGACCTGATCGGGGTAAAAATCGCGGTGGACGCAGGACGTTTTTTCCCTGTTCAACGGCAGGCTTAGATGTTCACAGGCACGTAGCAGGCGAGCAAGGCGGGCTTGCCAATGGGGATATAACGCAGCCACTTTGTGCAACCCTTTGCGCAATACCGCCAATTCGTCGGCGATACGCCACGTTTTTGCTGCTACGGCAAGTTGTAGCCCTTGATGCTGGTGTAATGCGGCCAATGCCTTGCCAACCAGTGTTCCCAACTCGGCTAACCGTGGCTCGCTGGGGATGAGCCGCTCGGTTAAAGTTACGGCATCGACCTTACGTTGTAGCCAGATATTCCACTCTGGCAGCAGGGCTAGTGGCTCGGGGACGGTGAAGGGAGCGGTGTCATCCCAACCCTGTCGCCAAAGGCATTTTTGATAGTCAAAGGCGGCACTGTTCACTCCCTTTTTACTATATTTCCCCAATACCTCATGCTGTTGGCGATGGTCTGGCTCGGCGAACTGATAGTGGATAATGGCGCGTCGGCCGGGCTTATGCCGTACGATCCTGCAAGCCTGTAGCTGGCTTTGTGGGGGCAGGTTCAATGCCGCTATCAGCGGTTGTGCCATGACCGATGGGGTACTGAGTTGCACCAGCAACTTTTCTGGTGGTAAGCAGGCCGTTGAGGTGGCTTGGGCCAGCAGTTGTTGTACGCGATCGAGTAATGCTTCGATCTGCTCGGGCCAATCCGCAGCCCGTACGCGAAAAGGTTCGGTTGCCAGGCACATTAGTGCCCAGGCCGCGTACCAGGCTAAAGCCTGCTTCTCCACCGGGCTGGTACGGGCAGCCGAGTAACCGGACAAAAAAGCGCGCATCACGGTATCAACCGATGGATATTGCAGGGTTTTATCAATGGCCTGGAGTTCCAGACGTGCCTGGAACGAGGCTAAATCCCTCAGGGGGACGCCGTAAGTACAGCGATCCCAATCGATAATGTGCAGTGCGCCACCGTCGGCGGGTTTCACCACCTGATCGGCGGAAAAATCACCGTGGATCAGTACCGGTTCGATTCGGCAAACCGCCAGGTATTGAGCGATTTGGGTGGCTAATTCACGATAGCGTTCGGCACCCGACGGGTGGATAACGGTAAGGATATTCAGCACGCGCCATAACGCCTGGATGTTCTCATTGCTGCCTGGTCCCTGGGGAAGTGAAAACGGCGCGTTGTGGACCTGAGCCAAAGCGCTACCGGCTGCCTCCATGGCGCTCAGAGAAAGCGTTCCGCTATGCTCTGGCCCCAGGCTCTCGCCCGCTATCCAACGCGTTGTCAGCATCCGCTGATTGCCGAGGCTGCCAAGCAGTGAGATATGGCCTAAAGCCGCGCCTACCGCCGTTCCCTGTAGCATTCGCCCATACTCTTTGGCACTGGCGCAGCGCAGTACGGCTATAGGTTCATTCTGGCAAGAAAGTTGGATGATGCTACGACGCTGGGGTTTATAGCGTAGAAAACACCAGTCGATATGCCCTGCCTCGCTGAAGGAAGGTAATAGCTGGTGTAATAACGCCTGGCGCGTCTCGTCATGTTTGAGTAAATGCAGAAAGCGCAGGCTGCGATCGTGCAACGGATGTTGCAGCAGGATGGCACTCGAGTGCAAAGCCAGTGGGGCATCCGGATCGCCAGCGACGATCAGTGCCTGTCGTTTGGGATGTAACCAGGATTGAGTAAAACGCTCGGCGGTCAGCGCCTTGGCAAAATAGGTTTTGCGTTGCCGTGAGCCCAGCGTCACGGTCAGGCTTGTGGCACAGCTGTTGCCGGGTTTATAGCGTAAATAATCTAGCGTTACGGATTGTGCATCTCGCAAGGTGGGCAGACACCGTAGCGCCTGGAGCAGGGCATCATTATCCAGCAGTAACGCCAAACCGGGTAGTAGGGGATCCTGAGCGATGATACGAAGGTCGGCTGCATGTGATGTCATAAGGGGTTACTTTGCCTCCTGGCTTGGTTCAGACTGTCCGTTGTAACTGCCACAGTTCCCAATAACGACCCTGCTCGGCCAACAGTTCGTCATGTGTGCCTTGCTCAACGATCGTTCCCTGGTCCAGAAACAGGATGCGATCGGCCCTGGCGGCGAAAGACAGGTTGTGCGTGATGATCAGGCTGGTACGGCCATGCATCAGTCGTGACAGGGCCTCTATGACGGCGTTTTCATTTTTGCTGTCCAGCCCGGTACCTGGTTCATCCAGTATCAGGATGGAATTTTGTCTGATGGCCGCCCGGGCGATGGCAATACGCTGGCGTTGCCCACCAGACAGTGAGCTTCCCCTTTCGCTGAGGACGGTGTCATACCCCTGTGGCAGTGTCATGATAAAATCATGGGCATTCGCCAGGCGCGCGGCCGCTATCGTCTGCTCCTCCGTGACCTCACTATGGGCTGCCAGATTGATATTCTCGCGAACCGTGACGCCAAACAGCAGGTTATCTTGCGGAACATAGCTTATCCGCTGGCGGATACTGCCGAGGGTATAATCGCGAATATCCCGGCCACCGATCTCGATGCGCCCGCAATCAGGATCGTACAGGCGCAGCAATAGGCCGATCAGGGTGGACTTACCCGCGCCAGAAGGTCCGGTTACCGCAACGCTTTGACCCGAGGGGATATAAAAGTTGGCTCCTTGCAACGTCTGTTTGCGCTCCGCCGCTGCTGTTGATTGATAGCTGAAATGGACGTTGTTAAAACGGATATCCCCTGGCGTGGCGGCCAATTCTCTCGCATTGGGGCGTTCGACGATCGCTGGCTGGTGGTGCAGCAGCTCGACAATACGCTCACCTGCCGTTATCGCTTTTGATAAGCGCCCGGTGTACTTGGCGTATTCTCTAACCGGGCGGAAGGTATTTTTCAGATAGGAGAGGAAGATCAGCAGATCGCCCGGCGACATGCGGCCAGCCATGACCTCCATGGCACCGTTTAACAACACTAATCCGGTCGTGAACGCGATCAGAATATCTACCCGGCGTTCCAATCCGGCAGACAGGCGTTTGGTTTGCACGTTCTGTTGCAGGCTTTGTGCATCGTCGCCGCGAAAGCTTTTCATTGTCGCCGACTCCAGCGACAGGGCTTGCACTGTCGCGATGCCCCCGAGGTATTCGGCAGCCTTGGCGGCCAAAGCCCCTTCCCGTTTACGCTGCCCACGGCTGACGTGGCTGATTTTCTGGCTGGCGCTGCGGGTCATCCACACCAGTAATAGCAGAGGCAGCAGAGCGATCAGCGTCAGCTGCCAGTCGAGGAACAGCATAATGCCGAACATGCCTAGCAGGATCACGATGCTTGATAACAGAGGCATGAGTGCGGTAACGGTCACCTCGCGCAGCATGGCGATGTCGTTGATCAGGCGCATCGTCAAATCGCCAGTTCTGGCCTGGTGGTGAAACTTGAGGGGAAGGCGTAACAGATGGGCAAACAGATCCAGGCGGATCTCGCTGAGCACCCGGCTACCTGCCAACGCCAGGCCAATGGTACTGAAATAGCCGATGGCGGCCTTGAGGATGGCAATCACGAAGACGCCGCCTGCGCATAACCACAGCCCGGTCTGGATGCTCAAGTCACCATTAGTGGCCAGCTTGCCGGACACCGGTTTGTCAGAGACTTCCGCCAGAATGAGATCGATGGCAAACGCCAACGGCCACGGTTCCAGTAAACGTATGCCGGATGCCAGCAACAGCGCCAGGAAGGCACTTTGGATCAACCTTCGCTGTTTGCGGATATAGGGAAGGAAGTGATGTAACATCTTCGCTTGATTGTGGTTATTCATTTCAGGCCCGCCAAACGCCAGATTTGTGCGGTGATGTTCTGCCAACTCTGGCTTTGTTCTACCTGTTGCCGCCCGGCCTCCCCCAGCCGCTGGCAGAGCGGAACATCGTCCAACAGGCGCTCAATGGCGATGCACAGTGCCAGGGCATCATCCGGCCTGACCAGCAGCCCGGTTTTTCCTTCTGACACTACCTCAGGCAGATGTCCGACCCGGGTGGTGATCACCGGTAACCTGGCGGCCATATACTCATAGATTTTCAGCGGTGAAAAATAGAACCCGGCCAACTGCGGATAGGGGGCGACGGCAATGTCCATCGCTGCCAGTAACCTTGGCACGCTGGCATGATTGACGGCACCGGAGAAGTAGCAGAAAGAAAGTAACCCATATTGCGTCAATTGGGCGCGAAGCTGCGGATATTCGGGGCCATCACCGACGATACAAAGCCGGACAGGGCGGTCGCGCTGGTGCAGGAGATGAAAGGCGTCAACCAGGGTCTGAACCCCGTGCCAAGGCTTCAATGAACCCACAAAACCAATCACTGCCGGATTATTCCGTACCGTTTTACGCGCTGAGTACCTTGCTGGATCGACGCCATTGGCCACCACATGAACCTTATTCCCAGACTCAGGGAAGTTCTCCAGCCAGGTTTTCACCCCAGGGGATACGGCGATGATCGTGGCGGCGTTCGTGAGCACCTGGCGTAATGTCTGCCCGGCCTCCTGCTCCAGGGGGAGTTGCCGATATTTACGCTGTTCTTCGATCAGTGGCGCATTCACTTCCAGAATACCGGTGATGCCTGATTTACGGGCAAAGGTCATACCCGCATGGCTCCACAACGAATAACGCTCATAGACCACATCATAAGGCCCGGTGAGTGCCAATTGTTCGCTCACCCAGCTATTGGCGCCCAGAGCCTGCCGTGCACGTTCCTCCTCCTGGGTATTCGGTGACACGGACGGCAATGGCTTAATGTTGATCTCTTTAAACTCAGCGGGCACCGGCCCGCCAAAGCGTTGGGCAAACAGCGTAATGGCCATACCCTGAGCCAGCAAGGCACGCAGGACTTCCTGAATATGTATCGATGCGCCCTTGTGGCCAAATACTGGAATGCCGGGATCGGCACAGAGATAAGCGACTTTCACGATTGGCCCCCTTGGGTAGCAGGTATTGGTTGAGCGTTGGCTCGAAAGATGGCGCGTAGCTGAGTAGTGTTTTTGTCGATGTCATAGTGCTGCTCAATACGCTCTCTGGCCCGTAGCGATAAAACAAGACCGGTGGGAGGGTCATTGAGCAGTCGTAACATGGCTTTGGCAAGGGCATGCGGATCCTGAGGAGCGACGCAAAGCCCGGTTTCACCGTTAGTGACCAATTCGGGGATCCCCGCGACCTGCGTTGAGATGACAGGGGTTCCCAGCGCCATGGCTTCCAGCAAGATGGTGGGTAAACCATCCCGGTCACCTTCTTCACTCACGATACAGGGGGCTACTACCATCGCGGCATTTTGCATGGCGTAAATGATACTGGGCTGGGGTAACGGGCCTGCCAGGGTGACTCGGTGTGCTATTCCTGCTGTTTGAATCTGTGCCGCCAACGCCTCTTGTAACGGGCCATAACCCACGATCGTTGCGCGAAACTCAACGTCGCATGAATGTAGCAGGCTCAGTGCTTCAATCAGGATGCCGAAACCTTTCTTGGCGACCAGGCGGCCAACCGCCAAAATATGGCGGGTTTGGTTTGCGGGTGCCAGATAAGGAAATTTAGCCAGTTCGATGCCGTTATAAACTCTGATTGCCTTATCGGCATCTCGGCCATAATGCTGTCTAAGGTAGGCCAGGTTGTAATCGGAAACGGTAATAGCCTGAGTGCTATCGCGCAGCTTGCGGGCCATATCCGTGGTTTCCTCATACGGGTAATAAATATCTTTGGCATGGGCGGTAAAGGTATAGCTGACCCCGCTTAGCCTGGCCGCCAACCGTGCGACCGTGGTGGCGCGCGTGGCGAAATGGGCATGCAGGCACTGGATACCCTGTGCACGTACCGCCATGGCTAGCATGATGGCCTGGGCAAACTCGTGAACGTTGTGATGCTGCGCCAGGAACAGGTTGTTGGCAAAATCGGGCAGTTGCTGATGAGCCTGTTGCAATAGTGCCCAAAAGCTTTCGCAATTGCGCTGCTTGTCGTTGAGCCGTGTAACGGGTGCCCGCACTTCGGCAATATCGTGCTGGAAGTGGGGTTCGTCCACTGGGCCAAGAGCAAAAATAGCTATTTTTGCTCCGGCACGTTCATGCGCCAGGATCTCGTTAACCACGAAGGTTTCGGAAAAACGGGGGTAACGTTTGACTACGTAACCCACATTAAGCGGCGGTGTCTGTGGGTCAGATATCATTGAGCGTCTCCTGTCTGGTTTTTGCTACGGTGTTGCTGGATTGGAACAGCGCTTTAACTTTGTGGGTAAATATCCCCAGCCCATTAAAATTCAAAACATGACGTGGGTTTTGCGGCGTGCCTTGTTCCGCCAGCCAGTGGTTGAGGAATGGCAGATTCAAGCAGTCAGGATGTATGCAAGACACCAGTTGCATCTCTGCCAGCCGACTTGCGCGTAACCATTGCTCCTGGCGAGGGGTGACGCGTGGGACGATCAAGGCACGCTTGTGGAAGGATAAAATTTCCGTGACGGTGTTATAGCCCCCCATGGTCACCAGGCATTCCGCCTGACGCAATAACTCCAAAGGTTCGGCAACAAATCTGACTACCAGCAGGTCATGACGCTTGGCGGCGATTTCTTGTAGCTCTCCCCTTTGCTCGGCGGGCATCATCGAGCCGGTAATCAACACTCCCATCATGCCGGAGGGAAAGGCGGCTTTGGCAAAAGTGGTGGCCAGCTCAAAGCCATCCTGGCCTCCGCCCACCAGGCAAAGCGCGTAGGGTTGCCGGATGCCGGGCACGATAGCCTGTGGTTTGGCCAGCTGGCGTGGGCGTCGGGTGGCATCCAGGTAACCAAGAAAAGAAATTTTCTGGCAGATATCACCCTCAAAGTGATAAGCCTGGGCTAAATTATAAAATGATTTGTCGCCATATATCCAAATAGAGGAAAAGTAATTACGAATAGTCTCAATATTATTTAATTTATCCCATTGCCGTTGTACGGTCGCAGGATCGTCAACAATATCACGTAAGCCTAGTACCAGGTGAGTCCCATTCTTTACCAGTGTCGGTAATACGCTGTCTAATTCAGACATCGCGCCTCTGGGAACGTTATCGACAATAAAAACATCAGGTTTGAATGTTTTCATTGCCGCCTGGATAATGTCGGCTCGCAGAGATACCAGACGCTGGATATCTCTGCCCAGTGAACGGGGGTGATACTCGCCTTCAGCGGTTTTAAAATAGGTGGGCAAGGTGATGATATCTGCCCCTTTGGGTAAGTGAAAACTCCCAGATTCATGGACTCCGCTGATTAATAGCACCTCTGTTTCCGGTATGGTGATCAGCAACTCACTGGCCAGTAAAAGATTTCTGCGGATGTGCCCTAACCCCATAGTATCATGGGAATAAAAGGCTATTTTTGGTACCTGATATTCACTCATTCAGCACTCCCTACTGTAAATCCCTTTATTCCTGAATAGGAATTGTCTCTTTTTTCAATAAATGATTATTGTTGTGAGCGAAAAATTACATTAATAATGTTTGGTGCGATGATTTTTACAATCTAACCTACCGTTACGCCCATCTGCAATTATTTTATTTTTGTTGAGCTTTGGTTTATTGACTTTTTCGGCGTTATTATTTGGTTGCTGTCAGGCTTTTTATTGTGGGACTATACTGATTATTGGTAAGCGTTAGGTTTTTGGTGGTAATGATTCAATGGTGTTATTCTTAAATTTCATTAGCGTCATTTAAGTCAAAAGAAATAGCAATATGGTTGTTTTTTTAGGGGTTGTCTGGTTTATTTTAGAAACGATTGCAGCGTTTTCTGATAATCGGTGATTATCCTATAGGGATAAGCGAATTCTTCTTTATTTATAGGTACGATCCTCTTGTGGTTGTGTGAACGCCTGTCATAAAAATGTCATATTTCGTACATTTTACTGTCACCAAACTGTCCTATTTTCCCTCCTGCAGCAATACTTACTCTGATGAAAACGACTCAAAGTCGATTTTTGAAATATCCCATTAGGAGGGATTATGAAACTGATGCGTACCACCGTCGCCAGTATTGTGGCAGCGACTTTCTCTTTGGCCTCTGTGTCCGCCTTCGCTGCTGCTAGCCTGACCGGTGCAGGTGCGACATTCCCCGCTCCGGTGTATGCCAAGTGGGCAGATTCTTATCAGAAAGAAACCGGTAACAAGGTTAACTATCAGGGGATTGGTTCCTCTGGTGGTGTGAAGCAAATCATCGCCAACACCGTTGACTTTGGTGCTTCTGATGCCCCGCTGTCCGATGAGAAACTGGCTGCGGACGGCCTGTTCCAGTTCCCTACCGTGATCGGTGGCGTGGTACTGGCGGTGAATATTCCGGGTATCAAATCCGGTGAGCTGACTCTGGATGGTCAAACCCTGGGGGATATCTACCTGGGCAACATCAAAAAATGGAATGACCCGGCAATCGTTAAACTGAACCCGGGCGTCAAGCTGCCGGATCAGGCTATCGCCGTGGTGCGTCGTGCTGATGGTTCCGGAACTTCTTTCGTCTTCACCAGCTATCTGGCCAAGGCAAACGCGCAGTGGAAAGAGAAAATTGGTGCAGGCTCAACCGTAAACTGGCCAACCGGCCTGGGTGGCAAGGGCAATGACGGCATCGCCGCGTTCGTTCAGCGTCTGCCTGGCTCTATCGGCTATGTTGAATACGCTTACGCCAAGCAGAACAACCTGGCCTACACTAAATTAGTGTCTGCCGATGGCAAAGCCGTTAGCCCAACCGAAGAGAGCTTCAGCGCGGCAGCCAAAGGCGTGGATTGGAGCAAAACCTTCGCGCAGGACCTGACCAACCAGAAAGGCGACAACGTCTGGCCAATCACCTCCACCACCTTCATCCTGGTGCACAAAGAGCAGAAGAAGCCTGAGCAGGGCGCAGAAGTGCTGAAGTTCTTTGACTGGGCTTACAAGACCGGTGCCAAGCAGGCCGGCGAACTGGATTACGCCGCTTTGCCTGCCGAAGTGGTGGAACAAATCCGTGCTGCCTGGAAGACCAACATCAAAGACAGCTCCGGTAAGGCCTTATTCTAACAACACAGGGGGTGCGGAAGACCGCGCCTCAACCTGACTGTCGGGGCCTGGCGTGCCGGGCCCTCCAAGCTTTAAACAGAAGAGTAATCTATGGCTGAGTACAAGCCGACCATTAAGGCACCGGGTAAAAACGGTGACATCATTTTCAGCGCGCTGGTCAGACTGGCGGCGCTGATTACCCTATTGTTGCTGGGTGGCATCATCGTTTCGCTGATTATCGCCTCCTGGCCAAGCATGCAGAAGTTCGGTTTTGCCTTCCTGTGGACCAAAGAGTGGGATGCGCCAGCCGAGCAGTTTGGTGCGCTGGTGCCGATCTACGGCACGGTCGTCACCTCGGTGATTGCGCTGATTATCGCCGTGCCGGTCAGTTTTGGTATTGCCCTGTTCCTGACCGAGTTGGCTCCTAACTGGCTCAAGCGCCCGTTGGGGATTGCGATAGAACTGTTAGCGGCGATCCCAAGCATCGTTTACGGCATGTGGGGCCTGTTCGTGTTTGCCCCGCTGTTCGCCAAATATTTCCAGACCCCGGTGGGGGAAGTGTTGTCCGGTATCCCGATCGTAGGCGAGCTGTTCTCCGGCCCGGCATTTGGTATCGGTATTCTGGCTGCCGGGGTGATCCTGGCCATTATGATTATTCCTTACATTGCGGCGGTAATGCGCGATGTGTTCGAACAGACCCCGGTGATGATGAAAGAGTCGGCCTATGGCATCGGCTGTACCACTTGGGAAGTGATCTGGCGCATTGTGCTGCCGTTCACCAAAAACGGCGTGATCGGCGGTGTGATGCTTGGCCTGGGACGCGCGCTGGGGGAAACCATGGCGGTGACCTTTATTATCGGTAACACCTACCAGCTCGACAGTTTCTCGCTGTATATGCCGGGCAACAGCATCACCTCGGCGTTGGCCAACGAATTCGCCGAAGCGGAATCCGGGCTACATACCTCTGCGTTGATGCAGCTTGGGCTGATCCTGTTTGTGATCACCTTTATCGTCCTGGCGCTGTCGAAGTTGATGGTGATGCGCCTGGCCAAGCGTGAGGGTCGCTAACATGGCAACGATGGATATGCAAAACCCGGTAGCACTGGCGGAAAGCCGCCGTAAAATGCAGGCCTGGCGTCGGCAGAAAAACCGTTTGGCGCTGTTCCTGTCGATGGCGACGATGGTCTTTGGCCTGTTCTGGCTGGTGTGGATCCTGTTCTCGACCATCACCAAGGGCATCGACGGCATGTCGCTGGCGTTGTTTACCGAAATGACGCCGCCACCGAATACCGCGGGTGGGGGGCTGGCTAACGCCATTGCCGGTAGCGGCTTGTTGATCCTGTGGGCAACCATCTTCGGCACTCCGTTGGGCATCATGGCGGGGATCTACCTGGCGGAATATGGCCGTAAATCCTGGCTGGCGGAAGTGATCCGCTTTATCAACGATATTCTGTTATCCGCGCCATCGATCGTCGTGGGCCTGTTCGTTTACACCGTGGTGGTGGCGAAGATGGAACACTTCTCCGGTTGGGCAGGGATTATTGCGTTGGCCCTGTTGCAGATCCCGATCGTGATCCGCACCACCGAGAACATGCTCAAGCTGGTTCCCGACACGCTACGTGAAGCGGCCTATGCGTTGGGGACACCGAAATGGCGCATGATTTCCGCCATTACGCTGAAGGCGTCGGTCTCCGGCATCATCACCGGCGTACTGCTGGCTATTGCGCGTATTGCCGGGGAAACCGCCCCGTTGCTGTTTACCTCGCTGTCGAATCAGTTCTGGAGTACCGACCTGATGCAGCCGATCGCCAACCTGCCGGTCACCATTTTCAAGTTTGCCATGAGTCCGTTTGCCGAGTGGCAACAACTGGCCTGGGCAGGGGTGCTGTTGATCACCCTGTGCGTACTGTTACTGAATATCCTGGCGCGTGTGATTTTCGCCAAGAAAAAGCATTCATAAAAATTTAGGTGCCGCTCAGGCGACACCGTGAAAAGAGAGAAGTCTTGATGAGTAGGGTTGACTCCACTTCCAGCAGCAAAATTCAGGTACGCGATCTGAACTTTTACTACGGCAAATTCCATGCGCTGAAAAACATCACGCTGGATATCGCCAAGAACAAGGTGACCGCGTTTATTGGCCCGTCTGGTTGCGGCAAATCGACGCTGCTGCGGACCTTCAACAAGATGTACCAGCTCTACCCCGAGCAGCGTGCCGAAGGCGATATCCTGCTGGATGGGCAAAACATCCTGACGGATAACCAGGATATCGCGCTGCTGCGTGCCAAGGTGGGCATGGTGTTCCAAAAGCCAACGCCGTTCCCGATGTCGATTTATGACAACATCGCCTTTGGCGTGCGCCTGTTCGAGAAGTTGTCCCGTGCGGATATGGACGAGCGTGTCCAATGGGCGCTGACCAAGGCGGCACTGTGGAACGAGACCAAGGACAAGCTGCACCAGAGCGGTTACAGCCTGTCCGGCGGCCAGCAGCAACGCCTGTGCATTGCGCGCGGCATTGCCATTCGCCCGGAAGTGCTGTTGCTGGATGAACCTTGTTCGGCGCTGGATCCGATTTCCACCGGCAAGATTGAAGAGCTGATCAGCGAGCTGAAGTCTGACTATACCGTGGTGATTGTGACCCACAACATGCAGCAGGCGGCGCGTTGTTCCGACTCCACCGCATTTATGTATCTGGGTGAGTTGATTGAGTTCAGCGATACTGACACTCTGTTTACTGCGCCACAGAAGAAGCAGACCGAAGACTACATTACTGGCCGTTATGGTTGATTAGGATGCATCATGGATAACCTGAATTTAAACAAACACATTTCCGGCCAGTTCAACGCTGAACTCGAGCACATCCGCACCCAGGTGCTGACCATGGGCGGGCTGGTAGAGCAACAGTTGACCGATGCCATTACCGCGATGCATAACCAGGACGGTGAACTGGCCAAGCGGGTGATCGAGGGCGATGCCAAGGTCAATATGATGGAAGTGGCAATCGATGAGGCTTGCGTGCGCATCATTGCCAAACGCCAGCCAACCGCCAGCGACCTGCGTCTGGTGATGGCGATCATCAAGACCATTTCCGAGCTGGAACGTATCGGTGACGTGGCAGACAAGATCTGTCGTACCGCACTGGAGAAATTCTCGCACCAGCATCAGCCATTGCTGGTCAGTTTGGAGTCTCTGGGCCGCCACACCGTGCAGATGCTGCACGACGTGCTGGATGCCTTTGCGCGTATGGATCTGGATGAAGCGATCCGGATTTACCGCGAAGACAAGAAGGTCGATCAGGAGTATGAAGGCATCGTGCGTCAACTGATGACCTACATGATGGAAGATACGCGCACCATTCCGAGCGTGCTGACGGCGCTGTTCTGTGCCCGCTCTATCGAGCGTATCGGCGACCGCTGCCAGAATATTTGCGAATTTATCTTCTACTTCGTCAAAGGCCAGGATTTCCGCCATATCGGTGGCGATGCGCTGGACGAACTGTTGTCAGACGGTAAAGACGAGAAAAAAGCGTAATTCCACCAGTGGGTTATCTCAAAAGGCGCTGAAAACGGCGCCTTGATGCCATTTAAAAACCGTAAAGTTAAAAAGGTTATAACTATAGCGTTTAATATTATTTCCTGACCTAAGCGAGGCTTGCTAGCTTATCAGCCAGCGGGACATCAATCACTTGGGAGCCTTTCATGAAACAGCGCGTCTTAGCCTTATCTCTGTTAGCCAGCCTTGCCACCGGTGTGGCACATGCCGATAAACTCGATGATATTCAAAAAGCGGGCGTGGTGCGTATTGCGGTATTCGATAGCAACCCACCGTTTGGTTATGTCGATCCGCAAAGCAAAAAGCTGGTGGGTTATGACGTGGACGTCGCCGAAGCTATCGGTAAGGCGCTGGGCGTCAAGGTTGAACTGCGCGCCACCAACCCGGCTAACCGTATTCCTCTGCTGGTGTCCAAAAAGGTTGATCTGATCGCGGCCAACTTCACCATCACCGACGAGCGTGCCAAAGAGGTGAATTTCAGCGTGCCATATTTTGCTACCGGCCAGAAATTCATTGCTCATAAGGGGGTGCTGAAAACCCCGGAAGACATCAAAAAACTGCGCATCGGTGCAGATAAAGGCACCGTGCAGGAAATCACCCTGCGTGAGCATTACCCAACGGCCAAAGTGATCTCTTACGACGATACCCCATTGGCGTTCGTCGCCCTGCGTAACGGCAACGTACAGGCGATCACCCAGGACGATGCCAAGCTGGTTGGTCTGTTGGGAAACCTGCCGGCCGCGCAAAAAGCCGACTTTGAAATCTCTCCGTTCAGCATCACCAAAGAATATCAGGGCGTAGGCGTGCCAAAAGGCGAAGATCGTCTAACGGCAACCATCAACGACACCTTGATCAAGCTGGAACAAGACGGCGATGCGGTGAAGATTTACGATCGCTGGTTCGGCCCGGAAACCAAAACCGCCCAACCGCGTGGCGATTTCAAGATCGGCCCGTTGGATCAGCAACCTAAAGCCTAATCTCCCTTCTCCCTCTCCCCGGTTTGGTACAGTTGCGGAGGGGGTTGGGGTGAGGGGAAGTACCTCGTATGAATCTGCAACAATTCTCAGACTGGCTGTTGGCGCCGCAGTATCTGAGCTGGCTATGGAATGGCTTCTTGATGACGTTATGGCTGTCGGCCTGTGCTGGACTGGCGGCAACGTTGTTGGGTTTTGGTCTGGCGGCGATGCGGGACAGCAACCTGCGGCCCTTAAGCTGGCTGGCGGTGGCCTACAGCGCACTATTTCGCAATACTCCTCTGCTGGTGCAACTGTTCTTCTGGTATTTTGCCGCCGGGCAAATCTTGCCCTCCTTTGTCATGCAATGGCTGAATACCCCCCATCAGTTAGGCTTCCTCGACTGGCCCTCTTTTGAATTCCTGGCGGGCTTCTTCGGCCTGACGCTCTATTCCACCGCGTTTATTGCCGAAGAGATACGCTCCGGCATCCGTGGCGTCGCCAGCGGGCAAAAACACGCGGCTAACGCGCTAGGGCTGACCGGCTGGCAATCGATGCGCTATGTGGTGTTGCCACAGGCGCTGAAAATCGCTTTCCCGCCGCTGCTGGGGCAGTACATGAACGTGATTAAGAACTCATCGCTGACCATGGCGATCGGCCTGGCCGAGCTGTCTTACGCTTCGCGCCAGGTGGAAACCGAAACCCTGAGGACCTTCCAGGCGTTTGGTGTGGCAACGGTGTTGTATATCGCCATTATTGCTCTGTTGGAAGGTTGGGGCATGTGGCGTCAGCAGCGCAAACCGCTGGGGGGACACTAAGATGGACTTTACCGTTATTGAGGAAAACCTGGGCTACCTGCTGTGGGGCACCTTCCCGGACGGGCCTTTGGGCGGAGCTGCGTTGACGTTGGCGATCAGCCTGATGGCCGGGCTGGCTTCGGCAATTCTGGGCACGCTGCTGGGCGTTGCGCTGGCGATGTCGCGTGGGGGGCTGGCCGGATTGTTGGCGATGGTGCTCGGGTTCTTCCGCGCCATCCCGGTGATCATGCTGATTTTCTGGACTTACTTCCTGCTGCCAATCGTGTTTGGCGTCGATATCCCGGAAATTACCACCGTGGTGTGCGCGCTGGCGCTGATCGCCTCGGCCTATCTGGCCCATGCGGTGAAAGCGGGGATTGTGGCTATCAGTGCCGGGCAGTGGCAGGCGGGGCTATCGCTCGGTTTAAACCGCTGGCAGGTGCTGCGGATGATCGTTTTGCCACAGGCGCTACGCATGATGGTACCTTCGTTTATCAACCAGTGGATCTCGCTGATTAAAGACACTTCTCTGGCGTACATCGTCGGCGTGGGGGAATTGACCTTTCTGGCCACGCAGGTAAATAACCGCAGCATGGTTTACCCGATGGAGGTGTTCCTGTTTGTGGCGCTGGTCTATTTTATTTTCTGCCTGACGCTGGACGTGCTGGCGAATGGGCTGAATAAACGCCTTGGCCCGCAGACCAAAGCGGTAAAACGCAGCTGGCGTTGGTGGCGTAATCGGCCGCCGCTACCGGCTAGTTAATCAGGCTGCGCCCCTATTTATACCCCGGATAATTAGCATGACCGGGGTGCTTGAGGTAATTTAAGGATTATTAAGCTTTCCATGTTACATTTATTTTATGATTATGATCAATGAATTGCATTTTTCTCATGCAGCTCTGATTATTTAGAGTATAAACAATAGTGAATTATATATTTCCATTGGATGGTTATCATTATGAAAATTAGTGCGTTATTTATAAAAACGGATCCAAGTCGGCGGCGGTATGGCGTTGCCTTGTTTGTTGGCATTATTGGTGGGATCCTCTCTGCTTTTGTCAAGTGGGGGGCTGAGGTTCCGCTACCGCCAAGAACCATCAGCGATGGTCGGGCTGAATTTAACCCGCCCTATCTGTTTTTAAAAGATTATCTTGGGATAGATCCAACCAGTACGGTATATACCTTTTCTGAGCACATTATTAACCCGGTTATGGTTACGCACGTCATATTTTCGTTGGTCTTTGCTATTGGTTACTGCTTGGTTGCCGAGATTTTTCCAAAGATCAAACTGTGGCAGGGGGCGTTGGCGGGCATCATTGCCACCGTTGCCGTGCATGGCATTAGCTTCCCCCTGCTTGGTTTGACACCCCCGCTTTCAATGCTGCCATTTGATGAGTACCTTTCTGAAATTTTGGGGCATATATTTTGGTTTTGGGTGATTGAGATAGTACGCCGGGACTTACGTAACAGAATTACCCACGAGCCTGATGCCGAAGTTCCGCTGGGATCCTATCGTTAATCGATAAAGTTTAGCGGGGTGTTTTACCCCGCTGAATATCAACGTGGTTTAACGGGTAAGCTGCCAGCCCCGCTGTTGCCACAGCGCAGGCAACTGCGCCAGATCGTCAAACGTCGTCACCAGCGGATGATCGATCGGTTGATTATGAGGATCGGCGCAGAAGTAGAACACCGGGATGCCAGCGGCGATCCCAGCCTGGGCGCCGGCAGCAGAATCATCCACCAAAATACAGCGTTCTACGGGTACCTGCATCTGTTGAGCTGCATGGAATACGATGGCCGGATCGGGTTTCCAGCGTTGAATATCGTAGCCGCTGAACAACCGGTCATCAAAATAGGACAACATGTCGGTCAGTCCCAGCGAATGCTGCATTTTGCTCACCGGGCCGTTAGAAACGGTGCACATAGGGGCATTCATCTGCGCCAACAGCTCGCGCGCACCGGCAATCGGCTGGAGCTCGGCGTCAAACAGGCGGGCCACTTCCTGACGATAAACCGGTTCCAGCTCGCTGGCGGGTAAATTTACCCCGTACTCGGCGTTAACTCGCTCAATGATCTCGTAGAGTTTTATCCCTTTGTAATTTTTAAACACCTCTTCCAGCGCCAGCTCGATGCCATAGTGGGCAAACATATGCACATAGGCCTTGCTGCACAGCACTTCGCTGTCTACCAACGTGCCATCGCAATCAAATAAAACACATTCAACCTGATTCATTGGGGTAAGCGCCCTCGGTTAAGTCATGACTGCTGTTACTTTAACCGGATCGCCGGGGATTGTCCCTCTTTGGCGATCAATCTCAATAAATACAACTTGTTGGCCGTTTTAGCCGTAAAGATGGCGAAAAAAACCTGTGAGCGAGGTCAAAAGCCGGACTTTTTGTTATAGGATAGCCAGCGACAGTCCTAATCCCTCTTCGGAATTCTATAATGAGCAAACAAGACCTCAGCCTTGATGCCAATCAGGGTTTGCTTGAGCGCGTGTTTAAACTCAAGCAGCATGGCACCACGGTACGTACGGAAACGATTGCCGGCCTCACCACCTTTTTAACCATGGTGTATATCGTGTTCGTTAACCCGCAGATCCTGGGTGCGGCGGGCATGGACACTCAGGCGGTGTTTGTCACCACCTGCCTGGTTGCCGCTTTAGGCAGTATCCTGATGGGCTTGCTGGCTAACCTGCCGGTGGCGCTGGCTCCGGCGATGGGCCTCAACGCGTTCTTCGCGTTTGTGGTGGTCGGCGCGATAGGGATTTCATGGCAGGTCGGCATGGGCGCTATTTTCTGGGGCGCAATCGGTTTCCTGTTGCTGACCATTTTCCGTATTCGCTACTGGATGATTGCCAATATCCCGCTCAGCCTGCGCGTGGGCATCACCAGCGGTATCGGCCTGTTTATCGCCATGATGGGGCTGAAAAACGCCGGTATCGTGGTCGCCAACCCGGATACGCTGGTGGCGGTAGGTAATCTGACCTCTCATAGCGTGCTGTTGGGAGCCTTGGGTTTCTTTATTATCGCGGTGCTGGCTTCGCGTAATATCCATGCTGCGGTACTGGTTTCCATCGTGGTAACCACGCTGATCGGCTGGGCGCTGGGCGACGTGAAGTATGGCGGCGTATTTTCCCTACCGCCGGACGTCACCTCTGTGGTTGGCCAGGTGGATATCGCCGGGGCGCTGAATATCGGCCTGGCGGGCGTGATCTTCTCCTTTATGCTGGTCAACCTGTTTGACTCCTCGGGTACGCTGATCGGTGTGACCGATAAGGCTGGCCTGACGGATGAAAACGGCAAGTTCCCGCGTATGAAGCAGGCGCTGTACGTGGACAGCATCACCTCGGTTGCCGGTGCTTTTGCGGGTACCTCTTCGGTCACCGCCTATATCGAAAGCTCCTCTGGGGTGGCCGTTGGTGGGCGTACTGGCCTGACCGCCGTGGTGGTGGGCATTCTGTTCCTGCTGGTGATTTTCCTGTCACCGCTGGCGGGAATGGTGCCAACCTATGCGGCTGCGGGCGCGCTGATTTATGTGGGGGTGCTGATGACCTCCAGCCTGGCGCGGGTGAAGTGGGAAGATATGACTGAAGCGGTTCCGGCCTTTGTGACCGCCGCCATGATGCCTTTCAGCTTCTCGATCACCGAAGGGATTGCTCTGGGCTTTATCTCTTACTGCATCATGAAGCTGGGCACTGGCCGCTGGCGTGAAATTAGCCCCTGTGTGATCGTGGTAGCGCTGCTGTTCGTGCTGAAAATAGCGTTCGTTGACGGGCATTAATTGTCAGTAAAAAGTGGGTCTGATGACCAACCGCAACTGGCTTACTCTGTCGTGGCGGTGGTTAAACGGGCGCACATGTGCACAGCCAGTATGTCATCAATCTGAAAGGGGCCGACGCCCCTTTTTTATCTCAAGCGCCCGGTGAGGCATCCTGTTCTCTACCCATTACCCAGCGTAGCGGCCGGTTATAACGCTGCTGCCAGCCACCTATCCTATCTTCCCCCTCGGCAAAATTGGCGATCTCGACCTGATTATTGCCTCTGAACAAGTCAGCAAAGTTAAGAGCCAGCGCTCGATCGCTGAAATTTTGCCGATCGTAATAGGCAATCATGATGCGTTTGTTTTCTGCCAGTGAATGCTTCGCCGGGGAGAGGCGGCCCGTTGGGGCAATCAGCAGCGCGCCGGAATAAAACTGCGGGTAATTGGCCATCAGGTTAGCCGCGTGTAGCGCCCCCTGACCACGGGCGGTCAGGTAAACCTGCTGGAGATTAAGATTCAGCTTGGGGGCCAGGTTTTGTAGCGTGCGTTGAATAGCGTTCTGGGTGCTGGTAGAGCTGTAGTTAGACCAGCGAAAGCTCCCTTCCGCCAGCATCTGCGTGCCGTTTATCTCAATATAGGCCACTCCGGCCTCGGCAAACAGCAACCGATCTTCTGGGATGATAGTGGCGGCTTTCCCGTAGGGGTGGAGGTAGACGATGGTTGGCCAGCCTCCGGGCGGTGGCTCGCCATTCGGCACGGCATAGTGGGGTTTACCTTCAAACTTTGCGGCGTGTTGCTGATAGCGCGCCTTGGTGGTTGCCAGAATTGAACGGTAGGTGTCACTTTGCTGAATGCTGCTGAACGAGTCGTCTTCCAGCAGATTGTAGTAATACCACAACCCTCGCTTGGCGCTAAGTTGCAGATAACGTTCGGCTAGCTCGGTCTGGCCCTGTTCGGCCGAGGAGGCAGCCAGTTGAAAGGGGGCCCAGATATTACGGGCATCTTCACGCATCAGCGTCAGATATAACGACGTGGCGCCGGCTTTTTTATCTTCCTGATTGTAGGCTGAGCGGGGCAATGGCTTACTCAGCGGGCTATGGATAGGCAGTTCTAACGGCTCTTCTCCCTCGGGATAGAGCTTGGGTGCAGCAAACAATGGACCAGTAGCAAAAGCCAAAAATAGAGCTAAAATAAAAAAAGGCATGGTTTTATGACTTTGTTTTTCAATAATATTAATGAGAAAACTAGTAAAAAAGGCGCCTTCGATTGTGTTATCTCTGGACGCCACTTGGCAGCTTATTTTACACGGCGGATATAGTCGCTGAATGCGGACAGCTGGCCGGTCAGGAAATCCCGCGTGCCTTGGTCCACCAGTTCACCCGCTTGCTCATCAACCTTATTCTGTATCACTCCCCCCATAAACTCAGGTTTGTTGATCACCATGGCATCCAGGAACACCAGGATCTGCCGCAGGTGATATTGGCAACGCGCGCCGCCAATCGGCCCCATTGAGCTGGTCTGGATCGCCACCGGTTTGCCGGCCAGCGGTTGGTTAGGCAAACGGGACAGCCAGTCGATGGCATTTTTCAAGCCGCCTGGCACAGAGTAGTTGTATTCTGGCGTTACGATGATCACGCCGTCAGCCTGGCGAATTTGTTCGGCAATGGCTTCTACCGTGGCCGGGAAACCCTCTTCTTGCTGGAGGTCTGCGTCGTACAGTGGGATATCGCGGATAGAGGGAAGGGCTTCGATAGTGACACCCTGAGGAGCTAACTGAGGTAAAGCGCGTGCGACTGTGGCGTTATAAGAGCCTTTTCGTAGGCTCCCCAGTAGCGTGACGATCTTTAGTGCTTGCTCTGACATTTTGATTCTCCCTTTTCTGATGAACAGACTCAGCTTAGAACAACCAGCAGATAATAGGGCAAATTGGGGAAATATCCTAGTTATGGGCTAAGTCTTTATCTGTTTTTACAATTCAAAGCAGTAAATCATGCGTTAAGAAAAGTTTTGTTTTGAATGTTCCCCCGAAGGCAGACGTTAAATCGGTGCTTTCAACGTGTAACAGAGGCGAGGCTGGTCAATTTCAAAAAATGCGTGGAGGGAGATGGGTTACGTGATGAAATTTCGGCGCATTTCTGTAAGCCCTGGTTATCGTCATATTGCCAGCAAATCAGCCGATCCAAGCCAGGTTGGTGGGCGCAGGCCCAGCTGAGGTATTCACCGGCGTCACTCATGACGTGCACGTTGGGCAGAGTGTTGCAGCGTAGCTGGCCGGAAAAAGGGTGTAAATTCAGCAAACCCTGGCCGCTGTTACCCAGGCCGGCCAGTTTCAGCACGCATTGGCGGATGCTCCACAGCTGGGTTTCGGCTTCCAGCCGGTCGTGCTGCGCCGCAATCCACGCGTTCTCCGTGGTGCTGGAGTATTGATGCAGCAGGTTGTGGCTTCGTGCGCGCATCACTTCGATATCCAAACCCACCTTGCCTTCCAGGCTCAACAGTACGCCGATAGTATTCCCTGCATAGGCGAGGCTGAAATCAGGCAGGTTATGATCGGCAAAGCAAGGGCGCCCGGTCGGTGCGGTGGCTATTGGGGGGAGTACGGGGATGCCATACAGATAAAACATCATTTCGGCCAGCAGGATGCGGCCCTGCAAAAAACGCCGACGGCGCTTGGCGGAAAAGCCGGCTGTTCTTTCAATCAGGTCGTTTGTTAGCCGGTGGGTCTCTAAACGCTCTGTAACCGTATCCCATCGAATAAAATGACAAGCCATTGTTCACTCCATGACCGAGGCTTATGAAAAACTGGAATGTTAGAGTAAGCATTACGTTAAGATTTTTCATTAAGAATTTGCATGATTTTTTTCTTAATTATTCTTCTGTTGAATGAAAAAACAGCGAAGTGGCAGGAGTGCTGCGCCGTATCTGGAACTTAGTGGCCAAAGCTCACCGGGGGGAGTGCGGTCAATGGTGCCGCCTATCCGTTGGAGTGAAGGTGAACGTGGGCACAGCTTCAACAGTCTGAGGTCGTCTGCTTGAGGGGAAGGTGCGGCAACATTTGCCACCGCACAATCTACTGATTAATCAGCAATTCGCTCCAGTCCCACGGCCGTAATACGGTAAGTCTGCTGCTTGCCCTTTTCGGCCAACCTCACCTCTCGCATATCGTTAGTGATGATTAAACGGTTGTTCGGTTCTTCGTGATGCAAACGGATCACCTCACCACCATAGCCGGATAGAGGCAACTCAACCGAACGCTTCTGCTGCGTCTGGCTGCCGATCACCTTATCGTGATACAGACGATTACCGTCCGCATCTTCATAAACGAGGGAAGCGTAAACGCCGGGGAAATAATGGTGCGCAATTCCGGCTGCTATCTTTACCGTCAGCGTTTTTTTCACCAGGTTGAGGGTACCCGTCAGGAACTGACGATCGCTGATCCCTCTGCAGGCCAAAGTGAACACATTGCCAGTGTTGTCGCTCGGAGGGGTATTGTCAGTGGGAATGCAGTCCTTATAGCTTGCCAGTAGTTGCTCACGCAGTGGGCTGCCGAAGGTATTGATCGCCAGGTAAATGTCGTCTTTGAAAGGCGAGAACGCGGCATGATAGGCCTGAGGATAGCCACGCAAATGCGCCGCCGCACTCTCTAGCCGCACCAACAATGCCTGTTCAGGATCGCCCTGCAAGGCAGCATTTTTCAACCCGCGATTATCGATCGTCAATACGTTGGTTTTGTTTTTGTTATCAATTATCCCTGAATAGGCAGGGTTCACTCGTACGCGCCCCGGTTCCTCATGATAGATCTCAATCTGGTCGCCCACACCGAATGCCAGTTCATCATGGCTGAGACTCGCATTAGTGCCGTGAATATCCTTGCTGAAGGTGAGTTTCCCTTGCGGATCGCGCATGATAACCTTGGCGTAGGTCACTCCCGGGAAATACGAATGCGGCGTAGTGGTGGTGACGTCAATCACCAGTTTGCCCTGAGCGCGATCAACCAACAGCGTGGCGAAAATATCGTCTCCTAGACCCAGCAGATTGATTTCCTGCGAGACGATCGGGGAAGAGACTTTTTTGACAAAGTTAATCTCCGCCGCACTATCCCCCTGCTTCACCACCAGATAGCCCGCCGTAGGCTGGTACTTGTAGTCTTTACCGGTAGGTAAACGCAGACTGTACACACCAATCGGCAGTGCACTCAACTCCATAGTAGGGCTATTGATGCGCGTTTTATATGCGTAGCGCGCCCCCTCCATCAGGATCAGATCTTCACCGTAGATCTGCGCAAAGTCATCGATGTTAAAACGCAGACTGACGTTGCCTTTCAAGCCGGTGGCTTTCAGCTGAGTTGCATCAACCAGCCGGAGGGGGGAGTCCAGCTTCAGCTGGGTTTTCACCGCTTCCAGTTGCGGTGCATTGACCAATTGATACAGCGGGTATACAGCCTTGGCATTGCTGAACACGTTGCGATTGCGCTGTGTTTGGGTCACATGGCCGCCGGCCAGTTGGATGAAAGGCGTAACGTCCACCTGTTCGCCGGCCGCCGCAAAGCTTTCAGACAGCATATCCAGTAGTGCGTGTTCGGAAGGAATAAATCCCGGCGTATTACAGTTTTTACGGTACTGCTGATTGAAATGTGTGAAGGCGTTTTTGCCCGCCTTGTCCACCATCAATACGGCGAAGTACAGCTTTGAGCGCAAGTCCCACTGGTTAAGCGGCGTAGCCTTGGTGAGCAGATCGACGATTTTATTCTCGACTTTCGCCATATTGCCGTAGTCATACAGCCAGCCTTCTTTGTATTTGCGATCACCCAGCATCACGTCCTGGTAGCAGGCTGCGTAAATGTTGTTCCACATCTCTCCGGCGGAGAAATATTTATCCCCCATAAAGTGCCCTTGATAGCCGTGAGCAATTTCATGCAGGCTGCCCCAATTGTTGTCTTGCGGCGTCAGCCAGAAGCTGTTGATCGAGCTGCTGGTTTCCGCCGTCCACCAGGCACCATAATAAGCAGCTCCGGCGCCATTTTTATCAGCCTTCATAAAGTAGCGGTTTTTAATATTGCGATCTGAATCGCGCTCTGGCTCAAATGAAATACCTGCCAGCGCATTATAGAAGGTAAAAATTCGATCGTAATAGGCGATCAGCCCATCAATATTTTTGGCCTCCCCAAGCGCCTTTAGCGTTTTTTTACTGATTTTTGGTACCAGCAGAGTCGCGTATTCAGATTCAATAAAACCGAATTCTGCGTCTTGATTATCCCAACGGCTGAAAAACGCCACTTCGTTCTCACCTTTGCGGTATACAGGCAAGGTTTTCGCCGTGTTCGGATACTCAAACTCCACCACAGGCGTACCATCCACGTACGGTGTATCGATAAATGGAACCGATGCAGCACTGAGGCTGGCCTCAACCCAGGTGCTGCCGATAAGGTATTCTGCCTCTGTTTTGCGATCGTCATTTAGCAGGCGCATGGTGAGTTTTTGATTGAACGCTGCATTGGTCTGGCGAATTCTTACCGCTTGTCCGGCAGCGAGAATAATACCCAGATGTTGGCGGTCGTGGTTGATACCTTTGCTCATCCCGGCAGCATCCAACCATACAGGTCTTGACAAAGTATAAATCGATTTAGATTTGGTAATATTTGGCATCTTATATTTCTCAAGGTTATGTTGTCATCGTTAACAACCTTTAAGAAATTAACTCACTGCTCGCCACCTTGGATAACTTATGCCGGTTGTTGATAAGTGATACAACAAATAGCATGCTTATTATTTATGGGGGGTGCACATGAAAATATGTAATATCTTAATTAACTCTTAGTTGGAGATTACAGGCCATTTATCGGCCAGGAGTCGGGTGAGTGAAAAATGGGATGAACGCCTGCGGTGAGCAACAAAGGCATAAAGCCGAACAGCGCTAATTGATGCACCAGCGGTGCCAGCAGGTTACTGCAAAAGGGTTGTCTCAGCCAGCTTGCTCCCGTTGAGCGTTGTTGCGGCCTGTGATGCGTTAAGAATAAAACCCCGCATTAACCGTGTGTTAGCGCGGGGTCCAGGACACTTATCGGTTTGTTTGAACGCTGGGTTATTTGCCAATACAGAAACTGGAGAAGATGCGCCCGAGCAGGTCATCGGAGGTAAACTCCCCGGTGATTTCGCTCAAGGCCTGCTGGGCCAATCGTAGTTCTTCGGCCAGCAGCTCTCCTGCGTAAGCGCTCACTAACTGTTCTTTGCCCTGCACCAGATGCTGTGCCGCCTGCTCCAGTGCCTGCAAGTGACGGCGACGGGCCAGGAAGCCGCCTTCCATATTGCTGGTGAAGCCCATGCTCTGCTTCAGATGGTCGCGCAGCAGGTCGATCCCCTCACCGGTACGTGCCGATAGACGAATAAGTGAGTGGCCATTTACTTCGCTCAGGCCCAATGCTTCGCCGGTAATGTCAGCCTTGTTGCGTACCACGGTGATCGGCAGGGAGCTTGGCAACCGTGCCATAAATTCCGGCCAGATCTCGGCGGGTTCGGTGGCGGCGGTGGTGGTGCCATCCACCATAAACAGCACGCGATCCGCCTGTTCGATCTCGTTCCAGGCACGTTCGATGCCGATACGCTCTACTTCGTCGCTGGCTTCCCGCAGCCCGGCGGTATCGATAATGTGTAGTGGCATGCCATCAATATGAATATGTTCGCGCAGCACATCGCGCGTGGTGCCTGCAATGTCGGTGACAATGGCCGCTTCGCGTCCTGCCAGCTCATTGAGCAGGCTGGATTTCCCGGCGTTGGGTCGCCCGGCGATCACCACCTTCATCCCTTCACGCAGCAGGCTGCCCTGGCGTGCCTCGGCCCGCACGCCGTCCAGATCGGCCATCACGCCGTTCAGCTGGGCTTCGATTTTGCCGTCCGAAAGGAAGTCGATCTCCTCATCCGGGAAGTCGATCGCCGCTTCTACATAGATGCGCAGGTGAGTGAGCGCTTCCACAAGCTGATGGATACGGAGGGAAAAAGCGCCCTGCAGCGAGTTCATGGCTGAACGGGCGGCCTGTTCGGAGCTGGCGTCGATCAGATCGGCAATGGCTTCGGCCTGGGCCAAATCCAGCTTGTCATTGAGGAAAGCGCGCTCCGAAAACTCCCCTGGGCGGGCAATCCGCACGTCTGGCAGCGCCAGCACGCGTTTGAGAAGCAGATCGAGGATCACCGGCCCACCGTGGCCCTGTAGTTCCAGCACGTCCTCACCGGTAAAGGAATTGGGGCCGGGGAACCACAGTGCGATCCCCTGATCCAGCGTGCAGCCTTCGGCATCACGAAACGGCAGATAATCGGCATAACGCGGCTTAGGCAGTTTACCGAGTACCGCCAGGGCGACGTCCTTGGCTCCGCGGCCTGAAATGCGCAGGATGCCGACACCGCCGCGTCCGGGCGGAGTAGCAAGAGCAGCGATGGTATCGGTGGTATTCATAGCGGTTTATCTCTCCGACAATATGCAAAAAGGCGGTCTAATGACCGCCTCTACTGGCAACGTGTTTGGTGTCGTAGGGGCATAAGCCCCTACGGGTGTTGCCTAAAACAAGACTAGACTTTCTTCTTGTCGCGGCTGTGCAGACCACGCTTTTCCAGCCCGCGGTAAATCAGCTGCTGTTGGACGATAGTCACCAGGTTACTGACGATATAGTACAGCACCAGACCAGACGGGAACCACAGGAAGAACACTGTGAAGATCACCGGCATAAAGGTCATGATTTTCTGCTGCATCGGGTCAGTCACGGTGGTTGGTGACATCTTCTGGATGAAGTACATGGTTACACCCATCAGCACTGGCAGGATGTAGTACGGGTCTTGCGCCGACAGGTCATGGATCCACCAGATGAACGGCGCATGACGCAGCTCAACCGAGCCCATCAGCATGTAGTACAAGGCCAGGAAGATAGGCATCTGGATAATCAGCGGCAAGCAACCCCCTAACGGGTTCACTTTCTCAGCTTTGTACAGCGCCATCATTTCCTGGCTCATACGCTGCTTGTCATCACCGATACGTTCACGCATCGCCTGCAGTTTTGGCTGCAGCATGCGCATTTTGGCCATCGAGGTGTACTGCGCTTTGGTCAGCGGGTACATGATGCCGCGCACGATGAAGGTGATGATGATGATCGAGAAGCCCCAGTTGCCGATGAAACTGTGAATGAACTTCAGCAGTTTGAACAGCGGTTGGGAGATGAACCACAGCCAGCCGTAATCGACGGTCAGATCCAGATGCGGTGCCAGTTGGGCCATCTGATCTTGCAGCTCCGGGCCGACCCACAGGGTGGCATTCAGCTGCTTCTCGGCGCCTGGCTGTACAATCACTGGCTCAGCTTTAAAGCCGATGGCAGACAGGTTGGTACCTGGCTTGGCGGTATAGAAGGTGTTGTTGCCCTGAGTCTGCGGCACCCACGCGGTAGCGAAGTACTGTTGCAACATGGCAACCCAGCCGCCTTGGGTGGTGACGTTCAGATTCTCGTCCTTGTCGAACGCATACTTTTGGTATTTGTCTTCGCTGGAAGAGTAAGCCGCACCACGGAAGGTGTGTAGTGCAAAGTTGTTGCTGCCGGTATCACGATGCTTAGGCAATTCGGTGGTCTGCTTCAACTGGCCAAACAGGGTCAGTTCCAGCGGAGTCGCGCTTTTGTTGACGATGGAGTAGTCCACGCCAACGGCATAATGGTTACGCTTGAGCACAAAGGTCTTGGTGAAGACCGAACCGTCTTTGCCGGTAAAGGTCAGCGGAATACGCAGTTCATCCTGGCCATCAGCCAGCGTGAAGCTATCCTGTGCTGCCTCAAACAGAGGACGCTCGCCGTTTGCCGGATTATCCGGGCCGTCTCTGCCGGTCAGGCCGCTTTGTGCCTGGTAGACGAATGACGGGGTGGATTCCAGCAGCGTAAATGGAGTCGATGAACCTAGGGTATCCGGGTAGGTCAACAGTTTAGCCTGCTCGATATCGCCACCACGGGTATTAATGGTCAGCGACAGCACGTCAGTGTTAACGGTGATCAGTTTACCCTGGCCACTGCCTGGTACAGCTGAGCTTGCGGCATCACCGGTTGCTGGGTTCGCAGTCTGTTGCGTGGTCTGGGTGGCTGCTGGTTGCGGAGCGTTGTCCACTTGCCAGGCCTGCCAGATCATGAAAGACACGAACAGCAAAGCGATGAGGAGAAGATTGCGTTGCGAATCCATCGTTAGTGTTCTCTGTTATCGTCGGTTTTCGGCGGCACGGGATCATCGCCACCTGGGTTCAAAGGGTGGCATTTTAATACGCGTTTCAATGTCAACCAACTGCCTTTTAACATGCCAAACCTGCGTAATGCCTCAATTGCGTAATGAGAACATGTCGGCTGGAAGCGACAACGTGGCCCAAGCAGCGGGCTGAGCACGAGCTGATACGCCCGAACCAGCCCGATCAGGATGCGGGAGCCTGGCGACAGTGGCGACGCCATAATTTTTCCAAAGCTTCCGTCAGTGCACGATTATCCAAATCCGCTATCCCTTTTTTGGCCACCACCACAAAATCCATCGCCGGTAGCTCGTGCTGAAGTAAACGGAAGCTTTCGCGGGTGAGGCGTTTGATCCGGTTGCGTTCATGCGCGCGTTTGACGTGTTTTTTGGCGACGGTAAGACCGATGCGGGGATGCCCCAGCTGGTTCAGGCGGCCGAGGATGGTGATTTGCGGCGTGCCAGCCCGTTGTGGCTGCTGGAAGACGAAAGTGAAATGAGTGGGAGTTAACAAACGTAACTCCCTAGGAAAAGCGAGCTTAACCACTCAGCGGGTTAGCTTTTATTACTTAGAAACAGTCAGACGAGTACGGCCTTTCGCACGACGGCGGGCCAGAACTTGACGACCATTCTTGGTGGCCATACGAGCACGGAAACCGTGGCTACGGTTACGCTTCAGTACGGACGGTTGGAAAGTGCGTTTCATAGCGATTTCTACCTAAACTTAAATGAAATACTGATAAGTCAAATGCGTTTGGCTACTCGGCGTGAAGATGACCGACGCCTCAATCGCAATACATAAAGAGGCGGGATTGTAATAATTGTACAGTCCTGAGTCAATTCACATCGCGCTAGCCTACCTGGTTGTCTGCCAATTCGGAGTAAAATCCGGTGTTGGCCCGTGGTCACCGCAGAATCCTGTCTGGCTAAATGACTCACCATTCAAGGAACCAGGTATCACACGTGGGCGAAGATTATACGGACTCAGGGGTAAATCACAAGGATCTCCGTACGATCCTGCGAGTTTTCTGCAAGGATCCTCGTGGATAACCAGGTATAACCTGTGAAAGGCGCTAAAACCCGACCCTACAGGCTCAGATCTCATCGGTATCGATCCTGGATTGGTTAAAAACTGGCCACTCCTCGCGGGCTGTGGATAAAATGGATCTAATCTGTGATGAAGGGGAGGATCTCTTGCGCAGATTGCGCTATGATCCGTCATTCCGATCGCGATCCCAAATCAGGATCGTTAAAGGGCATAAGCCGTGAAAGGCGGTTCGCATACCCTACAGGTTTTTCAGCCAATACCGGGCGTGTGTCAAAAATCATGAGTTATAAAAAAGTAGCCTGATTCTTTTCTTTTTATTGATCTTGTTCGAGTGGAGTCCGCCGTGTCACTTTCGCTTTGGCAGCAGTGTCTTGCCCGATTGCAGGATGAGTTACCTGCCACAGAATTTAGTATGTGGATACGCCCATTGCAGGCGGAACTGAGTGACAATACCCTGGCGCTGTATGCGCCCAATCGTTTTGTGCTGGATTGGGTTCGCGATAAGTACTTAAACAATATCAATGGCCTGTTGAATGATTTCTGCGGTACGGATGCGCCGCTGTTGCGTTTTGAGGTGGGCAGCAAGCCACTGACACAAACCCTCAGCCAGCCCGTGATGGCCAGCGTCAACAGCGCTCCGGTAGCCCCGGTGGTGCGCACGGCTGCACCGTCCCGCCCAAGCTGGGACAACGCGGCACCGCCGCCTGAGCTTTCCTATCGTTCCAACGTCAACCCCAAGCACACCTTCGATAACTTCGTTGAGGGTAAGTCTAACCAGCTGGCTCGTGCTGCGGCGCGGCAGGTGGCAGACAATCCGGGGGGCGCTTATAACCCACTGTTCCTGTATGGCGGTACCGGCCTGGGTAAAACGCACCTGTTGCATGCGGTAGGCAACGGCATCATAGCGCGTAAGGCCAATGCCAAAGTGGTCTATATGCACTCGGAACGCTTTGTGCAGGACATGGTCAAGGCACTGCAAAATAACGCCATTGAAGAATTCAAACGCTACTACCGCTCGGTGGATGCGTTGCTGATCGATGATATTCAATTCTTTGCCAACAAAGAGCGTTCACAGGAAGAGTTCTTCCATACCTTTAACGCCCTGTTGGAAGGTAATCAACAGATCATCCTGACCTCGGACCGCTATCCAAAAGAGATCAACGGGGTGGAAGATCGTTTGAAATCCCGCTTCGGCTGGGGCCTGACGGTGGCGATCGAGCCGCCGGAGCTGGAAACCCGCGTGGCGATCCTGATGAAAAAGGCCGATGAGAACGATATCCGTCTGCCAGGCGAAGTGGCGTTCTTTATCGCCAAACGCCTGCGTTCCAACGTGCGTGAGCTCGAAGGGGCGCTGAACCGGGTGATCGCCAACGCCAACTTTACTGGCCGTGCCATCACTATCGATTTCGTGCGTGAAGCGCTGCGGGATCTGCTGGCGTTGCAGGAAAAGCTGGTCACCATCGACAATATCCAGAAGACGGTGGCCGAGTACTACAAAATCAAAATCGCGGACCTGCTGTCTAAACGGCGTTCGCGCTCGGTTGCCCGCCCGCGCCAGATGGCGATGGCATTGGCAAAAGAGCTCACCAACCACAGCCTGCCAGAAATCGGCGATGCGTTTGGTGGCCGCGATCATACTACGGTGTTGCACGCCTGCCGGAAGATCGAGCAGCTGCGTGAGGAAAGTCACGACATCAAAGAAGATTTCTCCAATTTAATCAGAACATTGTCGTCATAGCCCATATGAAATTTATCGTTGAACGTGAGCATCTGCTAAAACCGCTGCAACAGGTGAGCAGCCCACTGGGTGGCCGCCCGACGCTGCCAATTCTGGGTAACCTGCTGCTGCAGGTGACGGAAGGTTCCCTGTTGCTGACAGGTACCGATCTGGAGATGGAGATGGTGGCCCGTGTTGCCCTGTCTCAGCCCCATGAAGCGGGCGCGACGACCGTCCCCGCGCGTAAATTCTTTGATATCTGCCGTGGCCTGCCGGAAGGGGCGGAGATTACGGTGATCCTCGAAGGCGACCGTATGCTGGTACGTTCTGGTCGCAGCCGTTTCTCGCTGTCCACGCTGCCGGCGATAGACTTCCCGAACCTGGATGATTGGCAGAGCGAGGTGGAGTTCACCTTGCCACAGGCGACGTTAAAGCGCCTGATAGAGGCCACCCAGTTTTCGATGGCTCATCAGGATGTGCGCTATTACCTGAACGGTATGCTGTTTGAAACCGAAGGGGAAGAGCTGCGCACCGTGGCTACCGATGGCCACCGCCTGGCGGTGTGTTCGATGCCGATTGGCCAGCAGTTGCCTACGCATTCGGTGATCGTGCCGCGTAAAGGGGTGATGGAACTGGTTCGCTTGTTGGACGGTGGTGATACGCCGCTACGGGTGCAGATTGGCAGCAATAACATCCGCGCTCACGTCGGTGACTTTATCTTCACTTCCAAGCTGGTTGATGGCCGTTTCCCTGATTATCGCCGCGTATTGCCGAAGAACCCGGACAAAACGCTGGAAGCGGGCTGCGATCTGCTCAAGCAGGCGTTTGCTCGTGCAGCCATTCTGTCGAACGAAAAGTTCCGTGGCGTGCGCCTGTACGTCAGCCAGAACCAGCTCAAGATTACTGCCAACAACCCGGAACAGGAAGAGGCGGAAGAGATCCTCGATGTCAGCTATGATGGCACCGAGATGGAAATTGGTTTCAACGTCAGCTATGTGCTGGACGTGCTGAACGCGCTCAAGTGTGAAGATGTGCGCCTGCTGCTGACCGATTCCGTCTCCAGCGTGCAGATCGAGGACGGCGCCAGTAAGTCCGCCGCCTACGTCGTCATGCCAATGCGACTGTAGAAATTATCGGGCTATCTTACTTGCCCCTTTGCGATTGGGCAGTGCTCGCAATCCTCACGTACTTTAAGTACGCTGCGGTTGCTGTGCGCTGGCCGCACGCAAATGACCTGCGACGATAACGCCCTGGATTGTTAGATGATTAAGACAACTACAGTATGGCTCTGACACGCTTACTGATTAAAGATTTCCGCAATATCGAAGCTGCCGATCTGGCACCTGCGCCGGGGTTTAACTTCCTGGTGGGGGCCAACGGCAGTGGCAAGACCAGCGTGCTGGAGGCGGTTTATACCCTTGGTCATGGGCGCGCGTTTCGCAGCCTGCAGGCTGGGCGAGTGATCCGCCACGATCAGCCGGAGTTTGTGTTGCATGGCCGGATCGAGGGCAGCGGACGCGAATTATCGGTAGGACTGAGTAAAAGCCGCCAGGGTGACAGCAAAGTGCGTATCGATGGCAGCGATGGCCATAAGGTGGCAGAGCTGGCACAGCTACTGCCCATGCAGTTGATCACTCCCGAAGGTTTTACCCTGCTTAATGGTGGGCCGAAGTATCGGCGTGCTTTCCTGGACTGGGGCTGTTTTCACAACGAACCCGGTTTTTTCACCGCCTGGAGTAACCTGAAAAGGTTACTGAAGCAGCGCAATGCCGCGCTGCGCCAGGTCAATCGCTATGCGCAGATCCGCGCCTGGGATCAGGAACTGATCCCGTTGGCCGAGCGTATCAGTGAGTGGCGGGCAGCTTACAGCGACGCAATTGCCGCGGATATCACCGCGACCTGCGCGCAGTTTTTGCCCGAATTTGCCCTGAGTTTCTCTTTCCAGCGTGGCTGGGACAAAGAGAGCGACTACGGAGAGCTGCTGGAGCGCCAGTTTGAGCGCGACAGGGCGTTAACCTATACCGCGGTGGGGCCGCATAAAGCGGATTTCCGCATTCGTGCCGAAGGCACGCCGGTAGAGGATTTGTTATCGCGCGGTCAGCTTAAGCTGCTGATGTGCGCATTGCGCTTGGCGCAGGGTGAGTTTCTCACCCGCCAGAGCGGGCGGCGTTGCCTGTATCTGATTGATGATTTTGCCTCCGAGCTGGACACCGGCCGTCGCCGGTTGCTGGCCGATCGCCTGAAAGCCACCCAGGCTCAGGTTTTTGTCAGTGCGGTAAGCGCTGAACAGGTAACCGACATGATGGGTGAAAAGGGCAAGATGTTCCGCGTGGAACAAGGTAAAATAGAGGTTCAACCACAGGACTAAAATGAGCGAGAAACGTTGATGTCGAATTCTTATGACTCCTCAAGTATCAAGGTATTAAAAGGGCTGGATGCGGTACGTAAGCGTCCGGGCATGTATATCGGTGATACTGATGACGGCACCGGTCTGCACCACATGGTATTCGAGGTCGTGGACAACGCTATCGACGAAGCACTCGCTGGCCACTGTAGCGACATTCAGGTGACGATCCACGCCGACAACTCCGTCTCGGTGCAGGATGATGGCCGTGGTATCCCAACCGGTATCCACGAAGAGGAAGGGGTGTCTGCGGCACAGGTCATCATGACCGTACTGCACGCCGGCGGTAAGTTCGACGATAACTCCTATAAGGTTTCCGGCGGTCTGCACGGCGTAGGCGTTTCGGTTGTTAACGCCCTGTCAGAAAAGCTGGAGCTGGTGATCCGCCGCGAAGGCAAGGTCCATGAGCAAACCTACAAGCATGGCGAACCACAGGCTCCGCTGAAAGTCGTCGGTGAAACCGACCAGACCGGTACCACCCTGCGTTTCTGGCCGAGCTTCCAGACCTTTACCAATAACACCGAGTTTGAGTACGACATTCTGGCCAAGCGCCTGCGTGAACTGTCGTTCCTTAACTCGGGCGTTTCGATTCGTCTGAAAGACAAGCGCAACGACAGAGAAGACCACTTCCATTACGAAGGCGGTATCAAGGCGTTTGTTGAATATCTGAACAAGAACAAAACCCCGATCCACCCAACGGTGTTCTACTTTTCAACCGTGAAAGACGATATCGGTGTGGAAGTGGCGCTGCAGTGGAACGATGGTTTCCAGGAAAACATCTACTGCTTCACCAACAACATCCCGCAGCGTGATGGGGGGACTCACCTGGCCGGTTTCCGTGCCGCGATGACCCGTACCCTGAACACCTACATGGATAAAGAAGGTTACAGCAAAAAGTCCAAGATCAGCGCTACCGGCGACGATGCGCGTGAAGGTCTGATTGCCGTGGTTTCGGTGAAAGTGCCCGATCCTAAATTCTCTTCCCAGACCAAAGACAAGCTGGTGTCTTCGGAAGTGAAAACGGCGGTCGAATCGCTGATGAACGAGAAGCTGGTGGATTACCTGATGGAAAACCCAGCGGACGCCAAGATCGTGGTCGGTAAAATCATCGATGCGGCCCGTGCTCGTGAAGCGGCGCGTAAAGCGCGTGAAATGACCCGCCGTAAAGGCGCGCTGGATTTGGCTGGCCTGCCAGGCAAACTGGCGGACTGCCAGGAACGTGACCCGGCGTTGTCCGAACTCTACCTGGTGGAAGGGGACTCCGCGGGCGGCTCAGCCAAGCAGGGCCGTAACCGTAAGAACCAGGCGATCTTGCCGCTGAAAGGGAAAATCCTCAACGTTGAGAAAGCCCGCTTCGACAAGATGCTGTCCTCACAGGAAGTTGCCACGCTGATCACCGCGCTGGGCTGCGGCATTGGCCGTGACGAATACAACCCGGACAAACTGCGTTATCACAGCATCATTATCATGACCGATGCCGACGTCGACGGCTCGCACATCCGTACGCTGCTGTTGACCTTCTTCTATCGTCAGATGCCGGAAATCATCGAGCGTGGCCATGTGTATATTGCCCAGCCGCCGCTGTACAAGGTGAAGAAAGGCAAGCAGGAGCAGTACATCAAAGACGACGAAGCGATGGATCAGTATCAGATCTCCATCGCCCTCGACGGTGCGACCCTGCACACCAACGGTTCTGCACCAGCCTTGGCGGGTGAGCCGTTAGAGAAGCTGGTGGCCGAGCATTACGCCGTACAGAAACAGATTGGCCGGATGGAACGCCGCTACCCGCGTGCGTTGCTGAACAACCTGATCTACCAGCCAACCTTGAACGAAGGCGATCTGGGCGACCGTGCCAAGGTGGAAAGCTGGATCGAATCGCTGGTGAAATTGCTCAACGATAACGAGCAGCACGGTAGCAGCTACAGCTCTGTGCTGGTTGAAAACCGTGAGCGCCAGATGTTCGAACCGGTGCTGCGTATCCGTACACATGGTGTAGATACTGACTACCCGCTGGACTTTGAGTTTATCCGCGGTGGTGAATACCGCAGGCTCTGCGCGCTGGGTGAAAAACTGCGCGGCCTGCTGGAAGAAGATGCCTATATCGAACGTGGCGAACGTCGCCAGCCGGTAGACAGCTTCGAACAGGCGTTGGAGTGGCTGGTGAAAGAGTCGCGCCGTGGCCTGTCGATCCAGCGCTATAAAGGGCTGGGCGAAATGAACCCGGAGCAACTGTGGGAAACTACCATGGATCCCGATCAGCGGCGTATGCTGCGCGTAGCGGTGAAAGACGCTATTGCGGCAGACCAGCTGTTCACCACCCTGATGGGCGATGCGGTTGAACCACGCCGTGCCTTTATCGAAGAAAACGCCCTGAAAGCGGCGAATATCGATATCTGACGCTTTATTGGGTGATTAACAATCCGCGCCGGTTCGCCCGCGCGGATTTTTTTATGCCGTTTTTAGCACTAACATGGCAAGCTGAAACGCGTTAGCATGAGAAAAAACCACTGGGAGACGCTCGAATGGCTATTGAACTGATTGCAATTGATATGGACGGCACGCTGCTCAATCCGCAGCACCAGATTACGCCAGCGGTAAAGCAGGCGCTGACCGCCGCGCGCGCTAAAGGCGTGCATGTGGTGCTGGCTACCGGGCGGCCTTATGTTGGCGTGCAGGACTATCTGCGTCAGTTGGATATTCAGGGCGAGGGCGACTTCTGTATCACCTATAACGGTGCCTTGGTGTTGAAAGCGGTGGATGGGGCCTGCGTACTGCAAGAAACGCTCGGTTTTGACGATTATCTCTATTTTGAGCAGTTGGCACGGGAGTGTGGTGTACATTACCAAGCGTTTGATTTCGATACCCTCTACACGCCGAATAAAGACATTGGCAAATATACCGTCCATGAATCGCAAATGACCGGTATCCCGCTGAAATACCGCAGCGTGGAAGAGATGGATCGCACCATGCGCTTCCCGAAAGTAATGATGATTGATGAGCCAGAATTGCTGGATCGCGCTATTGCTCGCTTACCGGCAGAGGCTTGGGATCGCTACACCATAATGAAAAGCGCCCCTTACTTCCTGGAGATCCTGCATAAGAATGTTGATAAGGGCGCGGGCGTCAGAATGCTGGCCGAACATTTGGGTCTCAAGCAGGAAAACGTGATGGCGTTAGGCGATCAGGCTAATGATATTGCGATGATCGAGTATGCCGGACTGGGCGTGGCGATGGGCAATGCGATTCCAGAATTAAAGGAAATTGCCCAGCACGTGACCGGCACCAATACCGAAGACGGCGTCGCGCTGGCGATCGAGAAGTGGGTGTTGAACGTTTAGTGCTTGCCGGCCCCCTTCCCTGGGGGCTAAGGAAACTAACGGCGTTAACTAAGTTGCTGGCGCATAAATAGCGGCGTTTATTAACGCCCTTATGGCTGGCCGACGGCCTGCAGATACTTTTTCTGTACCGAAATAACTAACTCTTTTCTGGAAGACTATTTTTATTGAAATGGTATGTCCGGGAATATAATCATTTTCGTTAATTAATCAAATTAAATAAAACGGTATAAATAAAGTTTATTTTTGCGATCTGTATTTTTTTATTGTATTTCAAATGGCGTTGTGGTTATTTAATATTCCACATGTATTTTTGGGTTATTCACGATATTGTAAAACAGCTAATAACGATTGTTAGGAGATAACATGAAAAAAACGCTAATTTCATTATTGGGTTATATCGCATTAACGCAATTATCCTTTGCTGCCAGAGACGTGACGACGACACCGGATTTCTACTTTCTTAAGGAAGCGCAGTCTATAGATAGCCTCTCTTTATTGCCACCACCACCAGCCGTTGACAGCATCGACTTTCTCAATGACAAGGCTCAGTATGACCTCGGTAAGTTGCTGAGGAGTACGCCAAGAGGCAAGCAAGCTTATAACGATGCGCAGATTTACGGCGATGGCATACCACTGGCATTTTTCAGTGCCTTCGGTATGGAAATAACACAGAAGAAAACGCCAGAGTTATATCGCCTGGTAACGAAAATGCGTGAGGATACCGGTGATTTGGCGACCCGCAGCGCCAAGGATCATTATATGCGGACCCGGCCCTTTGCTTTTTATCATCAGGCGACCTGCCGCCCGGAAGAAGAAAGTGTGCTATCAACCAATGGCTCCTACCCTTCTGGCCATACGAGTATCGGTTGGGCTACCGCACTCGTGCTGGCGGAGATCAATCCTGCTCGCCAGGGGGCGATCCTCAAGCGGGGTTATGAGATGGGGCAAAGCCGCGTGATCTGCGGCTATCATTGGCAGAGTGATGTTACCGCCGGGCGCCTGGTAGGGGCCGCCATTGTGGCACGTTTACACGCCGAGCCAGCGTTTGTCGACCAGTTACAAAAAGCCAAGGCTGAATATCTGCGATTAGCAAAAGCGCCTTAAACCAGGGGGATAGAAAACCAGCAACGGGGGTGGAGCCGTTGAGACTCCACCGCACTCACAACGCGGCGCTGCACATGCTGCGCCCGTCTAGCGGCATTCTATTCAGATATCACCGATAGCCTGCAGGTATTTTTCCAGCACGATATTTTTCCCACACAGTACCACCGCCACTTTCTTACCCAGGAACTCGGGAGCCAGCTTGCAGGCGGCGGCCAACGCCACACCGGCAGCGCCTTCGATAATCCATCGGTCGCTGGCGGCTATCATACGCATGGCGCGCTTGATTTCCTCTTCGCTGACCAGCACCTTCCGGTCGATCACCTGCTGGCAAATCGGGAAGGTAATAGCGCCAGGTTCAACGCCGCCAGCGGTGCCGTCGGACAGGGTATCCTGCTCTTCCACCGGGTGGATATGCCCAGCTTCCAAGGCGCTGTACATGCTGGTGGCATTTTGTGGCCAGCAGGCAATAACCTGCGTTTTTGGCGACAATTTCTTTAAGACAGTACCAATACCGGCAATATAACCGCCGCCACCCACGGCAATAAATACCGCATCCAGATCGGGCTGTTGCTCGACCATTTCCATGCCGCAGGTGCCTTGGCCTGCCACCACCTGTGCATCGTTATAGGGGGATATATAGGTTTTATGCTGTTCGCGAGCGGCTTTTTCACCGGCCAATTCGGCATTCAGCGCATCACCAGGTACTAATTCAACCCGGCCTCCTAGCGCGCGGATGGTATCGAGCTTGATAGTGGCGGCGCTTTCTGGAGCATAGACGGTAACGTTAACTCCCATAAGTTTGCCTGCCAGCGCAACGGCCTGACCGTGGTTGCCGGTAGAGGCCGCTATCACCCCTTGCTGGCGTTGCTCATCGCTCAACAGGCGCAGCTTGTTGCTTGCGCCGCGGAACTTGAACGAGCCGGTATGCTGCAGATGGTCGCATTTTAGATACAGTTCGCAGCCTAATTGCTGCGAAAGCAATACGCTGAGTTCCAAGGGGGTGACGCGCACTTGCGGGCGCAGCTGCTGGTGCGCGGCAGCGATCTCATCGAACAGGTTACTCATAGCGATTCCTTAAGATTTTCAGCCAGTTTTTAGCCGTAGCACGGCCAATGCCCAGGATCGTTGTAAATGACAACGAGTTAAAAAACAACCTTGGCAACAACAACAAAAAGCCAGGCCCCTAAACCTGGGTGGTGTGAAACGGGTGGGTCGATCGGGTACTATGGCGGTTCTATGCCAGCCGGTATACAGGAGCCGCCATGAGCCATCAGGAACGACAACTGACTTTTGATCCGCGAGGTCATCAGCTCACCAACATTAACGTCTGGACGCCGTGCAGCCAATGGCTGGCGTATGATGTACGGCCAAGCGGCGCGTCCTTTACCGGCCTGAGCATTGAGCGGGTGAACGTTGCCACCGGTCTGGTGGAAGTGGTTTATCGGGCGCAGCATGGAGCCCATGTCGGCGTGGTGACGGTGAGCCCGGATGCGCCAGCGCGCTATGCGTTTATCCATGGGCCGGAACACCCAGACAGCCTCTGGCATTATGACTTCCACCATCGCCGTGGCGTGATCGTCAGTGAGCCGGATCGTGAATTGGCGATCACCCTCGACGCCTTGGACATTACTGCCCCCTATACCCCAGGCGCGCTGCGCGGTGGCACCCACGTGCATGTATTCAGCCCAGATGCCAGCCGCCTGAGCTTCACCTATAACGACCATGTGATGCACGAACTCGATCCGGCACTGGATTTGCGCAATGTCGGCGTAGCGGTGCCGCTGCAAGGCGTGAATCCACCCAAGCAGCATCCGCGTGAATACGACGGTAGCCACTATTGCGTATTGGTCAGCGCAACGACGCCAACCCCACAGCCGGGTAGCGATCAAATCAATCGGGCTTACGAAGAAGGTTGGGTTGGTCTGCAAGGCTATAGCAAACCCGATGGCAGCCGCCAGCGTTGGGCGTTGGCGTTTATCGGCGATACCCTCTCGCAGCAGGGGGAAAAACTGCCGGAAGTGTTTGTGGTGGATTTGCCGGAAAACGATGCCGATTATGCCAAAGCCGGGGATGCGCCCTTGCAGGGAACGGCAACTACTTTACCTGCACCCCCGTTGGGGGTTCAACAACGGCGGTTAACCTATACCGGCCAACGCAAATATCCTGGGGTCGCCACCACGCCACGCCATTGGTTGCGGAGTTCGCCAGATGGCAGCGCCATCGCTTTCCTGATGCAGGACGATCGGGGCATTGTGCAACTGTGGACTATTTCCCCAAATGGCGGGGAGGCGAATCAGGTGACACAAGCGGATCACAGCATCCAGTCGGCCTTCAGTTGGCATCCGCAGGGGGGCAAGATTGCGCTGGTGTGTGATAACAGCGTGATGCTGTGCGATATTGCCAATGGCAATCTGCAGCGCCTGACCAAGCGGACTGCGCAGCCACCACTAGGGGACGCTGTGGTGTTTTCACCGGATGGCAAACGGGTAGCCTTTATGCGTGAGGTCGCCGGATTTAACCAGATTTTTGTGGTGGCGGTTTAACTACAGCCCGCTCTTGGGAGCTGGCGAGGTTGCCATGCCCTGGCCTGGATTGCCGCTGGCAGCCAGATTTTGCTCTTCATCATGCTGGATACGGGCTTTGGGTGAGGCTGCCGCTTTATCGCTGCCTGAGCGCAGGTAGTCGTAAGGCAGCAAAATGGTGTCCATCGCCGCCGACAGGGGCAGGTCGATCGCCAGCAGGGGCATCATGGCCCAACTGGTCTCTTCGCTCTTCATCATGTCGACATTGGCGCGCGTACCGGAGTAATAACCCTGGTCGGCCCCGGTGTGGCTGGCTACGCTGGAGCAGCCGTTAGTGGTTAGGAGCAGGCAGCCGGTTGCTATCATTGTTTTGATTGGTGTCATTCGTCCATCCTGAGGGGGACATCCCCTGAAATTTGCTGATTTATACCCGCCGTTTTTCAAGCTTGTCGCCTAACTGCAACTTGAAATCCATAGGGTGTATAACATCCAGCCAAAGCATTGAAAGATGCAACATTCCGCACTGTGGCGGCCATCTCACTTTGAGTGTATGTGATAAACAAATTCTCGCCGTTTCCGTTGGCAATTATTTAATCATCGCCAGTTGAAATGTGGAAAGCAAACCCCATCTTCTCTACAAGGCCAAATTAAGAGTTTGCCGTAAGGAAATTCAAGCCTTATAGCCTGTCCATGATGGAAGGCTTCATTATCAACCTCGCTGAAGTGCCTTAGGAGGCTGTTTTATGCGCAATTTTGATCTTTCCCCGCTGTACCGTTCCGCGATCGGTTTTGATCGCCTGTTCAACGCCCTTGAGGCTGGCCAAAGCCAGGGTAATGGTGGCTATCCGCCGTACAACGTTGAGCTGGTTGATGAAAATCATTACCGCATTGCCATCGCGGTGGCCGGGTTTGCCGAGCAGGAACTGGAGATCACCACGCAAGACAATCTGTTGATTGTGCGCGGGGCTCATACCCACGAACCTGCCGAGAGAACCTATTTATATCAAGGCATTGCCGAGCGTAACTTTGAACGCAAATTCCAGCTGGCCGAGCATATTCAAATTAGAGGCGCCAAACTGGAAAACGGCCTGCTGTATATCGATCTGGAACGTATCGTGCCGGAAACATTAAAGCCGCGTCGGATCGAAATTAAGTAATTTTGTTTTATCACCGTGCCTGCCGTTAGGGGGCAAACTTTGAATCTCGCTTCTTGGAAGGAGTTTATACTATGCGTAACTACGATTTATCCCCACTTCTGCGTCAATGGATCGGTTTCGACAAACTGGCCAGCTCAATGGGAGGCCAGGAGCCACAAGGGTTTCCGCCCTACAACATTGAGAAAAGCGACGACAACCACTATCGCATTTCCCTGGCGCTGGCCGGGTTCAAACAGAGCGAACTGGATATTGAAGTGGAAGGCCCGCGCCTGACCGTGCGTGGCAACCCCACACCGCCGGAAAAACAGGTGGAGTATCTGCATCAGGGGCTGGTGTGCAAAGAGTTCACCCTGACCTTTACCCTGGCAGAACACCTGCAGGTAGCCGAAGCCAAATTTGAAAACGGCCTGCTGCACATCGATCTGGTACGTCACGTACCGGAAGCCTTGCAGCCACAACGCATCAGCATCGGTAGCACTCCGGGGCTGGAAGCCAAATAACCGGCTGAAAAAGCACAAAAACTTGCGGGGGAGGTCCATTCGGGCCTCCCCCGTTGCATTCTGTGGCATACCCCACATTACCCCCCCGCGCCTTATGTCAGAATCCCTATTAATTGCAGGTATATACCCTATGAATTTCAAGCCGCAGCTTGAAAGGCGACGGGTAAAATTGCATACCGATTGTTAAATTTTGGTAAGGATGTGATGTATGAGTGATATCGCCCTGACCGTCAGCATGTTGGCGTTGGTGGCTATTCTCGGGTTATGGATCGGCAACTGGAAAGTGTATGGCGTGGGTTTAGGGATAGGCGGCGTCTTGTTCGGTGGCATCATCGTCGGGCACTTTGCACAGACTTACCAGATCACTCTCAACGGCGACATGCTGCACTTTATTCAGGAGTTCGGTCTGATCCTGTTTGTTTACACCATCGGTATTCAGGTAGGCCCTGGTTTCTTCTCGTCCCTGCGCGTTTCCGGCCTCAAGCTCAATGGCTTCGCCATTCTGCTGGTGCTGGTGGGCGGCGTGGTAGCGGCGATTGTCCATAAGCTGTTTGCCGTGCCGTTGCCGATCATCCTCGGCGTGTTCTCCGGCGCGGTTACCAACACCCCGGCGCTCGGTGCCGGGCAGCAGATACTCACCGATCTGGGTTCCGATCCGGCGCTGGTTGATCGCATGGGGATGGGTTATGCGATGGCCTACCCGTTCGGTATCTGCGGCATTCTGCTAGTGATGTGGCTGATCAGGCTGTTCTTCCGCATCAATATCGATAAGGAAGCGCAGGAGTTTGAGGATAGCCTGGGGAGTAACCGCGAACTGTTGCAGACCATGAACGTGGCGGTGCGTAACCCCAATCTGCAAGGCATGGCCATCAAGAATGTACCGCTGCTCAACAGTGATGACATCATCTGTTCGCGCCTCAAGCGGGGCGACTTACTGATGGTGCCTGCCCCGCATGAGACGCTGGAACTGGGGGATTTTCTGCACCTGGTCGGCAAGCGCGAAAAGCTGGAAAACGCCAGGTTGGTGATTGGCGAGGAGGTGGACGTTTCACTCTCCACCAGAGGAACCTCACTACAAGTGGTTCGTGCGGTAGTAACCAACGAAAAAGTGTTGGGTAAAAAAATCCGCGATCTGGAGCTGAAGCAAAAATATGAAGTGGTGGTCTCGCGCCTCAACCGTGCCGGGGTCGAGCTGGTGGCGGGCAGCAATGTTACGCTGCAGTTCGGGGATATCCTCAACCTGGTGGGGCGGCCAGAATCGATCGAGGCGGTGGCGGCGATTGTCGGTAACGCCCAGCAGAAGCTGCAACAGGTGCAGATGCTGCCGGTGTTTATTGGTATTGGCCTTGGGGTGTTGCTGGGGTCTATCCCGCTGTTTATCCCCGGCTTCCCGGCGGCGTTGCGGTTGGGGTTGGCCGGGGGCCCGCTGGTGGTGGCCCTGATCCTGGGGCGTATCGGCAGCATCGGCAAGCTGTACTGGTTTATGCCGCCCAGTGCCAACCTGGCACTGCGTGAGCTGGGGATCGTACTGTTCCTGGCCGTGGTTGGCCTGAAGTCTGGTGGGAACTTTATTGATACCCTGCTGCATGGCGATGGGCTGGCGTGGGTCGGTTACGGTGCGTTAATCACCTCTATCCCGCTGATCAGCGTAGGTATTTTGGCGAGGGTGGTGGGTAAGATGAACTACCTGACGCTCTCCGGCATGCTGGCTGGCTCAATGACCGATCCACCGGCGCTGGCCTTTGCCAACGGCTTGCACCCTACCAGCGGCGCCGCGGCGCTCTCTTATGCCACGGTCTACCCGTTGGCAATGTTCCTGCGCATCATGTCACCGCAGCTGCTGGCGGTGCTGTTCTGGGCGATGTAGCCAGCAAAAGGGGCTCCGCTTGCGGAGCCCCAAGATACTGCTGACAAAATCTCGATCGGTTACGCTTCCTGGTGCGCGCGCTCAACTTCTTCGGCCAGGATCATCACGCCACGCTCAATATCTTCCGGATTCGGCACATAGTTCATGCGCATACATTGGTGCGTATGCGGCCATTCATGCTCCAGCCCCGGGAAGAAATAGTGGCCTGGCACCATCAAAACGCCACGCTTTTTCAGCCGTTGATACAGCAGCTCGGTGGTGATGGGCAGGTCCTTGAACCACAGCCAGAGGAAGATGGCCCCTTCCGGTTTATGGATCAGGCAGCGCTCCGGCGACAGGTAACGGCGAATAATGCCGATGGTCTGTTCGACCCGCTGCTTGTAGAACGGGCGGATCACCTCGTTGGATAGACGCAGCAGATCGCCACGCTCAATCATCTCCGTGGCCAGCGCCGGGCCAATGCTACCCGGGGACAGGCTGATGATGCCGTTCATATTGGTCAGCGCGGTGATGACCTTCTCGTCGGCAATCACGATGCCACAGCGTGAGCCAGGCAGGCCCAGCTTGGACAGGCTCATGCACAGGATGATGTTCGGGTTCCACAGCGGTGTGGCTTCGCTGAAGATAATGCCGGGGAACGGCACGCCGTAAGCGTTATCGATCACCAGTGGGATATCACGCTGCTGCGCCAACAGATCGAGCTTCATCAGCTCTTCGTCGGTGATCACGTTGCCGGTCGGGTTGGTGGGGCGCGATACGCAGATCATGCCGATGTCGTCACTGATGTTCAGATGCTCAAAATCGACGTGATACTTGAACTGGCCGTCTGGCAACAGTTCGATGTTGGGCTTGGCGGAGACAAACAGCCCTTCATCCAGTCCGGCATCGGCATAGCCAATATATTCTGGCGCCAGCGGGAACAGCACGCGGCGGCGGCTGCCATCGGCGTAGCGGCCAGCGAACAGGTTAAACAAGTAGAAAAACGCGCTCTGGCTGCCATTTGTCAGTGCAATATTCTGTGGTTCGATCTGCCAGCCAAGCTCCTCTTGCAGCATGGTGGCCAGCGCTTTCAGCAGGGCGTCTTTGCCTTGTGGGCCATCGTAGTTGCATAGTGCCTCGGTCAGCTTGCCCTGATCGAGCATCTCCTGGCACAGCTGTTTGAAGTAACTGGCCATCTCTGGGATTTGCGCCGGGTTACCGCCGCCGAGCATGATGGCACCTGGCGTGCGCAGGCCTTCGTTCAGATCGTCCATTAAGCGGGTGATGCCCGCGTAACGGGTAAATTTGTCGCCAAAAAGTGAAAAATTCATAGCTGCTGCAATAGGGTTGTAAGCGGGTAGATGCCCACCATACCGCCAGATAAACGCGGGTGCAATGCGGCTGATATCTCACCCGCCGGGCATAGATGTCGCCCAGCGGGTTTTTTACAGCATAACGCGCTAAATTATTGTGACCGATCGCCAGCCCACACCACCATCACCTTATCGCCCCCATGCTGGCGACTAAAGGCATAGTAATGAGGCGCTTGCTGGGATTGCTGCGTACCGGAACCGATTGCCGGGTGGCGCTCACGGAACTGGCCTAGCCGCTGCCAATGTGTCAACAACGGCGCTTTGGCTCCTTGCAGTTCACCCCAGTTCATATCCGAGCGCGTGCCTTGTAAAGGATCGGAACCGGTAGGGCCAAACGGCCGGCCGCTCTCATCACCGTAATAAATCTGTACCGCGCCCGGAGCCAGCAGCAGCAGATCCGCCGCTCGCTGTTGCAGAGGCAGCGAACCTTTGGCATCGCTGGCGAAGAACAGGCGAGTGTCGTGCGAGGAAATATAGCTCAGCACGTTGAAGCCCTGCAGCTTGTCCGCCATCTGCTGATAGGTGGCATCGATATTGGAGAAGCAGCCCAGCGCCTGTGCGGCCTGATCCTGAAAATCGAAGTTGATCATCGCATCGAAGCCGTGCTGGTAATAATCGCTTTTCATCACCCCGTGGCCCCAGGCTTCACCGGTCATCCAGAATGGTGCGTTATCCAGCGTCTGTCTGGGATTAGCCGCTTTCCACTCTGCCAGCGCCTCGGTGGCACGCTGCTTTAGCAGGTCCAGCGTGGGTTTATCAACGTGCTTGGCGGTATCAACGCGGAAACCGTCAATGCCGTAGTCGCGCACCCATTGGCTGAGCCAGATCGTCAGATAATCGCGGGTGGTGGCTCCTGGGATGTCGCGCGCGGCGGTATCAGGTTTATGGCGGAAGAACAGCGGTAGGCCGCTGGCTCCGGGCGCTTCAGTTTTGATGTCCGGAAGGAAAGCCAGTGACATGGTCAGATCGTCAAAACCCGGTGAGTCGTAATCGCCGATATCGGTGCGGATCCAGTTTTTCCCCCACCATTGGCTCCAGCCTGCTTTATCGCTGAAGTTGATGTAGTCATTAAAGCTGTGCCAGCTCTGGCCTGGCCCCGGTTGCCAATCGCCCCAGTTTTTGCCGAGGGTTTTTGCGGCTTCATCACCCTTCAGGTACAGCGAGCCGAACTGAAACTGCTGCATATCGGCCAGCGTGGCATAGCCGACGTGATTGACCACCACGTCAAACAGGATGCGGATCCCGCGTTGATGCGCCTGTTCTACCAGATTACGCAGATCCTGCTCGTTGCCCATATTGGCATCGAGTTTGGTCCAGTCCTGATGGTAGTAACCGTGATAGGCATAATGTGGAAAATCCCCTTTGGTACCGCCGCCGACCCAGCCGTGGATCTGCTCCAGCGGGGAACTGATCCACAGGGCGTTGACCCCCAGCTGTTGCAGATAATCCAGCTTTTGCGTCAACCCGGCGAGGTCGCCGCCGTGGAAGGTGCCGATCTCCTGCATGCCGTCGCCGTGGCGACCATAGCTGTGATCGTTGGCCGGGTTGCCATTTTCAAAGCGATCGGTCAGCACAAAATAGACCGTGGCGTTGTGCCAGCTGAAAGCCGCCTGTGGCGGCGTATTGGCTGATTCCAGCAATAGCAGACCCCCGCTGTTGGCCGCCGGTTGCAGGGTGACCTGGCCCTGAACCACCGTGGCGGTCTGGCTGGAGTAAAAATCGCGCACCGTTTCGCCTTCGGCAAAGGTGTCTTTCACCACGATCGTGATCGGCTGACCATCCCAGCGCTGGCAGGTACGGGCTACGGCGGCCACGGTTTTTTCCGGTTCGGCCTTCAGGCTGAGCTGTAAGGTCGGTGTGCCGCTGCGGGTGTCGATCCGCACCTGATAATCGCCATCGCGAAATAGCCGCCAACTGACCGGCTCGCTATCGCTACAGGGTTGCAGCGACAACGTCTGGTTCAGCTTAACCGTGTCGCTGGGCTGCCAGCACTGTTGGTTCTGATACAACCGCAGCGGCAGTTGGCCTTTGGCCAGGGGTGCCTGGCTGGTAAATAAACCGCTGGTGGATTCGCTGAAGGCCGGGAAGCTTTGCAGCGTCCAGTTGGCCAGCGCTGTGGGTGAAAGCAGCATCAGCAGGGGAAGGGTCAGGCGTTTCATGGCTCTCCTTACTCGTGGCAGGAAGCGTTTTTATCGTAGGGTAGCCTAGTGTGCTTTATGCAGAAAAAATCGCCTCATCCCAGGGCAGGAATTTCGAGGTGGAGGGGGAAGGGGGAGACGGCTGATAACTACGCAGGTTCACAATGTAAAGCGTCAAGCCACCTTCTTCTTGAACATCCAATACGCCATTCCGCCCGTTATCACAGTAACCAGCAGTTGTGGCCATAGGCTGCCCCAGACCGTTAAAAATCCGGCATCTTTGAGGTAGAGCTGTTTAGAAATATCGGTGAAATGCCTGATCGGGTTAATCCAAGTCAGTTTCTGCAGCCATTCCGGCATGTTTTCCACCGGAGAGACATAGCCGGAAAGCAAAACAGCGGGCATCAGAAAAGCGAATACGCCGATAAAGGCTTGCTGCTGAGTCATACAGAACGAGGAAATCAGCAGACCGATGCCCACCAATGACATCCCGTAGATCAGCATGGCAAAGTAAAACAGTAACAGAGAGCCAGCAAAGGGGATCTGATAGCCGAAGATGCCAATTAATAGCACTAAAGAGGCCTGAAATATCGCCACAATCAATGCTGGCACCGCTTTACCAATAAAGATAGGCCAAGTGTTGAGCGGTGAAACCAGCAGTTGATCCAGAGTTCCCTGTTCACGCTCACGGACGACCGACAACGAGGTAACGGTTAGCACGCCAATAGTGGCAATCATGGCAATCAGCGACGGAATGACGAACCATTTATAATCCAGATTAGTGTTATACCAATTACGCACTACCAGTTCGCTATGGTTGCGTAGTGGAGGTTGTTGTAACAGCTCCCGCTGATAATCATTGGCTATCTGTTCAATATAGTTGGCGGCGATCTGGGCGCTATTGGAGTTGCGCCCGTCCAGGATCACCTGTACGAAGCTTTTTTTCCCACTGAGCAGGTTGCGTGAAAAATCAGCGGGAAAACGTATCAGTAACAGTGCCTTCTGGTTTTCAATAACCGAGCTAATCTCCTGGGGATTTTGCAGTTGCAGCAGGCGAGAAAACGCATTGGCCCTGGCAAACCGTTGAGTCAGTTCGACGGAAGCGGGGCCGCTGTCCTCGCTGTAAACGGCGATGGTTGCATTAGTCACTTCCAGGGTAGCGGCAAAAGGGAACAGCAATACCTGAAAGATGACGGGCATCAGCAGGATCATGCGGGTTTGCGGATCGCGTAACAAGGCCCGCAGCTCTTTCATTATCAATGTTAGCACTCGATAAAACACGTCCAGCTCCTGCTTATTCAAGGTGCATGCGGGTTTTCCAGGCGGTGAGCCCAATAAAGAAAATACTCGCCACCACTAAAAAAAGGGTATTAATTAAAAAGATACTGCCGACATTGCCAGCCAGAAACAGGGTTTGCAGCGTGCTGACGAAATAGCGAGCCGGGATGATATAAGTCACGGCCCGTACTACGGACGGCATACTGGCTATCTCGAAGATAAAACCGGATAGCATGATGGCAGGCAGAAAGGCTGCATTGAGAGCAACCAATGCGGCATTAAACTGATTGCGAGTCACGGTGGAAATGAGCAACCCCATGCCTAACGTGCTGGTAAGAAACAGGCTGCTTAATGCCAACAGGACCCACAACGAGCCACGGTAGGGGATCTGCATGATAAATACCGCTACGGCCATGCAGACGGCCATAGCGCACATGCCAAGCAAGTAATAGGGGATCAGTTTGGACAGCAACAGTTCTGCCCGCGTAACCTGAGTGGAGAGCATGGCCTCCATGGTTCCGCGCTCCCATTCACGGGCAACAACCAAAGAGGTGAGAATGGCACCGATGACCGTCATAATGATGCTGATGGCACCGGGAATGATAAAGTGCTGACTACTAGCGGCAGGGTTGAACCAGTAACGTGGCTGAACTTCAATCAACGACTCAAAGCCTTCCCCCCGATCTTCCGCGCGTTGCTGCATCCAGGTTTGCCAGACTCCCAGCGCATACTGTTGCACGAAATTGGCGGTGTTGGGTTCACTACCGTCGGTAATAACCTGAATGGGCGCTTTGTCTGCCTGACGCGTCAATTGTTGAGCAAAGTTCATGGGGATGACGATCATGCCACGGATCTTCCCTGCTTGCAGCATGTCAATCAATGCCCGGCGGTCGCTGCTGACGAACGGTTCTAGATAGGGGGAACCGATATAAGCCTGTACCAGTTCGCGGGCTTCCTCGCTCTGTTGCTCCAATAAAATGCCGACCCGTAGATTATTGGTATCAAGGTTGACACCATAACCGAAAATGAATAACAGCATGATCGGAATGACTAACGCGATCAAACCATTGCTCGGGTCCCGCAGGATTTGGGCCATTTCCTTACGGCACAATGCTCGCAATCGGCGCCAGGAGAAAAAGGTACTTGGTGTGCCGGAGGATTTCATTGGCCGCTCCCAAGTTGGCGGTCATAGTCTTGCACTAATTTGACGAAGGTCTGCTCCATGGTCAGCTCGGACGACCCCGCATTGGCTACCTGGTGTTTTAATTCGTCCGGAGTCCCGGAGGCAATGATTTTCCCACGGTATACCAGCCCGATACGATCACAATATTCCGCTTCATCCATAAAATGCGTGGTGACCATTACGGTGACTCCCTTATTTACCATGCCGTTAATGTGAAGCCAGAATTCACGCCGTGTAAGGGGATCTACGCCAGAGGTAGGTTCATCAAGGAATAAAATATCTGGCTCATGCATCAGCGTACATGCCAGAGCCAAGCGTTGTTTGAAGCCAAGCGGCAAAACATCCGCGGCTTGGTGCAGGATTGAGGTGAAATTAAATGTGGTGACCATGTTATTGATCTTTTCACGCTGATTTTCCCCCCTCAGGCCATAGATACCGGAAAAGAACTTCAGGTTCTGCAAAACGGTCAGGTTACCGTAGAGAGAAAATTTCTGCGCCATGTAACCCAGGCATTGGCGTGCATGGCCACGATCCGTTTTCAGATCCATGCCCAATACCAGTGCCTTACCGTTGGATGGAACCAACAGGCCACACATCATTTTGAAGGTCGTAGACTTCCCGGCGCCGTTAGGCCCCAAAAGTCCAAAGATTTCGCCTCTTTTTACCTGAAAGTTAACGTTATCGGTCGCGACAAAGTCGCCAAATTTTTTGGTGAGGTGGCGTGCCTCAATAACGGTTTCGTTCGGGTTTACGGGTCTCTGGGATAAGATTTTTGCCAATGCCGACTGACTTGGACTACCGCCCAGTAAATCGATAAAGGCGTCTTCGAAACGCGGCTGTACGTCGAGTATTTCCGCCTGTGGTTGGGCTAATGCGTTGCGTAACTCGGCGCGATCGGTCCCCTTTGTCAGAATAAGGCGGATGTATTTACCCTGAAGTGCTCCATCACTCACCTGTGATAGAGAGATTGCGCGTTGAAACAACTGGCGGTTGTCATCTCCGGCAGTGCGGAGAAAAACAGAACGACCAACCATACGTTGCGTGAGTTCACGTGGCATACCGCTGTAAAGCAATTTCCCTTCGTTCATGAGCAGGACTTCTCTGCAATGTTCCGCCTCCTCCAGATAAGAAGTGCTCCACAGGATCAGCATTCCGTCATCTGCCAGCACATTGACCATTTGCCAGAGTTCACGCCGGGATATGGGATCGACACCAACGCTGGGTTCATCAAGCAACAATACTTTTGGCCGACCAAGCAGGGTACAGGCCAATCCCAGTTTTTGTTTCATGCCACCCGATAGTTTGCCAGCCAGTCGATCGGTGAAACCCGTCAGGTCAGTAAACATCAGTAATCGCTTGAACATTTGTTGCCGCTCCCCATTGGCCACATCGCGCAGTTCGGCATAGAGCGTCAGGTTTTCCATCACGGTCAGATCTTCGTAAAGACCGAATTTTTGCGGCATATAACCCAAAATTTCGCGTAACTGGCGAGCCTGTAACATAGGATCCAGCCCGTTAACACGCAGCGTGCCAGCGCTTGGTATTAACAGGCCAGCCAACATACGCAGCAGGGTGGTTTTTCCGGCACCGTCAGGGCCAACCAAACCCGTCACGAAACCGCTACGTATGGTGGCATTTATGCCAGACACCGCAGGCACCGACATACCAGGAAAGCACTTCTCCACGTTTTCAATCACGACTTCACATCGGCAGGATGCTTCCGGCATGTTTACTCTCCCTTGGCAGGGGCAAAGCGCAGAGTCACCGGCATACCTTGGCGTAATGACTCGTCAGGGTCAGTGACAATAATTCTCAGGCGGTAAACCAGATCGGTGCGTAACTCTGGGGTTTCCACACTTTTAGGGGTAAATTCAGCCGTGGAAGCAACAAAACCGATCTTGCCGAGATAAGGTTTATTGGGCTGTCCATCGGTATAAATCTGCACCTCAGTACCGGGAATAGCATGATGCAGATTAATTCCATCGATATACGCCCGGATCCAAACCGGGCGAGTCAACGAGACACTGAAGACGGTTGACCCCGAGGACAACATGGTTCCCGGTTCTACGGCGCGGGTCAGAATGATGCCTGCAGTGGGAGCATACAGTTGGGTATCCGTTAGATTAAGTGCAGCCTGATCGGCGTGGGCCTGAGCTTGTGCCACGCTGGCTTTCGCCTGTTCAATTTGCTGTATGCGGTGACCACTCAGATACTGACTCAGTTTATCTTTGGCAGATTGAAGAGCGGCCTGGGCCTGTTGACGTGCGGTCTTCGCGTTTTCGAGATCATTGACGGAAATCGACAGTGAGGCCCACAGGCGTTGCTGACGTTTGTAGAAACTATCGGCATAGTTAAACGCCGCCTGCTGTTGGGTGACTTCGGAGCGAGCTTGTGCAATTTCTTCTTCTCGGTAACCCGCCAGTAATAAGTCTAATTGCGCCTGGGCTGCCGCGACGTTAGCATCGGCCTCATTCTGCGCGTTGATATAAGGAACATAATCTAGCTTACCCAGGATATCTCCAGGTTCAATACTATCGCCTTCATCTACGTTCAATGATGCCAAGCGCCCCCCAACACGGAAGCTCAGATTGACGGTACGAATATCGACATTGCCATACAGCGTCAGTGCTTGTTTTTGTTGAGTTTGGTAGTAATAAACACTACCCGCAGCAATACCGCCGATCACCAGTATAGTGAGGACGCTTGAAGCGATTTTATTCAACATATTTTTCGCCTGAATAATATAAATACATATCGATAACGCTAGGGTTTATCATATAATTCCCGGGCTATAAAAAAGAGTCACCAAGATTATTCTTGTGATTTTTTCTGTATTTTACTCAAGGATCCAGCTTTAAACCCACAGCTTAAACCCTCGTTTCATTAGATGAATGACAGGACGTTAAGCAATAAACAAGAACCCTCTCCAAAAGGATTTTCTATGCAAAATGACACGGTAGATTCCTCGCTGAATGATATAACCGATTATCGCAAAATTTCCACATCTTTTTCTCCTTTTTTGTTTATCCCCGATTACTGGCTTTGTTGAATAAATGGATTTTATGCTGTTCATTCCATGAGTCCGGTAGATTACCAATACGTAAAATCATGACGCTATATGCCTAGGTATGAGATCTGGAGTCGTGCTTTTTCACCTCCCATTCACCCTCACCTAAGACTTTTAATCCGGTAGAGTCTATCTGGCGGGTAATCTCGCCGCGCGTTGATGGGGCTAACAAACTTGGCCCACCCGCTAAAGTTGGAATCATCCTGGCAGCAAAGTGTGAACTTCATCTTATTCAAAATCACCTCGGCTACGATAAATATCATCATGGTGTAAAACATGATCTTTTGAGTGGACAAAAGTAAGTGTATTCAATGGGTAAGGGTGTTTTTGGTTTTATTGAAAAAATATAAAACAAACACACTTTTAACTTTTAAAATTGCTCAATAAAAGAAAAGACATACTAGTTGATCAGTTTTGTCTTATCTTTTTTCTTGATTTTTGCTGGGGTTAATTAATCTTAAAATAATTAAATTTATTGACTTCACTGTAACTCGTTGGCTATATTTTTGAGGGCAGTGTTCTATCGATTCGATTCGCACATGGAAAAACTTCAAAGGATAGATATAGGATATGAGGAAAGAACTAAGTATATTTCTGAAGAATATAATCGATAGGTTGACCGATGTTGATGTTGACTCCATTACTGATGAGACAAAATTGGAGGAACTTGAGCTTGTTAGCCTGGATTTTGTCACCATTAAAGTAGAGGCAAAAAAAGAGTTTGGCATTGAAATAGATTTAAATTCTATGGCTGAGGCTGACATAGAGACTTTTGGCCAGTTGATGGATTATCTGGTTGAGCATTATTCAAAGGAGACGCAATAAATGGCTGGCCAGTCACATCGGGTGGTTATTACAGGTTATGGTGGTATTTGTTCGCTCGGTGAAAACACCGAAGAAATTTGGCAAGCTGTAATTGATAAGAAAATGGGGTATGGCGTTTGGGATGAGCCTGGAAAAAATATCTCTGCAAGAGTGTTCGGCAGAATTAACTTTCCGTTAAAACTCAGTAAATTCACCAAACGGATCCTGAAAAACACCCCACGTTTTGCAGATTTGGGCTTGGTCGCTACCGATGAAGCCATCACCATGGCGTTTGGTGAGGAACAGCAAATTTCAGAACATTATGATCCCGTCGACTGTGGCGTCATTTTTGGTACCGGATGGGCAGGATACGATATCTCCATCAGCAACTTCATGGCCTATGATGACCCAGAGGTTGCATCAGCAACGCCGCATAGCTGTTTTAATTCAATGCCTAGCATTGCAACCTCTGTTATTTCGGTCAACTGGAAGCTCAGGGGCTATCAGAATACTCCCGTTGCGGCCTGTGCGACGGGTAACATTGCTATCGGTGATGCCTATGAGATCGTTAAAAGCGGTAAGGCGAGAATGATGATAGCTGGTGGCGGGGAGAGCTTGATGTATCCGTTCACCATATGGTCGGTAGATGTATTAGGGGCGCTCTCAAAAGAGAGGGAAGATCTTAGAAAGGCGTGTTGCCCTTTCAGTCTTGACAGAAGCGGTTTCATACTTTCAGAAGGGGCTGCCGTTGTCTGTTTAGAGCGCCTTGATGATGCGCTTGCAAGAAATGCGACTATTTATGGTGAAATCGTTGGATACGCTAATCACAGTGATGCCTTCATCAACTTAACGGCACCGGCACCCGACTTGTTAGGCCGGGTAACGACCATTGAAAAAGCCATGGAGTATGCGGAAGTGACGCATGATGATATTGATTATATCAGTGCACATGGCACTTCTACGCCGATGAATGACTATAATGAAACGCTAGTGCTGAAAGAGGTTTTTGGCGAACGAGCCTACAAAATCCCCGTTTCAAGCACCAAATCGTATACAGGTCATCTCATTGCCGCAGCAGGCGGAATGGAAACGATTTTTTGTTTAAAAGGAATGGAAAACCAGCTTATCCCTGCAACGATTAATTTAAATAACCCGGATCCGAAGTGCGATCTTGACTATGTACCAAATGAGCATCGCTACGAGCAAAACCTTAACCATGTTCTTAATATAAACTATGGCTTTGGTGGGGCAAACAGCTGCTTGGTATTAAAGAGGTTCGCCAATTGATTAGGCAGTATTCACCTCATGATATAGAAAAGTGGGCGGAGTGCTCGGGAGATCGCAATAGCGTTCATTTTGATAAAAAAATCGCGCTTGAGAATGGGCTAAAGGATATCATAGTACAAGGCATGTTGGTCTTACTTGATGCCAAGTTAATGATCTCTCCCTATATCTTGACTGACTCCAGTATCAATTTTTATCTTAAAAGTCCCATTTTAGTTAATTCTGATATTGAGTTCAGTGTTAAAGAGAGTGGTAGCAAGGGTTTTTTAACTGTATCGGAGCTAGGTAATCCCTCTGAGCCCTGTATCACTGCGACCATGTTACCGCAAAAAACATCTAACATTAAAGAGGATCTCACTCGGTTCACGTTTACCCCCGAATTTATCAAAGATAGTGTCGATACTCATATTGATTTATTAAAAATAAATTATCCTCATATAGTAGATAATTGGATATTAATGGATACCTTGTTGTTTTGTATCTGTTTTAATCTTCGTAAGGATGATTACTTTCGTCGGCAAGCTGAAAAAATAGGCGATCATGCTGGCAGCATTGCAACTTACCATGTAGCGCACAACATATTTGTTTCAGAACGGCTTTTAACTCAGGATGAGATCGATTTCTCCAGTTTCTCTTACTCGTTTGAAGAGAAGGATATTTACATCAATGATGACTCAGCCTATAGCACCTTCATTATTAATGCCAATGAAGGTGAAAATATCATTTATCAATCCTCCATTGGATGCATGACAAAGGCATTTACTGTCTGATCGTCTATAAGGAGTAGTAGCGTGGGTGGTAATAAATTAGTATTAATAACTGCAGGTAGCCGCGGTATAGGCGCGGCTATCGTGAAACATTTGGTTCAACAAGGCTACCGCGTGGTATTTACCTATAGGGAAAATAGAGAGATTGCCGAGAAGTTGGCAATCTCTCTAAATCTTAATGGTGAAGTCTGCTGGTGCTACCCATGCGACGCTGGTAATGTGAATGAGGTAAAAGATCTTTGCGAAATTTTACTTGCTCAGCATGGAGTCCCCTACGGAATTATAAATAACGCGGGAAAAATAAAAGATACTCTTCATTTTGATATGAAGCTTGACGACTGGATTGATGTTATTAACACTAATTTGAACTCTATCTTTTATTTAAACCACTATTTGTTAAATGCTATGCTGCTCAAAAATGATGGCTGTATTATCAACATTAACTCAATAGCAGGATTAAGAGGGAATGTGGGCCAAACCAACTATTCGGCATCAAAATCTGCTCAGTATGGTTTGACAAAGAGTTTGGCCAGAGAAGTAGGCAACTTTAACATTAGGGTTAACTGTATTGCTCCTGGTCCCGTTGCGACAGACATGATTTCGTCGATACCCAAGAAAACGATGGATCAACTGATAAAGCTAACGCCGCTAAGAAAAATAGGTGAGCCTGAAGATATTGCCATGATGACGGCATTCCTATTGGGGGCTGGTGGGCGCCACATTACCGGGCAGACCTTGGTTGTGGATGGCGGATTGTCAATTTGACCATGAAGTTTAACTATTAAGGAAGATATTATGGAAATGCAGTTTAGAACCGTGCCAAGTGAAGTTTATAGCGTAATGGAATTGAATGAAAACTTCAATTATCTTTGGAATCCAGATCCGGTATCCTCGCTGGTTGGATTAGGGAGTTCTTACGTCCTGGAGTTTTTTGAGTTTTATGGCCAGAAAATCGGGGATTATTATGATGAATTTATTGACGATCCCGTTCAGAAAGATGAAAGATTCCATGTCTTTGTCGATCAAGAGAAACGCCATGCTGCCGCTCATCGAAAACTTAACAACTTTATAACCAAGGATAGAGTTGCTCCTGCCAGGGAGAAATATCATCCACGCGTTTATGATTTTATGTACGGACTTTATAAAGAATTTGCCGAGCCAATATTGGCTGGTATTGAACAAGATAAGGCTGTCGGTAAAAAGGCGGACGGCCAGTTTTTTAAAGAGTCTATACGTAGTATCGGTCTTTTTGAAAGTGAACTCTGCATGACTGGCTTTTCATTCTTCGATAACCTGTTTGATAATGGTCGGTTTGATATTATATCCAACATGTCAGGTAATTTAGGTGTGCTTTATTTATTAGGCTATCACTATGCTGAAGAGATGGAACACTGCAGTATTTCAATCGAAGCGTTTGAAACCATTTACCAAGAGACACTATGGACGAAAGAGCTTGTTGATTCGAATATAAACAACACCAACAACAACAGCCTAACAGCCAGGCGAATTATAACAGCAACGCTACATGTGGCAAGAATGTTGGGGCACGATATTACAATCAAGCAAATTACCGATAGTATTGGTGTTCAATATAAATCACAGGTTAGTAAAAAATATATAAAAGAAGGGTTTAACGCACGTGAACCCGAAGTATTGGCGAAGAGAGAGTATCTGGTTAACCGCTGGGATAATGAGTGGGAACCAAAACTGCTTGAGAAGATAAAGCAAAAAATCAACCAGGGATAACTTGGGCCGCTACTTCCCAAGCCTGAGGCAGGAGGTTGTCATTGCAGGTTAGCCGACCGCTGGGATACTAGCTTCAGGGCGGGTTCACGGCGTATCGGCGTTCTGCATGACTTCCTCCGGTATCATTATTAGGTACAGATCCATCGGCATCCGTTAAATGTGTACCAGAGTTGTCCGTCAACGCTGCTCCTAAGCGAGCATTTCGTTAGGTATCAACTAGCTTAAATCAGAAAAATCATGCCTCGTACAGAACAGAAGAAAACGTTTATCAGCCGTGATGGTTACAATATCGCGTACCGTTGTTTCCCCGTTGGATCCGCTGTCGAAGTTTCAGCGCGTCCCTTTGTTATCCTGTTTCACCGGGAAAGTGATTTCTCCTGTGAGACGGCAAGCTACGTTGAGAAACTCGATTTTCCAGATTATAATATTTTATCGTTAGACATGGATGACAGCGATATCCGTGTAGATAAAGGACAAAAAGGATCGGATATTTCACGTCAGGCTGACTACTTTCAACAGTTCATTGAACATGTCAAATTGGAGTATGGTATCAGGGATAGCGATATTGCTATTATCTCGCACAGCGATCGTGCTATTACTATCACTACCTGGATAGTGGATTATGCTGCCAACATAAGTTCTGCTGTTTTTTACTCCCCGCTATTTCTATCAAAGAAGTATGATGGATTATATTTTTCGTTTAAAAATTGGCTTTATAAAAATATTAACAAGTATTTCCCTAAACAAGTTGGCACGGCAGTGAGGGTGTCGTCTGGACAGAATAATAACCACCCGTTAAAAGATGAGGGGTTATTTACTGACTCTCTTTCTCGACAGCAACGACGCGATCTTTTATATACTGGTGAACGTATTTTTAGAAGTTCATTCTCATACCACGTGCCTACTCAAATCATTCTCTCCAGCAGAAAGAAAATGGGTGCTATCAGGTCACTGTTGATTTTCTATGCCAATATTGGCAGTGATGATAAAGAGCTTTTTATTCCGCCGGATTTATATCATAAAGATGCCAGTAATGTTCTATTGCGTAGGGAAAGGGATTTTATTTCTGGTCACTTTCAAAAAACGCATTTGACACCTTCCTTATTTGACTCACATATTAAAGGTGTTACTAAAGATGAGTATGAAAAACTACGACTCCCGGAAAGCAATGTGTTCAGAAGGATTTATTGGGCCGTCAATAAATTTGCCCTAAGACATGTGGGTAGGCTGTCTACGGGAATTAAGCTCGGGCTGACAACAGGTTTCGACTCCGGTATCTCTCTGGATTACATCTACAAAAATGAGCCTTCTGGTGATAATCTGATAGGGAAAAACCTTGACCGATGTTATTTAGCCAATATTGGTTGGCACTGTACCCGAATGAGGAAGGTACACGTAGAGGAGTTGATTTTACTTGCCACCGAGCGGTTAGCAGAAGAACGGCAGAAAATCAGGATCCTTGATGTCGCTGCCGGTCATGGCAGCTATATAATTAATACGATAGGGAAAATAGCTCACCCTATAGAGCATGTTCTGATGAGGGACTTTGTAGAGTCAAATGTCCACGATGGAAATGCATTAATTCAGCAACATAAATTAGCCCAGACGGTGACTTTTGAGCAAGGCGATGCTTTTTCTTCAAGCGATATGGCTACGCTTCCACGGAATCGAACGCTAACCATTGTATCCGGTTTCTATGAACTGTTTAGTGATAATAGTTTAGTGTTGATATCGCTAGAAGGCATTGCTAACGCGACGCAGGACGGTGGCTATCTGATTTATACGACCAAACTATGGAATCCCAAACTAGACTATATGGCCCGTGTGTTAATGAGTCACAAGCAAGGTGAGTACTGGTTGTTACGCCGCCGGACTCAGCTTGAAATTGACCAGTTGGTAAACCAGGCTGGTTTTGTGAAAATAACGCAGAGAATGGATCCATGGGGCATGTTTAGCGTGACGTTGGCCAGGAAAGAGGCCGGTTGAGCCCATCGTAGACGTGCTTATTTTATGCGAGTGTATCAATGCATGCGGCGGTGGGGCATACGCCACCGCCAGTGCAGTTGGGTCATCAGCCAGCATCGGGTTTATGTGGGGCATCTAGCAACTGCGGGTTAACGCAGTTTTCTGTGACCGTACCGGTCAAGGCAGCAATCAGGTTATCCACGGCGCACTCGGCCATGCCGTAGCGAGTCTCATGGGTGGCGGAACCGATATGCGGCAAAGCGACCACGTTGGCCATTTTCAGCAGCGGCGAATCGACCGCGACCGGCTCTTGCTCGAACACATCCAACCCAGCGGCGTGAATGGTGCCCTCTCGTAAGGCTTCAATCAGCGCTTGCTCATCCACCACCGGGCCACGCCCCGCGTTGATCAGAATCCCGCTCTGCTTCATCTTTGCCAGCTGTTCGCGGCCAATCAGATGGAAGGTTTGCTCGGTGAGCGGCAGCGTAATGCACAGGAAGTCCGACTCGGCCAGCAGCGTATCAAGATCGCAGCGGCGGGCATTGAAGCGTTGTTCTGCTTCTTCATGTGTACGGCGCGCGTTGTACAGCACCGGCATACCAAAGCCGAAGTGCGCACGCTGCGCCAGCGCCAGGCCGATGCGGCCCATGCCGAGGATGCCGATGGTTTTATGATGCACGTCAACGCCGTACCAGTCAGGCCCGATGCTGCCCTGCCATTCCCCTGCCTTGACCCGTTCGGCCACCTCGACCACCCGGCGTGCGGTGGCCAACACCAGGCTCATGATGGTATCGGCCACGGTTTCGGTCAGGACGGTTGGGGTATGCATCAATAGCACCCGGTGGGCGTTGAGCGCTGCGACGTCAAAGTTGTCGTAACCGACGGAGACGGTGGATGCCGCACGCAGTTTGGGGGCGCGTTGCAAAAAAGCTTCGTCAATCTTACCGCCGGAACCGAGGATGCCTTCGGCCTGTTGCAGTGCCCGATCGAAGGCGGCGTTGTCCAGTTGCAGACCATCAAAGGCATGAACGGTAAAGTGCTGGTCCAGCTTGGCACGCAGGTCGGCAGGGATACTTTTGTACAACAAGATTGCAGGCTTCATCAAAAAATCTCCATCTGGCGAACGAGATGTTCAACATAACATATTGCAGGAGAGTGAAGGGCTGAGCCCCTCACTCGCAAGATTAGGCCATCTGTGGCTGAGCTTCGTTACGTGCCGGCTTGACGATCAGCGTCAGCCCCACCGAGGCCAGCAGCGCGATAGCCATAAACATATAGGAGGCTGCCGGGCTGCCAGTCGCCCCGTTGAGGTAGCCGACAAACCACGAGCCGAAGAAGGAGCCCAGCGCGCCCATACTGTTAATCAGCGCCATGGCACCCCCGGCGACGTTTCTTGGCAGCATCTCCGGAATGATGGCGAAAAACGGACCGTAAGGCGCATACATGGCCGCACCGGCGACCACCAGCAGGCCATAGGAGATCCAGAAGTGGTTCGGGCCAATGGCGTAGGAGGCAAAGAAGGCCAGCGCGCCGATCAGCAGCAGCGGCCAGACAAACAGCTTACGGTTCTGCATCTTGTCCGACGCCCAGGAAACCACGATCATCGCAATGGTGGCGGCCAGATAAGGTACCGATGACAGCCAGCCCGCTTCAACCATCCCCATCTGCATACCGCTGCGCAGGATCGAAGGTAGCCACAGCACGAAGCCATATACGCCGATGCTCCAGGCAAAATATTGCATGCACAGCAGGATCACGTTGCGTGAGCGGAAGGCTTCGCCGTAGTTACGCACCGCCTTGATGCCTTTCTGCTCTTCGGCCAGTTGCTGTTGCAACGCCTGCTTTTCCTGATCGCTCAGCCAGCCGACCTGTGATGGCTTGTCTTTGACCAGCACCCACCAGAAAAATGCCCAGATCACCGCAGGAACCCCTTCGATGATAAACATCTCACGCCAGCCAAAGGCGTGGATCAGGTAGCCGGAAACCACCGACATCCACAGCACCGTGACCGGGTTGCCGAGGATCAGGAAGGTGTTGGCGCGGGAGCGTTCAGACTTGGTAAACCAGTTGCTGATGTAAATCAGCATCGCGGGCATCACCGCCGCTTCTACCACGCCGAGGATAAAGCGGATCGCCGCCAGCATCGGGATATTGCTGACCATACCGGTCAGCGAGGCACAGCCACCCCACAGGATCAAACACCAGAAAATCAGCTTCTTGACGCTGCGGCGTTCGGCGTAGATGGCGCCGGGAATTTGGAAGAAGAAATAGCCGAGGAAAAACAGGGCACCCAGCAGGGATGACATTCCTTTGGTAATGCCAAGATCGTCATTAATCCCGGCGGCAGAGGCAAAGCTAAAGTTGGCGCGATCCAGATAGGCCAGGCTGTAGGTGATAAACACGATGGGCATGATGTACCACCAGCGTTTGGCCGCAATAGTTGCTTTAGTCATGTGCAGAACCCTTCAGTGGAGTCTTCTCACCAGCGGTGGCTTGCAGCCATCCGCTGGGGCTTGTGCTCTCCCGGCGTGCCTCGGTTGTAGGGACAGAGGTGGGCGCTTATTGGAGCAAATGATTATTCTGCCAGTGCGGCGCGGGTTGGCAGCCCTTCGCTGTCGCCGATGGCCTGGATGGCCAGCGAACCGATCTTGTTGCCGCGTTGCACCGCCTGTAGCAGCGTTTTGCCTTCCAGCAGGGCGCTCAGCGTCCCGACCGCGAAGCCGTCTCCGGCACCGACGGTATCTACCACGTTGGTGACTTTGATCGCTGGTACCGCAGCCTTATCACCCGCGGCGGTTTTAAACCAGGCGCCCTCTGGCCCGGTTTTGATGATGACGGCCTGTACGCCGCGTTCCAGATAGAAATCGGCGATGCCTTCTGCGGTGGATTGCCCGGTCAGGATCTGGCCCTCTTTTAACCCTGGTAGCACCCAGTCGGCTGCGCAGGCCAGTTTGTTGAGCTGTTCGATCATCAACTCCCGGCTAGACCACAGCACCGGGCGCAGGTTGGGGTCGAAGGAGATGGTTTTGCCCAGGGCACGCATCTCGGCAGCGGCGAAATGGCACAGCTCCAGCGACTCGGTAGAAAGGGCGGCGGCCACCCCGCTCAGGTGCAGGTGGCGCGCCCCGGCGAAATAGTCGCGATCAAAATCGGCGCTGGACAGATGGTTGGCGGCGGAGCCTTTGCGGAAATACTCCACGTTGGGATCGGTTCCATCGGTATTTTTAGATTTCAACTGAAAACCGGTTGGATAGCGACCATCGACGGTGACCCGCTGGGCGTTAACCCCTTCTTTCGCCAACTGTTGCAGGGTAAAACGGCCAAAGGAGTCGTTACCTATCCGGCTGACCCAGCCAACGTTCAGACCCAGGCGGGCCAGCCCGATCGCTACGTTCAGCTCGGCACCGGCGATGCGTTTGGTAAAGCTTTCAACCTCGGCCAGATCGCCGGTTTGCGCTGCGACAAACATCGCCATGGCTTCACCCAGCGTCACGACGTCTAAAGGATTTTGCGTGCTCATCATGCCTGCTCCCTACGTAATACATCCACGTAATGGCGAGTTACCGCCTCCAGATCGCTGCCCTGTAGCGGGAACTCGATGCCGCGTGGCACATCTTGCGGCAAGCGGGCCAGCACCTCGCGCCAGCTACCGTCGGTGTCATCCAGCGCAATGGCGCGCCAGCCACGTGGGCCTGGGGTTGCGGCTTTAACGTGAATATAGCCGACGTGTGCGGTCAGCAGAGTGGCGGCGGCCAGGGCGTCCTGCCCTACCCAATGCCAGTTGGCCATGTCGAACGTCATGCCGACCGGCAACTGGCTCGCTTCCACCGCCTGGAAAAAGGCATTCATCAGTGACAGGATGCCGCAGTCTGGCGTTTGATCGTTCTCGACCACCAGTTGGGTTGCGGATTGCCCCAGCGCGATTTTTAACTCGGTAAAATCAAAGCCCGGCTGGTAGTGACCCAAAGCCAGCTTGAGACGACTGGCTTGCAGGATTTTCGCCTCCGCCAAAAAGGCGGGCAGGTTCGGATTCAGGGTATGCTGTGGCGTGAACAGTGATTCAGGAGCGGAATACACGGTGGCCAGTTGGTGTTGCTGCAGGGCCTGTGCCAGGGTTGGCAAAGCGTCCAGCTCCTGCGGGGAAAGCAGTTCACGGCGGATTTCCACGCCGTCTGCACCTGCTTGTGCGATCAGGGGTAACAGCGCCGCCTGACCACCTAGCTGCTGCACCCTGTCGTTGCCGTAGGCGCTGGTTACTACCATAATCTGTTGCTTCATCTTTGGCTCCTGAGGTGACGTATCACCACCGCTACTGTTGTCGCAACGGTAAATGGAACCGGTTCCATTGAAAAGTAGCAGCATGCAGAACTATGATCGCAATCACGGAGTTGGTTAAAAAACGGCCCCTCACCCCAACCCTCTCCCACAGGGAGAGGGAGCTGATAGTCTCTGCTCTGATGAAGGAACGGAGATAATCTCAGCAAAGTTTGAGCTTCCATTTATCCAGGGAGAGTCAACACATGCATATGATGAGTCACCGTACTTTCAGGCCAACTCGATCGGTCCGTAGGAGCTGTCCAGAGTAAGTCGTTAGCCCGTACAACTGCGAAAAGTAGGGAGTAAGCACTAGAGAGGCAAGGTATGCGCAAAGCAATCAACGAACTCGATCGGTCCCCTGTAGGAGCTGTCCAGAGTAAGTCGTTAGCCCGTGCAGCTCCGGAAAGTAGGGAGGAAAAACAAGAAAGCAAGGTATGCGCAAAGCAATCAACGAACTCGATCGGTCCGTAGGAGCTGTCCAGAGTAAGTCGTTAGCCCGTACAGCTCCGGAAAGTAGGGAGGAAAAACAAGAAAGGCAAGGTATTCGCAAAGCAATCAACGAACTCGATCGGTTCCCTGTAGGAGCTGTCCAGAGTAAGTCGTTAGCCCGTGCAACTCCGGAAAGTAGGGAGGAAAAACAAGAAAGCAAGGTATGCGCAAAGCAATCAATGAACTCGATCGGTTCCCTCTCCCTGTGGGAGAGGGTTAGGGTGAGGGGTCAGCGCTGGGTGGAACCACGAACGATCAGCTCACCGGAGAATAGCTGCTCGCTAACGGGAGCATCAAGGCCCTGGATACGCTGCACCAGCAGCTCCAACGCGGCATGTCCTATCTGGTAGGTGGGCTGTTTCAGGGTGGTGATCCCCACCCCGGCCAGTTCGGCCCAATCCAGTTCGTCAAACCCCAGCAGGCCGATGTCGTTGCCCCATTGCATGCCAAGGTGGCGCATAGCGCGCGCAACTTGCAGCGTTAAGGCACCGTTGGCGGAGATCACCGCTTTGCGCATGCCGCGATGGCGGGTGTTGAAGGTTTGTAATACCGTGGTCAGCTTTTCGGCATCGTTTAGTGGGATTTCAGCCTGTTCGGCGGACAAATCGGGGTGTTTGGCCATGGTCTGGCGAAAGGCGTGTAGACGCTCAAGCCGGGTATTCACGGTGCCAATCGGCTCACTGAGGAACAGGATCGCCTCGAAACCCTGTTGCAACAGGTGTTCCGTTGCGGTGGCGGTGGCCTCGTGGTTATTCAGGCCCACCACATCGCAGGCGAAATCGGGGATTTTACGGTCGATCAGTACCATTGGCAGCATCGACTGTTGCAGCATGGAGAGGGCGTCTTCACGCATCCCGACGGCGTTCACCACGATCCCTTCCACCCGGTAGCTGCTCAGCAACTGGAGATAGTGCTGTTCCTGATTGATCTCGTTATTGGTGTTACAGACCAGCAGGGTAAAGCCATGCTGGCGGCAGGCGGCTTCGATACCGCGCATCACGTCGACGGAATAAGGATTGGTGATATCAGCGATGATCAGGCCGATCAGCCGCGTTTGCCCGCCCTTCAGGCTACGTGCCATCTGGCTTGGGCGATAGTCGAGCTGCTGGATCGCGGTGTCGATCCGTTGTTTGAGGGCGTTGGAGAGCAGGTGCTGTTCACCATTGAGGTAGCGCGACACGCTGGTTTTGCCGGTTTGGGCGTGTTTTGCCACATCACTGATGGTGGCGCGCCCTGAGGCACGCGTTGCTTTATCACTGCTCACAGCCAATCTCCCCTGCGGTTCAATGCCAAGGAGACTAACACACCAAGCCTAAAGCCGGGAATGACCCATGTCAGGATGCGGGCTGTGGCAGGAAAAGTACGCCGGCGGGGCCTATTTCGGCCCCGCACGGGATTACTGTAGCGGGCTGAGGGTGATCTCAACGCGGCGGTTTTGCGCCTTGCCTGCGGTGGTGCCGTTGGAGGCAATCGGGTTATCCGGGCCGGCACCGGTTGAGCGGATGCGGTTGGCGGCGACCCCTTGGGTGATCAGCGCGCTGGCCACACCGTCCGCACGTTGCTGAGACAGCGTCATATTATGCGCACGAGCCCCGGTGCTGTCGGTGTACCCCACCACGTTGACGGCGGTTTTTTCATACTCTTTCAGCACCATCGCCACGCCGGTCAGGGTATTGGCACCCGCCGGTTTCAGCGTGCTGCTGTCGGTATCGAAGGTCACGTTGTTCGGCATGTTCAGCACGATATTATCGCCCTGACGGGTGACGCTAACGCCGGTGCCTCTCATTTTGTCGCGCAGCTTGGCTTCCTGCACGTCCATGTAGTATCCGGCCCCACCGCCCAATGCGGCACCGGCTGCGGCGCCGATCAGCGCACCTTTACCACGGTCTTTTTTCGATGAAGAGATCATGCCGATACCGGCCCCCAGGGCTGCGCCAACGCCAGCGCCAATACCGGCTTTTCCGGCTTCTGACTCCCCAGTGTAAGGGTTGGTGGTACAAGCCGATAGCGTCATGGCAACGGCGACCGCACCAGCAATTATCGCAATGCGTTTTTTCATTGTTAGTTCCTTTAATAGCAGGGATATCTGCGCGCGCTTCTCCAAGCTGGAGGCGCAAAATTATCGGCATTCAGCCGCGGACCCCAAACGGGCCGCGCAACTATGACGTACCTTTTGGCCAGCAGTTCCGGGAAAAATCGTGACAAATTATGAACCTGTAAGCCAGGCAGGAAGGTAGCCACCAAATCGCCGTTTGGGAACCAGAAGAAACTGAATTAATGTCGGAATGAGGGATCTTTCGGACAAAGGGGCGAAGAGTTTCGCCCCGAGGAGAGGCGGTTAAGCTAACGTTTCGCCATTGCTGGCGATCTTACGGTTATGCAGGCTAAATTGGTTCGTCAGCTTGAGAATTTCCGGCGTTTCTCCAGACACCGATAAAATAATGGCGACCGTGTTTCTATGCATATCGCTGGAGAATAAGGATCATCGATTTGACATCCTCCCCGCCCTAAAGGGCGGAGATCCCTACAGCGTTCTGACCAGAGTCTGACTCGCCTCGACGGGTTCCTGCTTCGACGGGCGGCCTGACTGCACCATCCCTCCACAGGCAAGCACGGCATGTCCTGCCGCTAAAATGTTTCGAGCACCGTTGGTATCCGCGTTCATCATACTTTGGTCAACGGATGTTCCTGCGCCGACAAAGATGATCCGTTCCGCGTTGGCAGCCACAGTGCCAGATGCGGGCTGGGATGACAAAGCCCGCCCGCAGCTGCTTCAGGGGTAGCGCAGTTCGGCGGTGGCCCAGTTCATGATCAGCGTATGGGCCAGGGTCTCCTGATTGAGCTGGCGTTGTACTTCACTGAACCCAAGTTTGCGGTAAAAGGCGCAGGCCCGCAGGTTCTGCTCGTACACCTCCAGGCTTAGCCAGCCGTGCTGTTGTTGCACGTGCTCCATCAGCGCGACACCGACGCCTTGGCCGTGGAAGCGCTCATCGACAAACAGCGCACCCACGAAACGTTCGTCCAGCACGCTGATAAAACCGACGATCTGCTGGTTGTGCAGATAAACCCAGGTTTTGGCGCGCGGCAGATAGCTTTCACGCACCAACTGGGCGGTTTGCTGCCAATAATCGGCCGCGATAAACGGATGGGCCTGGGTGGTGCTCGCCAGCCACAGTGTCATCAGCGGCTCGATATCGGCCGGATTGGCGGTGCGGATCATGCCTGGCGCTGCTTTGGGTGGCAGAAGCAACCGGTAAGATGATCGTTCACCAGGCCACTGGCCTGCATAAAGGCATAGCAGGTGGTTGAGCCGATAAATTTAAAGCCGCGCTTTTTCAATGCCTTGGACAGGGCATCGGATTGTTCGGTTTTGGCGGGGACTTCGCCTAGCGCCTGCCAGTGATTGAGCAGCGGCTTGCCGGTGACGAACTGCCAGATAAAGGTGACAAAATCTTCTCCGGCGGTCTCCATTGCCAGATAGGCTTTGGCATTGTTGATAATGGCCTCGATCTTGCCGCGATGGCGGATGATGCCGCTGTCTTGCATTAGCGCTGCCACGTCTTGCTCGGTCATGGCTGCGATGCGCTGCGGATCGAAATGGTGGAAGGCGCGGCGATAGTTTTCACGTTTTTTCAGCACGGTGATCCAGGAAAGACCCGCCTGCTGGCCTTCCAGGCACAGCATTTCGAACAGCTCGCGTGCGTTGGTGGTGGGTACGCCCCATTCCTTGTCATGATACTCAAGATATAGCGGATCGGCGGTAACCCAACCGCAACGTTCGTTGGCCATACTAGGATTCCTTATGCTGTATTTATTTACAGGTAATCATCGCCGGAAGCTGTCCTCTTGGCAACCCTTTGCACGATTTATCGTCAGTTAACTTGACGTTATGTGATGAATCCCCACAATATTTACTACATGGCTATACCCGTCTTTTTTCAGGCTGAGGCTTGAAATCCCTTGAAATCCATAGGGAATAAGGTGAGATTAGACAACGATAAGAACAGTGATTGAGGATGATGACAAAGTAGCGATATTGCTCAATGGGTATGGGCTCGCAGCTGTTCGACCATAGGTGCACTGCATGTGCCCGTTTAGCAAGCCTGTGGTGGTTTGTCAGCAGTCTCAGATTTCTTCTATTTCTGACTCTCAGGAGTCTATTTATGCCTCTGAAAATACAAGGTAAGCGCCCCCCAACGGTGCTTGCCGTGACTTTAGCTTTTTGCCTCAGTGCTTCGGCACAGGCTTATGATCAACTTTACGTGTTTGGTGACAGCCTGAGTGATACCGGCAATAACGGCCGTTTCACCTATGACAGCCACCAACATCAGCTGTATGACGAATTACTGGGCCAACGTATCGGCGCCGCGCTGGTGGCGTCCGATAACGGTGGCTACAACTACGCTGCCGGTGGTGGCGTGGCCGTACCGGCGCTAAACCCGTTGGACAACACCGAGGATCAGCTACAAAGCTACCTTGCCCGGGTTAACGGCAGGGCCGACGGTGACGGTCTGTATATTCACTGGATTGGCGGCAACGATCTGGCCGCCGCGGCGATGAATGTGGCAACCGCACCGGAGGTGGCCTATACCAGCGCCCTGGCCGCGGCGACCCAGGTGCACGCTTTATTGAACGCCGGTGCCGGGACGGTGATTGTGCCGACGGTACCAAATATCGGCTCAACCCCGCAATTGATGGAACTGATTATCCAGCAGGCGCTGGGGCCGGTGCAGGGGGCGGCCATACTGGCGGCGTACGGCAAGCTTAATACCATCGCCACGCCGGATAACGCTTCGCGCCAGCAGGCGATCCACCAGGCTTTAGGTGCCGCTGCACAGCAGGCCAGCAGCAATCCACAGGTGCAGCAGGCCATTGCTGCCCAATTGAGCGCGGCGTTTGACAGTTTCAGCGCCCAGGCCGCTCAACTTACCGATTTTTATAACCAGAGCGAAGATCGTCTGTTGGCTCAGGGCGGCGGTAATATCGTGCGCGTTGATGTCAACAAACTGTTCAGTGAGGCGATCGCCAATCCGGGCCAGTTTGGTTTTACCAACACTGCCGGTATGGCCTGCCCAGCTGGCGTTTCTTCGGCGGTATGCCGTTCAACCACGCCAGGCTTTAACAGCGAGCAGGCTTATCTGTTTGCCGATCATTTCCACCCAAGCCCGCAGGCTCACCAACTGATCGCCGATTATATTCAGGCGGTATTGGATGGCCCGACGCAGGCGGTGGCACTCAATCAGGCAACCGCCGCCTTCGCGCGTGATAGCCGTGCCACCCTGGACAGCCGTTTTCAGCAGTTACGCACCAGCAGCAATCCGCAGGGGGCGTTGGGGGTGTTCGGCGGCTATGCCGGGCAACGTTATGATTATTCTGCCAATACGGTTGCCGGAGATGGCGACGCCACCACGCATAACCTAACGCTGGGTGTGGATTACCAACTGACTGATAAGTGGCTGATAGGTGCGCTGATCTCGGCTTCCAACGACAATCAACAGCCTTCCAGCCGTTACGATTATAAGGCGCGGGGCGTGCTGCTGTCGGCCTTCAGCTCCGTGACGCTATTTGAGCAGGGATGGGTCAATGCCGATTTGCACTATGCCAGCGTGAATTACGACGATATTAACCGCAGTATGCAGTTGGGTTCGCTAACCCGTACAGAAACCGGCGATACCGATGGTAAGCAGTGGGGCGCACGCGTTACTGCGGGGTATGACTTCCCGATCGCTTCGTACCTGACCACCGGGCCGATGGCCCAGTTTGCCTGGGATTACAGCAACGTCTCCGGTTATAGCGAGAATGGTGACGACAGTACGGCAATGCGTTTCAACGATCAGACCTATCATTCGCAGATCGGCGCTATAGGGTGGCGATTGGATAGCCAGCTCGGGGTGCTGAATCCGTATGCGGAGGTGAGTTATCAGCATCAGTTCGGTGATGGTGTTTACCGGGCAGGCGGTGGATTGAAATCGACTCAGACCTCATTCACCCGCGACAGCGCCAGCCAGGACAAAAACTGGATGGATGTGACCCTGGGAGCGAATATGCCATTGAGCGATCGGGTGGCGGCGTTTGCGACGGTTTCGCAAACCAGCGGCTTGAGCAGTGGTGAGCAATTTATGTACAACGTGGGGGTCAGCGCGCGGTTTTGAAGGATGGCTTTAATCCTAATTGCCCGGTGCCAGACAGTTTGGTGCCGGGAAAAAATAGGGGGGCTGCGCTGACTATAATTGCGGGACAGAGCCCGATATACCTGGCTGTCAGCCCTGTTTACCATCGCTTTACCCAAGCCCTTCACCGAAAAGTACAGTGCCTGACTGTACTTTAGTATAACTATCATTTGCCCCTAAAAGACTTTATTGTTGCGGCATAAGAGAAAAGAATTTAAATACAAAAAAAAACTGATCCCGTTTAAAGGATCAGGAGCCAATTTGGCCAACACCAGGGAAATTTTGTTGTCATTATTATAAATAATAAGTTGTCTGTCAATTGTTCTCTCGCTCGCTAATCAACGAGTGGGAGCGCTTTTGCGTGCCTGAAATATATAAAAAACGTATCAATCGCTGCATCTATCATTAGTTTTTTGGCTTTAACCCGGTATTAATATCATAAAGTCAGTGAGTAGCAGGTGTTATGTAGTGTTCTTTTGCAGAGTGTTAACATTTTTTGGCAAAAAAACACCCAGCAAAAAACACCTCAGCAACTAAAAATTTACCACGTGGGTTTTCGCAATCCCTTTATTAATGGAATGAAAAAGTCAGACGGTGATGCCTTAGGCTTGTGGTGGTTAAAAATCACACAGTCATTTCATTAAATATATCAAGCATTAAAATTATCATGGTGCTATTTATTAAATAGATCACAGATTCTTTTACTCACTGTTAGTTTTCTGTTTTTTTATGATAAAATATGACTTCCATGCTGTGCTTGTGCTGTGAAATTTGTAATGGGGATTTCTATAAGGGGATTTTGCGTGCCGAGTTTATTCTTTAATAATGAATTTATTAACTCAGTCATAAAGAGTTATTTGGAAATGAACTTGCAAGAGTATAACAGCATAAAATACGCTTATGCCATTATGAGTAAAATAAATCCTGCCAATTTCGCTATAATATCCAATAAAACAGAATGGTTTGAGTTTTATACCGCAAATAACTATCAGTTTATCGATCCGGTATTGATTACCACATCCCGCCGAGTGACTCCTTTCTCTTGGGATGAAAATATTACGGTTGGCACTGGGTTAAGTTACCCCAATATTTTTGATATGGCCAAACACTATAATGTCATCAATGGCTATACGTTTGTGTTGCACGATCATAACAATAATCTGGTGGTACTGTCTCTTATTATGGATGACACCTGCGACGAAAATATAGAAGAGATTATCAAAGAGAACCAACATAAACTGCAAATGCTGTTGATCACCGTGCATGATAAATTGACCGCACTCTATCACGAACTGAATAACACCAGCGATTATGACAAGGTCGACCCAAAAGAGCTGTTCTCCAAGCGCGAGAATGAGGTTATCTACTGGGCAAGCATGGGGAAGTCCTATCAGGAAATCGCGCTGATTTTGGGGATCAAGCTCACCACAGTAAAATATCATATCGGCAACGTGGTCAAAAAATTAGGCGTTACCAATGCCAAACATGCTATCAGGCTTGGCGTCGAACTGAAGCTCATCAGGCCGGTGTTTGCCGATCGGAAATGAGAGTGGCCAAGAGCTCAACGTTGCCTGCAGGCGTCTATCAACCCGATCTTGCCTCAAGTGGCCGCAAAGCACGCTTTTTTCACGAAGATTGACACTTGCTGTGGGATTCTGGCTGTATATCTTACGGTCAACGGGTATACTGACCCATTCTGTTAAATCCACTTGTATCGCGTGCGAAATCAACATGCAAAAGTTTGATACCAAGACCTTTCAGGGTCTGATCCTGACACTACAGGACTATTGGGCGCGCCAGGGCTGCACCATCGTGCAACCGCTGGACATGGAAGTTGGCGCGGGGACATCCCACCCTATGACCTGCCTGCGTGCACTGGGCCCGGAGCCAATGGCCACCGCCTATGTGCAACCTTCACGTCGCCCAACCGATGGCCGTTACGGGGAAAACCCGAACCGCCTGCAGCATTACTACCAATTCCAGGTGGTGATTAAGCCATCGCCAGAAAACATTCAGGAACTCTACCTGGGGTCCTTGAAGGAGCTGGGTCTGGATCCGACCATCCACGATATCCGCTTTGTGGAAGACAACTGGGAAAACCCGACGCTCGGTGCCTGGGGCCTGGGTTGGGAAGTGTGGTTAAACGGCATGGAAGTCACGCAGTTTACCTATTTCCAGCAGGTTGGCGGTATGGAGTGCAAACCGGTCACCGGCGAGATCACCTACGGACTGGAACGCCTGGCGATGTACATCCAGGGCGTGGACAGCGTCTACGATCTGGTGTGGAGCAACGGCCCGTTGGGCGTTACCACCTACGGCGACGTGTTCCATCAGAACGAAGTGGAGCAGTCCACCTATAACTTCGAATACGCCGATGTCGATTTCCTGTTCTCCTGCTTCGAGCAGTATGAGAAGGAAGCACAAACGCTGCTGGCACTGGAGAAACCGCTGCCGCTGCCGGCTTATGAACGTATCCTCAAGGCTGCTCATACCTTCAACCTGTTGGATGCACGCAAGGCGATCTCGGTTACCGAGCGTCAGCGCTATATTCTGCGTATTCGCACGCTGACCAAAGCCGTTGCCGAGGCCTACTACGCTTCCCGCGAAGCGCTGGGCTTCCCAATGTGTAACAAGAAGTAGAGGCAGCTATGACACAACAGACTTTCCTGGTGGAAATCGGCACGGAAGAGCTGCCGCCGAAGGCTCTTCGCTCACTGGCAGAAGCCTTTGCCGCCAACTTTACCGCTGAACTGGACAACGCTGGCCTGGAACATGGCGAAGTGAAGTGGTTTGCCGCTCCGCGCCGCCTGGCGTTGAAAGTGGCGGATCTGCGTGCAGCGCAAGCCGATCGTGAAGTTGAAAAACGCGGTCCAGCGATTGCCCAGGCGTTTGACGCCGAAGGCAAACCGAGCAAAGCGGCCGAAGGTTGGGCGCGTGGCTGCGGTATTACCGTCGATCAGGCCGAGCGTCTGGTGACCGATAAAGGCGAATGGCTGCTGTATCGCGCTCATGTGCCAGGCCAATCTGCCCAGCAACTGCTGGCAGGAATGGTGAGCACCGCGCTGTCCAAGCTGCCAATCCCGAAACTGATGCGCTGGGGTGATAAAGAAACCCAGTTCGTCCGTCCGGTGCATACCGTGACCATGCTGCTGGGTGCAGAACTGATCCCTGGCACCGTGCTGGGCATTGACTCAGCACGCACTATTCGCGGCCACCGCTTTATGGGTGAAGCCGAGTTCACCATCGATAACGCCGATCAATACCCGCAGATCCTGTTGGAGCGCGGCAAAGTGGTGGCGGATTATCAAACCCGCAAGGCCTTGATCAAGCGCGATGCCGAGCTGGCTGCACAACAGATTGGTGGTAAAGCCGATCTGAGCGAGAGCCTGCTGGAAGAGGTTACTTCGTTGGTCGAATGGCCAGTGGTGCTGACCGCCAAGTTCGAAGAGAAATTCCTGGCGGTGCCGGCGGAAGCGCTGGTGTACACCATGAAGGGCGATCAGAAGTATTTCCCGGTGTATGACGCCGCGGGCAAACTGCTGCCGAACTTTATCTTCGTCGCCAATATCGAGTCGAAAGATCCGCAGCAAATCATCTCCGGTAACGAGAAGGTGGTGCGCCCACGTCTGGCGGATGCCGAATTCTTCTTTAATACCGATCGCAAACAACGCCTGGAAGACAACCTGCCGCGTCTGGAAACCGTGCTGTTCCAACAGCAACTGGGCACCCTGCGCGCCAAGACCGACCGTATCCAGGCCATGGCGGGCTGGATCGCCGGCCAGATCGGGGCCGACGTCAACCACGCAACGCGTGCGGGGCTGCTGTCGAAGTGCGATCTGATGACCAACATGGTATTCGAATTCACCGACACCCAAGGCGTCATGGGCATGCACTATGCGCGCCACGACGGTGAAGCCGAAGACGTGGCGGTGGCGTTGAACGAACAGTATCAACCACGTTTTGCCGGTGATGAACTGCCGCAATCGTTGGTGGCCTGCTCGTTGGCGATTGCCGACAAGATGGACACCCTGGCCGGGATCTTCGGCATCGGGCAACATCCAAAAGGCGATAAAGACCCGTTCGCACTGCGCCGTGCTGCGCTGGGCGTGCTGCGTATTATCGTTGAGAAAAACCTGCCGCTGGATCTGCAAACCCTGACCGAAGAGGCTGTCCGCCTGTATGGTGACAAGCTGACCAACGCCAAGGTGGTCGACGAGGTTGTCGACTTTATGCTGGGCCGTTTCCGCGCCTGGTATCAGGAAGAAGGCCACGCGGTAGATACCATCCAGGCCGTATTGGCACGCCGTCCAACCAAGCCTGCCGATTTCGACGCTCGGGTAAAAGCGGTGACACATTTCCGTACGCTGGAAGCCGCTGGCGCATTGGCCGCTGCCAACAAGCGTGTTTCCAATATCCTGGCCAAATCCAACGATACGCTGCTGGACCACGTCCACGCTTCGGTATTGAAAGAACCGGCCGAGCTGAAGCTGGCAACCCACTTGGTGGTGCTGCGCGATAAGCTGGAGCCGTTCTTCGCCGAAGGCCGCTACCAGGAAGCGCTGGTTGAACTGGCCGCACTGCGTGAAACCGTGGATGCGTTCTTCGACGGTGTGATGGTGATGGCAGAAGATGAAGCGGTGCGCGTGAACCGCCTGACGCTGTTGAGCAAGCTGCGTGAGCTGTTCCTGCAGGTGGCGGATATCTCCGTGCTGCAATAACGGTGTAAAGCCCAAGAAAAAGCGCCTGCGGGCGCTTTTTCATCTCTGATGGCGGCCGCGAAACGGTGCGTTATTCTGCGAACCTCGCACAATCGCATTTCGTATCGCTGGCAGTTGATCTATTCTTGTAGACGCACGGAGGGCGGCAGACGGCATGGAATCTGATACAAGACACGTTTATAACAGGAGTTATGTCACATGGCGGTAGGGATCCAGAGCAGAAGTTTCGCGCGTTGGCTGGCACCGGTGTTGGCATTGTTGGTGGTTATGCAACTGACCGCCTGCGGCGATAAAGAGCCGGAGCAGCGCAAGGCATTCGTTGATTACTTACAGAATACGGTCATGCGCAGTGGCGTACATATCCCGACGTTGAGCGAAGATCAGAAACAGAAATTCGGTGCTTATACCGGCGATTACGCCATTCTGGTGGGCTTTTCCCAGCAGTTGACGAAGTCGGTGGACGCCAGCCTGACCCCGGCGCTGGAGCAGGTTAATCAGATCCGCACCGCGCAGGACTACATGAGCAAGCGCGATAGCCTGCAACAGTCGATCGGCGCGTTAAACCTGCTGGGTCAGCAGATCCAGACCGCCAAGGCACAGGCGGATACCGCTCGTACAGCGCTGAAACAGCCGGACGATCTGAAAGCGGTATACAACCAGGTGTATGACAAGATTGTCACCGCACCGGCCAATGCGCTGATGCCAGCGATCCCAACTACCGCCGGTTTTGTCCAAGACCTGGTACAGGTAGGGGATTTCCTGCAGGCTCAGGGCAATCAGGTCAGCTTCAACAACGGCGGCGTGCAGTTCCGCACCCAGCAGCAGGCGACGCAGTACAACACCATGATGTCCAATCTGGTGGCCAAGCAGCAGGACTTGCTGAACGCACAGAAAACGGTGCAAAGTGTGATGCAGTAACCCTTATTCAGGTGGGGGTTGTCCCCCCCCTGAGACTGCTGACAATCCTTCACCTGGCCCACTACGCAGGGGCGCTGCCTGCTGCAACCCAACCCATCGGTAAATCAATAGGTTGGTTAGGGCCGACCCCTGCCTATCCAGCAACATTGCCTCTTGGTCATCAATCTGAGGCAGGTGTACCGCCTTCCCTTTCGCACGATAGTGATAGTTCAGGTACGGTAAGCACGCACTTGGCTTAATCATTCGACCACTCATTTATTCAGTTGATGAAGTGCTGAATTTTAAGCTGAATTCATAGCAATGCATTTTTTATTAATTAACCAATATAATCATTCTCTATTGTTATAATAACGGACTTGTCTAATTTATCATGATATTAAAATCCCCCTATGATATTTTTGATAGTCATCGTAAAAATCAGGGGTGCTTTTTTTATATTGCTTTTTATTGTCACTCAGTCAGAGTGGTCATCGAAAGGGATAGGTTATGTGTTTAATTTTTCCTTTTTTATGGTTTAATACACCTATCAATCTATGTAACGCAGGAGTGATAATGAAAGAGTCAAATGCAATAGATTTGCAGGAGGTTTCCGTGCATACCTGGGTATTAATCATGATTGTTTATCATGATGCTTTCTATTAATTCAATAAAAGAGAAAATATAAAACCGGCCAAGCGGTGAGAACTTTCTGATTTATCTGTAAGGATGTTAGTAAATAATGCCATTTTATCTATTTTTATATTGATTTATTTCAGGGCTTCGTTAAAGTAATTAAGAATTAAGTTTCCCAGATTTAATTTCTTGAGTATACCAACTCCGGAAAATACTCATTATTCTTTTTTGTGTGGCACATTAATTGATACTTCGATATAAAAATAGATCAACGCCAAGGTGCAGAATGCGAATAACGAAGATCGCTGAATTTGACAATGCATACGGCAATACGCTGGGGGGCTTATAACTATGGGGATCTCCGGGGCGTTATTTTTTTGCGGTGCAGAGAATGGTCTGATTACGGTATCCGGGGCTTCCTCGCCGATCTTTGATTGAATTAACACGGCAATAGAAAAAAGGTGATTTGCGTGGGCGTGATAAATAAAGTCATTGGTGAGTTTTACCCGGGCAAGCAGGTTTCTTATCGAAAACGCCGCTTGATTGAGTGGGTGTTTGCAGAACATAAAATTGCGCCATTATTGCAGGCAGCTTCTGGCAAGCAGGGGCTGGAATGGGTCGAGTCTATTGTTGAATCACTCGAGCTGCGTTGCGAGGTACATAGTGGCGACTACGATAATATCCCCAGTCACGGCCCGGTAATTGTCATTGCCAATCATCCTACCGTAGTTGATGGTCTGGCGCTGATCAACACTATTGCCATGGTGAGGAAGGACGTCAAAATTGTCGCCAACCAGGTGTTGACTGCCATCTTTCCGCAGATCAAAGCCATTTCTATCGGCATTAGTAATATGCATGGGAAAATGGGCCATCGCCAGTTCAAGGAAATGAATGACCACCTAAGACAGGGCGGAGTGTTAATCATCTGCCCGGCCGGGCGCCTTGCCAGCATCTCTTTGACCGGCATACGGGAGTCACGCTGGCAGCCGGGGTTTATCCGGTTGGCTACCAAATATCAGGCGGCGCTGTTGCCGGTGCATATTTCCGGAGTGAACAGTCCATATTATTACCTGGCCGCCACGCTCTGGCGCCCGTTGTCCAATTTGATGTTTCTCCGTGAAATTGCCGGGCACCAGGGCGGTCGGTTGCGTATGAGGATCTGCCCGCAGATTGCGCTGCCCAGACTGCACCAGCAGAGTATCGCTGACGATAAGATCGCGGACGAAGTACAGCGCCACCTGTTACGGGTCGGCAAGGGTAAACCTGGGGGGGTGGCGACAGAACTGCCGTTAGCCAGACCAGAGCAAAAGAGTCTGCTCATCAACGCATTCAGCCAATGTCGGATCCTGAAAACGCTCGGTGATGGCAAGGTGTTATTTCACTATCGTTATCAGGGGGAGCCCTATGCGCCGATACTTCAGGAACTGGGGCGGCTGAGAGAAATTGCTTTCCGTGCCATTGGCGCAGGCAGCGGGAAAAGAAGGGATAATGACGGCTACGATCATGATTACCACCATGTGATCCTCTGGGATCCCTGCGAGTTGGAAGTCGTGGGGGCGTATCGCATTACCCCGGCAGGGGAACAAATCGCCAAAAAAGGGGTTGAGGGTCTGTATAGCCATGAACTTTTTCATTTTGACGAAAGCTGCCTTGCCACCCTTCAGGCGAGTTTCGAAATAGGGCGTGGCTTCATTCAGGAGCGGTATCAGAAAACCCATGCTCTCGATGCGTTGTGGAAAGGGATTTTCTGTTTTGTCATAAAATATCCTGAGTATAAATATCTGCTGGGCGTATTAACCATTCCCAATTCTTTTCCAACCTATGCGCAGGCGCTGATTGTCAGTTTTTATCAGCTTTATTTTTCCGGTTCCTCGTTGTTAGACGTTTCTTTGGCACCTTATCAGGTGCAAGACCCTCGGATCTGCGACTTTTATGCCGGTAATGATTTTGAACAGGACTGGAAAAAGCTTAATAACTCGCTGCGCGAACTGGGTTGCGCACTGCCGTGGCCATATAAACAGATGGCACGCTGGTTTAATTATGGCGGCTCCACGTTGCTTGGATTCAGGGATGATAATACGTTCAACTCTGTTGTCGGCTTAAGTCTCAGCGAGATAGCCAGCCTGAAAAAAGCCTACTACATGCACTATATCGCTAAAGCGATGGCGGAGCCGAATCATGGGTGAATGGCATGTTATTGCGGTTTTGGCTTCAGGTTGCAGCAACTATTGACCCGTGAGGTGGCAGGAAGTCTTTGCCATGGACTTTATCAAAAATAAATTTTTTATTCTGTTATTTTTCATTGGATTGGGCGACTGCGATGATGTGCAGGAGCGTGCATTTTCTGGCTATGTGCTGGGGGGTTGCGAATTGGTCAGCCGGTGGATGTCGAGGTTGTAGCCGATGAGTAAGCTCTGTATTGATGTGACGGGGCTTGAATAGGCACTTTGGCACACGGCACGTAGTGAAAGATTTCTCGTTGCAAATAGGCTGGGGCGAGATCCACGGTTTCCTTGGGCCGAACGGCAGCGGCTCGGTTCTATCCACCGTCGCTTTGCGGATTAAGGCGGAATTTTCAGCCGCTGGCCTGCCCTCTTCCTTGATACTTCTGTACTACACTTCCAGTAAATAACCTTAATGGTTGTGAATGAAAATGTTGCTTTCTTTCACCGATCGCAATGTGATTGGTGGTTTCCCGGCTCGATGAGTGCTCGCAGGGAATATCCGCCTTTCACGCCACGGTCCGGTGGCCGTATGTAAAATAAATTGTGATAAATATCACATTTTTCAAACAAAGCTGAGAACTTGATATGTGATTAAGATCATATTTTTGGCCTGTTTTGTCAGCTTACATTGGTTTTGTATTTTTTATACAAGGAATAAATGTGATGTATATCACTATAACTACCCGGTGGTAGGGTTGTTATGAGTGATCTGGATCACATTACCCCCGTAGAGTTCGCGTAGTAAAAAGAGCGTGGTAGAGTCCGTTTCGCAAACAGCATCAACAGGGCTAGAACGTTACAACAATTATCGCGCGCTCTTATTGTCAGCGCGTAACAATAGGGGTGTGTTTATGTTTTCACCAGACATCAAGGTTAAAGTGCAAAACTTTGGCCGTTTCCTGAGTAATATGGTGATGCCCAACATTGGCGCATTCATCGCCTGGGGTATCATCACTGCGCTATTCATTCCTACCGGCTGGCTGCCAAACGAAACGTTAGCCAAGCTGGTTGGGCCAATGATCACCTACCTGCTGCCACTGCTGATCGGTTATACCGGCGGTAAACTGGTGGGCGGCGAGCGTGGCGGCGTGGTCGGTGCCATCACCACCATGGGCGTGATCGTCGGGGCAGACATGCCGATGTTCTTGGGTGCCATGATTGTTGGGCCGCTGGGTGGCTGGGCGATCAAGCATTTTGACCGTTGGGTTGACGGCAAGATCAAGAGCGGCTTCGAGATGTTGGTCAACAACTTCTCCGCCGGCATCATTGGTATGCTGTTGGCGATCCTGGCCTTTATGGGGATCGGGCCATTGGTCGAAGCGCTGTCCAAAGTGTTGGCGGCTGGCGTGCATATCATGGTGGTCAACAACCTGCTGCCATTGACCTCGATCTTCGTTGAACCGGCGAAAATCCTGTTCCTGAACAACGCCATCAACCACGGCATCTTCTCACCGCTGGGCATCCAGCAGGCGACGGAAACCGGTAAATCAATCTTCTTCCTGATCGAAGCCAACCCAGGCCCGGGTTTGGGCGTGCTGATGGCCTATATGTTCTTCGGCCGTGGTAGTGCCAAGCAGTCTGCTGGCGGTGCGGCGATCATCCACTTCCTGGGGGGTATCCACGAAATCTACTTCCCATACGTGCTGATGAATCCACGCCTGATCCTGGCGGTTATTCTGGGCGGTATGACCGGCGTATTCACCCTGACCCTGTTGAACGGCGGCCTGGTATCTCCTGCTTCCCCTGGTTCTATCCTGGCGGTGCTGGCGATGACACCAAAAGGCGCCTACTTCGCCAACCTGGCGGCGGTATTTGCGGCGTTCCTGGTCTCCTTTGTGGTCTCATCTTTCCTGTTGAAAACCTCGAAAGTGAAAGAGGAAGACGATCTGGAAGAGGCGACCCGCCGTATCCAGGACATGAAAGCCCAGTCTAAAGGTGGTGCCGCGGTAAACGCAGCGGTAGACGGCGATCTGAGCACCGTGCGTAAAATCATCGTAGCTTGCGATGCGGGTATGGGCTCCAGCGCCATGGGTGCCGGCGTGCTGCGCAAGAAAGTGGCGGACGCGGGGCTGAAGAATATCTCCGTAACCAATAGCGCAATCAACAGCCTGCCGGAAGATGTGGATCTGGTGATCACTCACCGCGATCTGACCGAGCGTGCGATGCGCCATGCGCCGCAGGCCCAGCACATCTCGCTGACCAACTTCCTGGACAGCCATCTGTACAGTGATTTGACCGCCCGTCTGGTGGCCGCTAACAAGACCAGCGAAACCGAGCAGAAGGTTATCTCCACCCTGGATGACAGCTTTGACGCCAGCGAACAGAACCTGTTCAAACTGGGTGAAAGCAACGTGTTCCTCGGCTTGCAGGCCATTGATAAAGAGCAGGCCATTCGCTTTGCCGGTGAGCAACTGGTGAAGGGGGGCTACGTCGAGCCCGAATATGTTCCGGCCATGTTGGAACGTGAAAAGCTGACCTCTACCTACCTGGGCGAATCCATTGCTGTGCCGCATGGCACCATCGAAGCCAAAGACCGGGTACTGCGTACCGGCGTGGTGTTCTGCCAGTATCCGCAGGGCGTGCGATTCGGTGACGAAGAGGATGAAGTTGCACGCTTGGTTATCGGTATCGCGGCGCGTAACAACGAGCATATCCAGGTGATCACCAGCCTGACCAATGCGTTGGATGATGAAAGCGTCATCGAGCGGCTGGCAAATACCACCAGCGTCCAGGAAGTGCTGGATTTGCTGGGCGGTAAGAAAGCCTGATAACAGAATTATTTTAAAGGGTGCAGCTTGCTGCACCCTTCTACATTTAAGAAAGGGTGGAATATGAAAGCATTACACTTCGGAGCCGGTAATATTGGCCGTGGCTTTATTGGCAAACTGCTTGCTGACGCGCACGCCGAACTGACTTTTGCTGACGTTAACCAGACGGTGCTGGACGCGTTGAACCAACGCAAAAGCTACCAGGTACATGTGGTGGGTGAGCAGGCACGCGTTGAAGAGGTGAACAACGTCAGTGCTGTTAATAGCGGTAGTGAAGGGGCGGTGGCACTGATTGCCCAAGCCGATATCGTGACGACGGCCGTAGGCCCACAGATCCTCGCGAGAATCGCCGGGACTATCGCCAAAGGCCTGATCCTGCGCCATCAGCAAGGTAATACTCAACCGCTGAATATCATCGCCTGTGAAAACATGGTGCGCGGCACCAGCCAGCTCAAACAGCACGTGTTCGATGCACTGCCGCAGGATGAGCAGACCTGGGTTGAGCAGCATATCGGCTTTGTCGATTCCGCGGTAGACCGTATCGTGCCGCCAGCCGAGGCGGGCAGCAACGATCCGCTGGAAGTGACGGTGGAAACCTTCAGCGAGTGGATCGTCGATCAGACCCAATTCAAAGGGCAACCACCAGCTATCGCAGGCATGGAACTGACCGACAACCTGATGGCATTTGTTGAGCGCAAGCTGTTTACCCTCAATACCGGCCATGCGATCACCGCTTACCTGGGCCAGCGCGCCAAGCTGTTGACCATTCGTGATGCGATCCTCGATCCGGTCATCCGCCAGGTGGTCAAAGGGGCGATGGAAGAGAGCGGTGCGGTGCTGATCAAGCGCTACGGTTTTGACGCCGACAAACATGCTGCCTATATCAACAAAATCCTGTCCCGCTTCGAAAACCCGTATCTGCATGATGATGTAGAGCGCGTGGGTCGTCAGCCGTTGCGTAAACTGAGCGCAGGCGATCGCCTGATCAAGCCGCTATTGGGCACCTTGGAATACGGTTTACCGCACGCCAACCTGATTAAGGGGATTGCCGCCGCCATGAGCTACCGCAGCGAACAGGACCCACAGGCACAAGAGCTGGTAGACTTGCTGGCAAAACTGGGTCCAAAAGCCGCGCTGGCGCAAATTTCCGGTTTACCGACCGACAGCAAGGTTGTGGAAGAAGCGGTTGCTGTGTATAACGCCATGCAGTAAACGCTGTGATATCAAACCAGTGTAAGCAAACTCATTCCCTTTCCCCACGGATAAGGGGTAGGGTGAGGGGGCAAGGCGTCTTTGCCCCCATTCGGGCTCACTCCCTGCGGTTAACGGGGAGCGCCCGAGTGACCACACCACCCACGCGATTCGAAAAGCGAAGATGATCGAGACACAGGCATTCGAAAACAAGGTTCTGGAAAAGCTGAACGCTGGCAAGACGGTGCGCAGTTTTCTGATTGCAGCGGTCGAGCTGTTGGCAGAAGCGCTTAACGTCCTGGTGGTGCAGGTTTTCCGTAAAGATGACTATGCGGTGAAATATGCCGTCGAACCTCTGTTGTCCGGTGCCGGGCCGCTTGGTGAACTTTCGGTTCGTCTGAAGCTGATGTACGGGCTGGGGGTGATTTCCCGCCACGAATACGAAGATGCCGAACTGCTGATGGCGATGCGTGAAGAGCTGAACCACGACGGTTCGGAATATCGCTTTATTGATGATGAGATACTCGGCCCCTTCGGTGAGCTCCACTGCGTCAGCGCTTTGCCGCCGGTCCCCACGTTTCTACAACCCGGCGAGGCGGATGAATCGTTGATCGCCATGCAACACCAGCGTTACCAGCAGATGGTACGCTCCACCATGGTGCTGTCGATTACCGAGCTGCTGGCGGAAATCGGCGCCAAACAGCCCTCCCGGCTCTCCCCTCTCGGTGCTCAAAAGCCTTAAGCCATCAGCGCACGCCACTCGTCAAACAGCAGCCATAACGCGGTTGCTGCCATTAAGCCCGCCATCACGCCGTTAAATAACCGCAATTTCCAGGTCACACGCAGAGCGTGGCGTAACCGATCACCCATCAGCGCCCAGATCAGGATGCAGGGAACATTCACCGCGGTGAAGCCTGCGATGGTTAACAGCGTATGATGCAGCGTCGCCCCCTCTTGAGGCGTGAACAGGATCGCCACGTTGATGGCCATCAGCCAGGCTTTCGGGTTGACCGCCTGGAACAAGGCTCCGCCAATAAAGTGCATTGGCCGCGTCTGCTGTTTTGCATCCGGTGAGGCCGCTTTAAACAGCTTCCATGATAGCCACAGCAGGTATGCGCAGCCCGTCACCGCCAGGGGGAAGCGGATGGTATCGGCCCAGTTAAGGATCAGCGCCAGCAATAGCGTAGTGAGTGCTAACTGTGCCGCACAGCCCAGGCTGATACCAAACATCATCGGCAAGGTACGCCGTAGGCCGAAATTGACGCCGGACGAGGCCAGCAGCAGGTTATTGGGGCCAGGAGTAATCGACATCACGGTCACGTAACTGATAAAAGCAGAGTCCAGCATGAGGTTTTCCATACATGATTGGTGGTGATCACCAGCATAAGGGCTATGGGATGATGGTGACAGAATCAGAAATCAGTTATTGTCATGGTTACAGTTGCAATAATTTTTAACTGTACCCATTACCTGGAGAGAAATTGTGACTCTGCTCGACGAGATCCCGGAAACCCGCTACCTGCAACTGGCGGAGACATTATCGGTCGCTATCCACCGTGGCACTTTACCGCCCGGTAGCCGGCTGCCTTCTGTTCGCCGCTGCGCACAAAGCCACAGCGTCAGTATCAATACCGTGGTGGCAGCCTATCGCCAGTTGGAAGACCGGGGGCTGATCGAGGCGCGGCCACAGTCTGGTTTTTACGTGCGGGCGACCTTGCCTGCGTTGAAAACGGCGTCGGCACCCAGTAACCGGGTAGAGCAACCGGCGGATGATGTGCTGGCCCTGATCGATACGGTTTTCGCCGCCCAGCAGAACCCGGCCTTCACCAATTTGTCGCTCGCCTGCCCGCAAACCGTGGATTTTTATCCCGGAGGCAAGCTGGGGCGGATGTTGTCATCGCAGTTGCGCCGCCAGCCTAACCTGATTGGCCAATACGCCTTGCCGCCAGGTAGCCTGCGGTTGCGCCAACAGATTGCCCGGCGCTCGATGACGTTGGGCATGTTGCTGGAGCCGAGTGACATCACGCTGACGCACGGTTGCATGGAAGCCTTGCAGCTGGCGCTCAGGGTGACCACCAAGCCGGGTGACTGCGTGGGGTTGGAGTCTCCGACCTATTTTTACCTGTTGCCGCTGCTCGCCAGCCTGGGGCTGAAAGCGTTGGAAATCCCCACCGACCCACAGCATGGCCTGTCGTTGGATGCGCTGGAGTTGCTGTTGCAGGAGAAACGGCTGAATGCGGTTATCGCCATGCCGACGATACAGAATCCGTTGGGTTGCACCATGCCGCTGGCATCGAAAAAACGGCTGGCACGCCTGATGAACGATCACCAAGTGCCACTGATCGAAGATGGGCTGTATGCCGAGCTGCAATTTGACAGCGCGCTTAGCCCGGCGGTGAAGGTGTTCGATAGCGACGGCTGGGTACTGTTTTGCTCCAGCTTCACCAAAACGTTGGCACCGGATTTCCGTATCGGCTGGGTGGTCGGCGGGCGTTTCAGTGAGGCGCTGCGCAAGCTGAAGGCGGTGTCTTCGATGTCGGAGTCGCACTTGCTGTCGGAAACGCTGGCCATGTTCCTGGAGGCAGGGGGATACGATCATCATCTGCGCAATTTGCGCAAGCGCTATGCGGCGCAGGTGGAAGAGGCCAGGGCGCTGATTGCCCGCCATTTCCCGCGCGGGACAAGAGCTACCCAGCCTGCCGGTGGGTTTGTGTTCTGGGTGGAGTTCCCACCGGGGGTGGACACGGTAGCGCTGTTCCATCAGTTGCTGGATGAGCAGATTTGCCTGACGCCCGGCACGCTGTATTCTCCAAGTGGGCGTTATCATAATGGGTTGCGGCTTTCCTGCTGCTATCCATTTAACGCCCGTTATACCCAGGCGCTGGCGCGGGTGGGGGCAAAAGCCTGCGAGATGAGCGGTCTGCCTGCGGGAATTGCGCAAGGTGAGGAGTAACCTGCCGTGCATTTTGCTACACTAGCGAAATATTTTTTAAGCCATAGAACAAAACAGGCCAGAGACGATGAAAGAGAAAGAAAAAGCCGAGATTAAGCGCCTGAGCGATTTGCTGGACGCACTGAACCACAAAGACACCGTGGTGATCCAGCAGGGTAACACCGACCTGATTGCGCAACATCTCAAAGAAAAAGAGAAGCTGAAGACCGAGATTGAGCGCCTGAAAAACGTGCGTGTGGAAAAACTGAGTGCGGAAGCGCAAAAGTTGAGCCAGCTGCCGTTCAGCCGTGAGATTACCAAGAAAGAGCAGGCGGATATGGGCACGCTGAAGAAAAGCGCCCGTGGCCTGATCGTGGTGCACCCAATGACCGCACTTGGCCGCGAAATGGGTCTGAAAGTGGTTACCGGCTACGCGAAAAAAGCGTTCTGATTACCCCTCACCCCAACCCTCTCCCATAGGGAGAGGGAGCGGATAGCCCCTGCTCTTTTGGGGGAAAGCAGATAGCCTCAGCAAATTCGATCACCCCTGAGCCAAAGTGCAAAGTGAGTCACAACAGTTTCAAACATACTCGATCGGCTCCTCATCCAACGTGAATCGCTACAATTTCAAACATACCCGATCGGCTCCTCATCCAACGTGAATCGCTGCAATTTCAAACATACCCGATCGGCTCCTCATCCAAGGTGAATCGCTGCAATTTCAAACGCACTCGATCGGTTCCCTCTCCCTGTGGGAGAGGGTTAGGGTGAGGGGATAGCCAACTGATATGCTTTATCCGGCCTTGGTCGTAAAGTCCGTACAGGTCTGGTAAAGCACCGATTAACGGCCAAGCAGACGGCGGTTGAGGTCTTCGATTTTGCCACTGGTAATGCGCGTCAGCATGGTTTTGCTCCAACTGGCCGACAGACCCGCGACCGACAGTAAACGACGGTATTGCTCTTCATCGAACGGCATGTGCCAGGCGATGCTGATCGCTTGTGCGACGGAAACATCGCTATTGCGGGTCACCAGTTCCAGCGGTTGATCGCCACTGACCGATCCGGTCGACACCACGCGGTACAGCCAGCCGCAGCGGCCGGTTTGCTGCATCAGCACCGAAATATCGTCGATAGCGAAATGGTAATTGAGCTTGAAACACGGGGAGCGCGGTTGGGTTACCTGGATCAGCGCTTCGCCCCAGCGGAAAATATCCCCCATAAACACGTTATGTTCGGTCAGGCCGAGGGTCGAAATATTCTCACCAAAGGCTGGTGCGCAGAACTGTTCTGCCTGAGCGGGGAACTGTTTACGCCAGTGGTCGTAGTGTTCGCGCGGGTAGTGGCACAACGCGCGGTCAGGCCCGCCGTGATAGCTTTTTTCTGCCTGTTCATCGCTTGGCAGACCCAGTGGGGTAAGCTTCAGTGTGCCCTCCACCAGGCGTTTGGCGATGGCGCTGGGGCGGCCACCTTCATAAGGTTGAATCGAACCGAGATAGACGTCTGGGTGGTGCATGCTAGCCTCCATTCACGCTCGTTAATGCCGTCTAGCATAGCCCGAGTTGAGGGGGAGGAACAGAATAACCCGCCCGGAAATCATCGGGCGGGCGGGAGGGATTAGAAGGTCGTCCAGTTATCTTCGGCGCTGGTGCTCGGTTTGGCCACTGGTGGTGATTTGAGCTGGGTGGCTTTGGTTTCCATTGGCGCAGCCTTATCCGCCAGGCGGAATACCGCAACGCTTTGCAGCAGCATCTCGGCCTGCTCTTCCAGTGAATCGGCTGCTGCGGCAGACTCCTCCACCAGTGCGGCGTTTTGCTGCGTGGTGTGATCCATTTCCACGATGGCCTGACCAATCTGCGCGATGCCTCTGGTCTGTTCATCGGAGGCGGCGGCTATTTCAGCCATGATATCGCGCACGTGAGTGACCGAGCGGACGATTTGCTCCATGGTGTTGCCGGTGTCTTCCACCAGTGTGGTACCGCTCTGTACTCGGCTGACCGATTCGTTGATCAACCCTTCGATTTCTTTTGCCGCCTGGGCGCTGCGTTGAGCCAGGTTACGGACTTCGCTGGCGACAACCGAGAAACCGCGCCCCTGCTCGCCTGCCCGGGCCGCCTCTACGGCGGCATTCAAGGCCAGGATGTTGGTCTGGAAGGCAATACCGTTGATCAGGGTGGTAATTTCGGCGATCCGCTGCGAACTGTTGGAAATATCCCGCATGGTGCTGACGACGTTGTTGACCAGTTTGCCGCCCTGCTGTGCGGTTTGTGAGGCATCGGTTGCCAGTTGGTTGGCGTGATGGGCGTTGTCGGCATTCTGCTTCACCGTAGCGGTGAGCTGTTCCATGCTGGCGGCGGTTTCTTCCACCGCAGCGGCCTGCTGTTCGGTACGTGAAGAGAGGTCGGTATTGCCTGCTGCGATCTCCCCGGCGGCGGTGGAGACTTGGCTGACCCCCATCTGGATTTTCTCAATCATATCGCGCAGGTTCTGGCTCATGGCGGCGACGGCATTGAGCAACTGACCCAGTTCATCACGGCGGGTGCTGGTTTGCGCCTGGCGTAGATCACCCTTGGCAATACGTTCTGCCAGTTCCAAGGTGCTGCTGAGTGGGCGAGTGATCTGCAATGTGATACGCCATGACACCAGCAGGCCGGCAAGAATGGCGATCGCCGTGGTGATCCCCATTTGCCACTGTGCGGTATTGATATTTTTGTGCGTCTGCGTCAGCTCATCTTTCATGAAATTGTTAACCAGCGTACCGATCTCGTCAGCGTAGCCGCCGAGCTGTTTGCTGATCTTGAACTCATTCTCAACGGCGGGCAGGTAGGCCGCGATGTGGCCTTTATACTCGTCAAGCACGCTCAACAGGGGCTGTAGCAATGGGCGCTGTGACTCGTTCAGGCGTTGGCTGAGCGTGTGGGCGGCGCTACGGGCGTCATCGATAGCGCTGAGCAATGGGGTTTCGGCGTCGCGAGTGGGTTGCAGCACCAGGCCACGGGCATAGTAGCGGATCTGGGTCAACTTCTGGTTTAACTGGGTAAACGCCAGTTGCAGATCGGCAGTACCCACCTGACGTTCAACCTGGCTCAGGCTGTCCTGAACTTCGGACATGTTCCAGCTTGCTCGCACCGCGTCTTTATCCGCCACGGCTTTGGCAAACATTTTCTGTTGCTGATCGTAGTTACCTAGCAACACCACCAGCAACTCCAGATCCTTGCGGCTTTGCGTATCCCAATCCAGGTTCTGTGCATGGCTGGCCAGCTGTAACGCGTTCTCGATATGTTTGCGGTTACGCTCGAGGAACTCAGGCTTGTACTTTTGGCTAAACATGGCGCGGTAGTATTTCGCCTGGCCGATTTCGCCCGTCAGCTGATAGCTGAAATCGATGCGATTGCTGCGTGATTCGATAAGATTGAGGTAGGTTATTCCGGTGCCAGCGATAATGATCGCCAGTATTAACATCAGAGAGAATCCGAGTCCGAGCTTTTTACCTACAGTGAGATGAATGATTTTTCCTGCCAAAGCTTGCAATGCCGCCATGATTTTTCCCTCTTTAGGCGTTAGTCAATTGAACAAAGCATCGGCAAGAGGCGGTTAAACTTTAGCGGACAATGGGCAAAAAGATACCCGCATCAGCGGGCATCATCGTCGTGTTTCAAGCTGCAGCGTTGTTACCTGCACATAGCTATTCGGCCCATCCATGGACCTCACCCCTTTGAAATCCATAGGGGAACGCCAAATTATTTCTTGGCTTCGGCGAAGCGTTTGGCCGCTTCGTCCCAGTTCACCACGTTCCAGAATGCCTTGATGTAGTCAGGGCGACGGTTCTGGAATTTCAGGTAGTAAGCGTGTTCCCACACGTCCAGGCCAACGATTGGCAAGCCTGAAGCGCCGGAGACGGCTTCGCCCATCAGCGGGCTGTCCTGGTTAGCGGTAGATACCACGGCCAGTTTGTCGCCTTTCAGCACCAGCCAAGCCCAGCCAGAACCGAAACGGGTGGCGGCGGCTTTCTCGAACTCTTCCTGGAATTTCTCTACGCTGCCGAAATCGCGCTCGATAGCGGCTTTCAGATCGCCACCCAGCGTGGTGCCGGTTTTCAGACCTTTCCAGAACAGGCTGTGGTTAGCGTGGCCGCCTGCGTTGTTGCGCATAAAGGTGCGCTTGTCTGCAGGGACTTTATCCAGATCCTGGATCAGCGCTTCTACGCTCAGCGAAGCCAGCTCAGGGTAAGCTTCCAGCACGGTGTTGGCGTTGTTGACGTAGGTCTGGTGGTGTTTGGTGTGATGGATTTCCATCGTCTGTTTGTCGAAATGCGGTTCCAGTGCGTCGTAAGCGTAAGGCAGGGATGGCAGTGAATAACTCATAACATCATCTCCAGTAGGGTAAGGCGGCGCAAAATGTGAGCACCGCGTAAGCAGTATGATGCATTATAATTAATTAAATGATATTGAAAATGATTATCAATGCCCTGCGGATAGTGTGGATAATCCTTTAATCGGTAATACGTTGCGGATGAGTAAACACCGTTGCCCGGCCAGGTTTGCTAAAGCCAACCAATGTCAGGTTGCTGCGCTCGGCGATTTCCACCGCCAGCGAGGTGGCGGCAGAGACCACAAACAGGATCTCTGCACCGCACATGGCGGATTTTTGCACCATCTCGTAGCTGGCCCGGCTGGAAACCAGGATCGCCCCTTGTCGCCAGTCTTGTTTGGCGCGTATACCGAGCATTTTGTCCAGCGCCACATGGCGGCCAACGTCTTCACAGCCGCCCAGCAGTTCACCCTGCGGTGAGATCCAACCTGCAGCGTGGGTACAGCCTGTCAGTTGGCCGACCTTCTGCACCTGGCGTAACTGGCCGAGGGCGCGATCGAGATTGGCCAAGGAGAAGGTCTGGGTGAAGGGCAGCGGTGTGACCGGGCGGAAGATATCCGCCAACTGTTCAATACCGCAAACGCCGCAGCCTGTGCGGCCCGCCATCGCCCGACGGCGCTCCTTCAGCCCGGCAAAACGGCGGCTGGAAAGTTCAATTTGCACCTCCATGCCGTTGCAGGTGGGATTAACTTCTATACTGAAGATATCCCGTGGCGAGTCGATAATCCCTTCCGACAGGGAAAAACCGAGGGCGAACGCCTCCAGATCCTTTGGCGTACACATCATCACCACGTGAGAAATGCCGTTATACACCAGCGCGACCGGCACTTCTTCGGCGAGCCAATCTTGCTCTGTGGTGGCCAACTGTCCGCGCTGGTACACCGGAGCCTGGATCAGGCCCGTGAGCGCGTTCACATTTGTGGGTTGCTCTTGGTTATTTTTGTTCACTTTCCTGGCACCTGTTTGTAACAACCCTACGCCTGCTATGGTATTATTGCGGCGCCGTTGCGGCCCATTTGGCCAATACCCACATAAGAATAGTGATTTTAGCGCGTCCCGCTTTGAGGGGGGAAGCGTCATTTGAAACAATGTGACAACACGAGAGAGAAAGGAGACCCCCATGCAGGTCAGCAGAAGGCAGTTCTTTAAGATCTGCGCTGGCGGTATGGCAGGAACCACGGTGGCCGCACTGGGCTTTAGCCCGGCGGTGGCATTGGCGGAAACCCGGCAGTACAAACTGCTGCGCGCCCGTGAAACCCGTAATACCTGCACGTATTGTTCCGTCGGCTGTGGGCTGTTGATGTACAGCCTTGGTGATGGCGCCAAAAACGCCAAAGAGAGCATCTTCCATATCGAAGGGGATCCAGACCATCCGGTAAACCGTGGTGCACTGTGCCCGAAAGGTGCAGGTCTGGTGGATTTCATCCACAGCGAAAGCCGTCTCCAATACCCTGAATATCGCGCTCCAGGCTCAGACAAGTGGCAACGCATCAGCTGGGACGACGCCTTCACCCGCATCGCCAAACTGATGAAAGAAGACCGCGATGCCAACTTCGTCAACACCAACGATCAAGGCGTTACCGTCAACCGTTGGTTGACCACCGGGATGCTGTGTGCTTCGGCCTCCAGCAACGAAACCGGTATGCTGACCCAAAAATTTAGTCGCGCTCTCGGCATGCTTGCCGTAGATAACCAGGCGCGTGTCTGACACGGACCAACGGTAGCAAGTCTTGCTCCAACATTTGGTCGCGGTGCGATGACCAACCACTGGGTTGATATCAAGAACGCCGATTTAATTATTGTCATGGGTGGTAATGCGGCAGAAGCGCATCCAGTGGGATTCCGCTGGGCGATGGAAGCCAAAATTCATAATAAAGCCAAGCTGATCGTCATCGATCCGCGCTTTACCCGTACTGCATCCGTGGCGGATTTCTACACGCCTATCCGTTCAGGTACCGACATTGCTTTCCTGTCGGGCGTCTTGCTGTACCTGATCACCAATAACAAGATTAACCGCGAATACGTGGACGCCTACACCAACGCCAGCCTGCTGGTGCGGGAAGACTTCACCTTCGACGACGGCCTGTTCAGCGGCTACGACGCGGATAATCGCAAATACGATAAAACCACCTGGAATTACCAGCTCGACGAGAACGGTTTCGCCAAGCGTGATACCACGCTACAGGATCCGAACTGCGTGTGGAACCTGCTGAAAAAGCACATCAGCCGTTATACGCCAGAGGTGGTAACCAACATCTGCGGCACGCCAACCGAAGACTTCCTCAAGGTGTGTGAATATATCGCCGAAACCAGCGCCAACGACAAAACGGCCTCGTTCCTCTACGCCCTGGGCTGGACACAGCACTCGGTCGGTGCGCAGAACATCCGCACCATGGCGATGATCCAACTGCTGCTTGGCAATATGGGCATGGCGGGTGGTGGCGTGAACGCCCTGCGTGGCCACTCCAATATCCAGGGGCTGACCGATTTGGGTCTGCTGTCACAAAGCCTGCCGGGCTATATGACGCTGCCTTCCGAGAAACAGGCCGATCTGGATACCTACCTGAAAGCCAACACGCCGAAGGCGCTGCTGCCGGGCCAGGTAAACTACTGGAGCAACTACCCGAAATTCTTCGTCAGCATGATGAAGAGCTTCTACGGCGACAAAGCGCAGAAAGATAACAGCTGGGGCTTTGACTGGTTGCCGAAGTGGGACAAAGGCTACGATGTCCTGCAGTATTTCGAGATGATGTCGCAGGGGAAAGTGAATGGCTATATCTGCCAGGGCTTTAACCCGGTTGCCTCGTTCCCGAACAAGAACAAAGTGGTGGCCTCGCTGGCCAAGCTGAAGTTCCTGGTGACCATCGATCCGCTGAACACCGAAACCGCCAACTTCTGGCAGAACCACGATGAGTTCAACGACGTCGACCCATCGAAAATCCAGACCGAGGTATTCCGCCTGCCGTCCACCTGCTTTGCCGAAGAGAACGGTTCAATCGTTAACTCTGGCCGCTGGCTGCAATGGCACTGGAAAGGGGCCGATGCCCCAGGGGAAGCGCTGAACGACGGTGAAATTCTGGCGGGGCTGCTGATGCGCCTGCGCGAAATGTACACCCGTGATGGCGGTGCGGTCCCTGAGCAGTTGCTGAACATGTCCTGGGATTACCTGACCCCGGAAAATCCGAAGCCAGAAGAAGTGGCGATGGAGAGCAACGGCCGGGCACTGGCGGATGTCCTCGATCCGGACGGCAAAGTGTTGGCGAAGAAAGGCGAACTGCTCAGCACCTTCGCGCACCTGCGTGATGACGGCACCACGGCAAGTGGCTGCTGGATCTTCGCAGGCAGTTGGACGCCAGCGGGCAACCAGATGGCGCGCCGTGATAACGCCGATCCTTCTGGCCTTGGCAACACGCTGGGCTGGGCTTGGGCATGGCCGCTGAACCGCCGCATCCTGTATAACCGTGCGTCTGCGGATCCAGCGGGTAAACCGTGGGATGCCAAACGCCAGTTGCTGGAGTGGGATGGTGCCAAGTGGGGCGGGGTTGATATCCCGGACTACAGCGCCGCCGCACCGGGCAGCGACGTCGGGCCGTTTATCATGCAGCCGGAAGGCATGGGCCGCCTGTTTGCCCTCGACAAACTGGCGGAAGGGCCGTTCCCTGAACACTACGAGCCGTTTGAAACGCCGCTCGGCACCAACCCGTTGCACCCGAACGTGGTGTCCAACCCGGCGGCGCGCGTGTTCAAAGACGATCTGGCCGCGATGGGCAAATCCGACAAGTTCCCGTATGTCGGTACTACCTATCGCCTGACCGAACATTTCCACTACTGGACCAAACACGCGTTGATCAACGCCATCGCTCAGCCAGAGCAGTTCATCGAAATTGGCGAGAAGCTGGCAGAGAAGAAAGGCATCAAGCAGGGTGATACGGTCAAAGTCAGCTCCAACCGTGGCTATATCAAGGCCAAGGCGGTGGTGACCAAACGTATTCGTACTCTGCAGGTAAATGGCCAGGATGTGGACACCATCGGCATCCCGATCCACTGGGGTTACGAAGGGGTGGCGAAGAAGGGCTTTATCGCCAACACGCTGACGCCGTTTGTCGGCGACGCCAATACGCAAACGCCAGAGTTCAAGGCGTTCCTGGTTAACGTGGAAAAGGTGTAACGGAGACGAATTATGGCAATGCAATCTCAAGACATCATTCGTAAATCCGCCACCAATGGCTTCACCCCGGCACCGCGCGCGCGCGATCACCAGGAAGAAGTGGCCAAGCTGATCGATGTCACTACCTGTATCGGCTGCAAAGCCTGCCAGGTGGCCTGTTCTGAATGGAACGATATCCGCGATGAAGTGGGGCACAACGTCGGGGTTTACGATAACCCCGCCGATCTGACCGCCAAATCGTGGACGGTGATGCGCTTCTCGGAAGTTGAGGAGCACGGCAAGCTGGAGTGGCTGATCCGCAAGGATGGCTGCATGCACTGCGCCGATCCGGGCTGCCTGAAGGCGTGCCCATCGGAAGGGGCCATCATCCAATACGCCAACGGCATCGTCGATTTCCAGTCCGAACACTGCATCGGCTGCGGCTACTGCATCGCCGGTTGCCCGTTCGACGTGCCACGCATGAATGCGGAAGACAACCGGGTGTACAAATGTACCCTGTGCGTCGACCGCGTTGGCGTTGGCCAGGAACCGGCCTGTGTGAAAACCTGCCCGACCGGAGCGATCCACTTCGGCACTAAAGAAGCGATGAAAAATGTCGCGGCGGAACGTGTCGATGAACTGAAAACCCGTGGCTACCAGAATGCCGGTCTGTACGATCCGGCTGGCGTGGGCGGCACTCACGTGATGTACGTACTGCATCACGCCGATAAACCGCAGCTGTATCACGGTTTACCGGATAACCCGACCATCAGCCCGGCGGTGACCTTCTGGAAAGGGGTCTGGAAGCCGTTGGCCGCCATCGGGTTTGCTGCCACCTTCGCGGCCAGTATCTTCCACTACGTCGGCGTGGGGCCAAACCGCGTTGAAGAAGAGGAAGAGCAGGATCCGAAGGACGAGCATCATGATGAGGAGACGCGCAAATGAGGAAGGAAAAGCCAATTCAGCGCTATAGCGCGCCGGAGCGGATTAACCACTGGATTGTGGCGTTCTGCTTTATTTTTGCCGCCATCAGCGGGCTGGGGTTCCTGTTCCCGTCCTTCAACTGGCTGATGAATATCTTTGGTACGCCACAGCTGGCACGGATCCTTCACCCCTTCACCGGGGTGTTGATGTTTGTCGCGTTCCTGCTGATGTTCCTGCGCTACTGGAAGCACAACCTGATCAACCGGGAAGATATCGTCTGGGCGAAAAACATCCACAAAATCGCCATGAATGAGGAAGTGGGTGACACTGGGCGTTATAATTTCGGTCAGAAGTGCGTATTCTGGGCGGCGATCATCAGTCTGGTGCTGTTGCTGGCCAGTGGTATCGTTATCTGGCGGCCATACTTTGCCCCATCCTTCTCCATTCCGCTGATCCGCATCGCGTTGGTGGTGCATTCGTTGGCAGCGGTGGGGTTGATCATCGTGATTATGGTGCACATTTACGCCGCGTTGTGGGTAAAAGGCACCATTACCGCGATGGTGGAAGGTTGGGTGCCGGCTGCCTGGGCCAAGAAGCATCATCCGCGCTGGTACCGTGAGGTCCGCGAGAAACAACAGGAAGACAAACCCAGATGAGTATCCGCATCGTTCCTAAAGAGCAGTTAGGGGCACAGCGTGAAAAGTCTTCAACGGCGGAAACTATTCCGCCGTTACTTTTCGCCAACTTGAAGAGCCTTTATACCCGCCGAGCCGAACGTCTGCAGCAACTGGCCGTAGACCATCCGCTGGGTGACTATCTCAATTTTGCTGCCAGCATTGCGCAAGCGCAGCACAACGCCTGCCATGATAATCCGTTGGAGCTGGATCTCGGCGAAACGCTGACCCAGAGTGCCGCCAGCGGCAAACCTCCGTTGGACATCAGCGTCTATCCGCGTAGCGAGCACTGGCACAAGCTGCTGGCCTCGCTGATCGCAGAACTGCGTCCGCAGGCACCGGAACACGTGCTGGCGGTGTTGGATAACCTGGAGAAATCCTCGTCCCATGAGCTGGAGCTGTTGGCCAGCGCCCTGCTGAAAGGCGAGTTTGCCAAAGTAGGTAGCGACAAGGCACCGTTCCTGTGGGCGGCGCTGTCGTTGTACTGGGCGCAGATGGCCAGCCAGATCCCTGGCAAGGCGCGGGCCGAGTACGGCGAGCATCGCCAGTTTTGCCCGGTTTGCGGCAGTATCCCGGTTTCCAGCGTGGTGCATCTTGGTACCGTGAACGGCCTGCGCTATCTGCACTGCAACCTGTGCGAGAGCGAATGGCACGTGGTGCGGGTGAAATGCAGCAACTGCGAGCAAACCGGCGATCTCAACTACTGGTCGCTGGAAAGTGAGCAGGCGGCGGTGAAAGCGGAAAGCTGTGGCGACTGCGGCACCTACCTGAAGATCCTCTATCAGGAGAAGGACCCGAAGGTCGAAGCGGTGGCCGACGATCTGGCTTCGCTTATTCTTGATGCCAAGATGGAAGAAGAAGGCTTCGCGCGCAGCAGTATCAATCCGTTCCTGTTCCCTGGCGAGTAATTACAGTTGGGCTTGTTCGTTCGCCCCTTGCCACTGTAATTGCCCAACTCAAGTCCATCACTTTTGCAGCTCCCTCTCCCTGTGGGAGGGGGCCGCAACGACTTTCGGATTAGACATCTGGCAAACCGGGAGGCGAGTTGCTACCGTTACGCCAAGACGCGTAACGCGAAAGGAAGAAATGATGTTGAAGACCCTTGCCAAAGGCGCGGCGCTGGCCGTGCTGCTTACCGGGCTGGTAGCCTGCGATAATCAGGACAGCAAAAAGCCGGAAGTCCCCGCACCCGCGCCAAAACCGGTCGTGACACAACCCGTAACGCCAGCCCCAGCGCCACCGGTGGAAGCACCCAAGCCCGCCCCTGGCCTGAACGTCTCGCTGCAAAAAGGCCAAATCACCTTTGAACTGCCGCCGGGTTTCAGCGATCAGACCAAGCTGAGTGGCATCATCAACGATAATAAATCGACCATTCAGCTGTTCCTCGACAGCAAATCGCGCCAGCGCACCGTCGCTTCGGAAGTGATCCCGCCGGCAGACATGAAGATCAATACCAGCGATGCGATGCTCAAAGAGCTGACGCAAAGCATCATTACCGAGCTGTCTGACCGCTATCAGAACATCCAGAAAACCAAAGAAGAGAATTTCACCGTTGGTAAGCAGAAGTTCCATCGTCTGGATACCGAACAGACGGTCAACGGGCAAAAACTGGTTTCCACCATCGTGCTGACGGTGTTCAATAAACGGGTTGTCACGTTGCAGCTGTTAACGCCGGCTAAAACACCGGATCTGCATCATGCCCTGGTACAGCGAATTATTGATACCATGCAGGTTAAATAACCTGACTGGTTTGACTCGGCACGCCAATAAGCCAGTTTGCCGATAACCGGACACTGAAAAATCGAGTGACCATGAGCACTGAATCCCAGCACCTATACAGCCAGTTACCTGCCATTGACCGCCTGCTGCGCGATCCTGCCGTTGAACCCGCCGTCGCCAAACACGGCCAGACGCTCATCAGCGAACTGCTGCGCCAGATGCAGGCGCAGGCGCGTGAAGCCATCAAGACGCAGCAACAGCTGCCCGCCTGGTGTCAGGACTGGCCGCAGGCGCTACATGCCCGCCTGGAGCAGCAACAGCGCCCGGCGTTGCAACCGGTGTTTAACCTCAGCGGCACCGTGCTGCACACCAATCTGGGGCGAGCGCTGTTGGCGCAACCGGCAGTTGATGCGGTGGTCAGTGCCATGAGTAGTGCCGTGACGTTGGAATACGATTTGGATGGCGCAGGCCGTGGGCATCGCGATCGGGCCATCGCGGATCTACTCTGCCAGCTCACCGGGGCGGAAGATGCCTGCATCGTCAACAATAACGCGGCGGCGGTGTTGTTGATGTTGGCGGCGGTGGCTCCGGGCCAGCAGGTGGTGGTATCACGCGGCGAGCTGGTGGAAATTGGTGGCGCATTCCGCATTCCGGACGTCATGCGCCAGGCGGGCTGCCAACTGGTGGAAGTGGGCACCACCAACCGTACGCATCTGAAAGATTATCGTGCCGCCATCAACGAGCAAACCGGCCTGTTGATGAAGGTACACACCAGTAATTACAGCATTCAAGGATTTACCTCCGCAGTCGATGAAAGCGAACTGGCGGTGTTGGGCCACGAGCACGGCATCCCTGTGGCGACCGATTTGGGCAGTGGTTCGCTGATCGACATGGCGCAATACGGCCTGCCAGCCGAACCGATGCCGCAACGCCTGATTGCCGCAGGTGTCGATCTGGTGACCTTCTCCGGTGATAAACTGCTGGGCGGGCCGCAGGCAGGGATTATTGTCGGTAAAAGAGATCTGATCGCCCGTTTGCAACAGCACCCACTCAAGCGCGCCCTGCGCGTCGGCAAAATCACGTTGGCGGCGCTGGAAGCCACGCTGCGGTTGTATCAACAGCCTGAATTGCTGGCAGAACATTTACCTACCTTGCGCTTACTGACCCGTCCGCAGCAGCAGATGCAGGAAACAGCGGAACGTTTACACAGCCAGTTGGCTCCACAGTTTGCTGGCCGTTTCGAGTTGCGCAGCGAGCCGTGCTGGTCACAGATTGGCAGCGGATCGCTGCCGGTAGATCGCCTGCCTAGCTACGCGCTGACCTTTGCCCCGCTCGATGGCCGGGGAGCAACATTAGAAGGCTTGGCCCAGCAGTGGCGTAGCTTGCCGCAGCCGGTCATTGGCCGTATCAACGACGGCAAACTGTGGCTCGATCTGCGTTGCCTGGAACAGGAGGGCGCACTGGTTGAGGCGCTGAGCGCATGATTATCGCCACCGCTGGCCATGTCGACCACGGCAAAACCACCCTGCTACAGGCGATCACCGGCATCAATGCCGATCGTCTGCCGGAGGAGCAACGCCGTGGCATGACCATCGACCTTGGTTATGCCTATTGGCCGCAGCCAGATGGCCGCGTGCTGGGGTTTATCGACGTTCCCGGCCATGAAAAATTCCTCGCTAATATGCTGGCGGGCATTGGCGGCATCGATCATGCGCTGCTGGTGGTGGCCTGCGACGATGGCGTAATGGCTCAAACCCGCGAGCACCTGGCGATCCTGCGCCTGAGTGGCAGGGCGCAGTTGACGGTGGCGTTAACCAAAGCCGACCGTGTGGATGCTGCCCGAGTCGCCGAAGTGCAAACCCAGGTGCTGGCCGAATTGGCGCAGCAGGGCTGGCATGATGTGCCGGTGTTTGTTACTGCGGCGGCACAAGGGGAAGGTATTGATGAGCTGCGCCAGCACCTGTTGGCGTTGCAACCCGGTGAGCACTTACTATCACGCCGTTTTCGGCTGGCGGTGGATCGCGCTTTCAGCGTCAAAGGTGCCGGGCTGGTGGTGACAGGGACGGCGCTGGGCGGCAGCGTGGCGGTAGGCGATACGCTATGGCTGACCTGTGTGGATGTCCCGGTGCGGGTGCGCGGCTTGCATGCGCAGAATCAGGCGGCAGAGCAGGCGGTTGCCGGACAGCGCATTGCGCTGAATATCAGCGGTGACGTCAGCAAAGACCAGCTAACGCGCGGCGACTGGCTGTTGGCGCAGCAACCGCCAGCGGCGGCAGAGCGCATTCTGGTAGCGATAGAGGCCGATGTGCCGATACAACACTGGCAGTCGCTGCATATTCACCATGCCGCCAGCCATATCACCGGGCGCATTGCGCTGCTGGCCGACAACCTGGCGGAACTGATCCTCGATCGTCCGCTGTGGCTGGTGGAAAACGATCGGCTGGTGCTGCGTGATATCAGCGCGCGCCAAACGTTGGGGGCTGCACGCGTGCTGGGGCTCTCCTCGCCGAAACGGGGCAAGCGTCAGCCGGAGTATCTGGCCTGGCTGGCAGCGCTGGCTCAGGCATCCAGCGATGGGCAGGTGCTGGATTTGCGCTTGCCGGGCGGCGCACTGGATTTGGCCGCCTTTGCCTGGGCGCGGCAACTGACGGATGACGGCCTGCGGGAACTGCTGGCGGGTTATACCCTGATGATCTCCGGCGAGATGGCGTTGGCCCCGGCCAACGTGCAAGCGCATGAGCAGCGCCTGTTGCAGGTGTTGGCCGAATACCATCAGCAACATACCGATCAGCTAGGTCTGGGGCGCGCTCGTCTGCGCCGTATGGCGTTACCGGCGTTGCATGAACCGCTGGTATTTATGATGATCGATCGGCTGCTGGCGGCGGGTTTGCTGCGCAATACGCGCGGCTGGCTGCACCTGCCAGACCACGGTTTGGCGTTCAGCAGCGAGCAACAGGCACTGTGGAGCCGTATTGAACCGCTGTTTGGTGAAGAGCCATGGTGGGTGCGCGATCTGGCCGCCTCGTTGGGCGAAGAGGAAAACAGCGTTCGCGCCGCGTTGCGCAAGGCGGCACAGCTTGGCTATGTCACCGCCGTGGTGGTCGACCGCTACTACCTCAGCCAGCGTATCGAACAGTTTGCCACGATGATCCGCGAGCTGGACGCCACGCAAGGCAGCACCAATGCCGGTGACTTCCGCGATCGGCTGGGGGTTGGCCGCAAGCTGGCAATCCAGGTATTGGAATTCTTCGATCGCAGCGGCTTTACCCGGCGCAAGGGGAATCAGCACCTGCTGCGGGATCGCGGGCTGTTTGGCGGTTGACAGTATGGGTGCATACTGTTGGGCCCAGTTTGAAAAATTGTGACATTCCTCATGCGTTTGAGCATTGTTTCGCCATTCCTCCTCATAAACAATTATTATTCCGGCTAGGGATAGTTCACTGCTTCTTATGCTTTATCACGGGATCAGCGGCCTTGGTGCCGTGAACCCGCTTACCGTCTACGGGCGGTAAGGTTGCAGCCACGTTAAAAGGAGATACAAATGGCGAATACCACTACGGCAAGTCACCTCACGCCTGAAAACACCGGTTTTCCTCTCAAGCTAAAAAAACGGTATGACAACTTTATCGGTGGTGCCTGGGTGGCACCGGTACGGGGTGAGTATTACACCAACCTGACACCGGTCACCGGCCAGACGCTGTGCGAAGTGGCCAGCTCTTCCACTCAGGATATCGAGCTGGCGCTGGATGCGGCCCACGATGCCAAAGGGGCCTGGGGGAAGATGTCGGTACAGGCACGTGCCAATTTGCTTAATCGGGTCGCCGATCGCATGGAGCAGAATATCGATCTGCTGGCGGCGGCAGAAACCTGGGATAACGGTAAACCGATCCGCGAAACCCTCAATGCCGATGTCCCGTTAGCTATCGACCATTTCCGTTACTTTGCTGCCTGCGTACGAGCGCAAGAGGGCGGTATCAGTGAGATCGACTCGGAAACGGTGGCCTATCACTTCCACGAACCGCTGGGCGTGGTGGCACAAATCATTCCGTGGAACTTCCCGCTGCTGATGGCCTGCTGGAAGATGGCTCCGGCGCTGGCGGCGGGCAACTGCATCGTGCTGAAACCGGCCAAGCTGACGCCGCTATCGGTGCTGGTGCTGATGGAACTGATCCAGGACATCCTGCCGCCAGGGGTGATCAACGTGGTCAACGGCGCAGGCGGCGAGATCGGGGAATATCTGGCCACCTCCAAGCGTATCGCCAAAGTGGCCTTTACCGGTTCGACCGAAGTGGGCCGCCAAATCATGGGCTACGCCACCCAGAACATCATTCCGGTGACGCTGGAACTGGGCGGCAAGTCACCCAACATCTTCTTTGCCGACGTGATGGACAAAGAGGATTCGTTCTTCGACAAGGTGCTTGAAGGTTTTGCGCTGTTTGCCTTTAACCAGGGGGAGGTCTGTAGCTGTCCGAGCCGGGCGCTGGTGCAGGAGTCGATCTACGAGCGCTTTATGGAGCGGGCGATCAAACGGGTGGAGAGCATCCGTAGCGGCAACCCACTGGACGCCAGCACCCAAATGGGGGCGCAGGTTTCCGAAGGGCAGATGAAGACCATCCTCAACTACATCGAGATCGGCAAGCAGGAAGGGGCCAAGGTGCTGACCGGTGGCCGACGCAAGGCGCTGGATGGCGGCTTGGCGCAAGGGTACTACATGGAACCCACCATTCTGTACGGTAAGAACAGCATGCGGGTATTCCAGGAAGAGATTTTCGGTCCGGTGCTGGCGGTGACCACCTTCAAAGATATGGATGAAGCGCTGGCGCTGGCCAATGATACCGAGTTTGGCCTGGGGGCTGGGGTGTGGAGCCGCAACGGCAACATTGCCTACCAGATGGGGCGTAACATTCAGGCGGGCCGTGTCTGGACCAACTGCTACCATGCCTACCCGGCACATGCGGCGTTCGGCGGCTACAAACAGTCGGGGATCGGGCGGGAAACCCATAAGATGATGCTGGAGCACTATCAGCAGACCAAATGCCTGCTGGTGAGCTACTCCGAGAAACCGATGGGGCTGTTCTGAGCCGACTGACCAACGTCAACCGGCTTGAAACGTAGGAGCGCTGCATGCGGCGCCCCTACGTAGCGAGAGTGGTGCCACCACGGTGTTTGCTGAGGAACAGCGCCGCCAACATCAGCCAGCACAGGCCACTGATCAGATTGAACAGGCTAAACAACCCGTTACCGCCCCAAACATAGGCCACCTTGGCCAGCTCGATCCCCACGGTGAACACCGACATGCTCAACATCCCCATCACGGCGGAGACGGCACCTTTACTGACGTTACTGGAAAACAGCGTCAGGCGATACAGACCGGCGTTCGCCAAGCCAATGCCGTAAGCATAAAGGCTCAGCCCGGCGGTCATCCACAGGTAGGCGTGGGCGGAAAATACCGTGGCCAGCGTGGCGATCAGCAGGCCCAGCAGCATCGGCCATGCACCCAGTTTGATCGGGCGTTCAATACTGAACTTGCCAGCCACTCGGGCCAGCGTCAGGTTGCCGAGGATCAGCGCGCCAAACACCGGGATCTGCAACAGGCCATAGTCCAGCGCGGAAAGCGATTCTCCCTTAATCAGGATCACCGGGGACTGTGCAATCCATGCCAGCAACGGCAGGCTGGCAAAGCCGATAGCCAATGAACCACAGATAAAGCGGCGATTGACCAGCACCTGGCGATAGTCGCGCCACAGATTGGCCGCCGAGAAGGCTTCCCCTTGCAACGTGGCGGTTTCAGGCATGGCTTTCCACAGGCCGACAAAGGCGATGGCGGCCAGCGCCGCAAACAGCACAAACATGCTCTGCCAGGAGGCAACGTGAACCCAGGCGGCCCCGGCCAGCGGCCCCAGCAACGGAGCGATCAACGCCACGTTAGCCATCAGCGCGGTGATCTTGATACATGTCGCCTCTTCAAACGACTCCTGAATGGTGGCATAGCCCACCGCGCCGATAAAGCACAGGCCGATCCCTTGCAGGAAGCGCAGCACGATAAACTGTTCGATATTGGTGACCAGCAGAATGGCCAGGCAGGTGACGATAAAGAACAGCACCCCAGCCAGCATCACCGGGCGACGACCACGGCGATCCGACAGCGGGCCAAGCAGCCACTGCAGGAAAATGCCGCCAGCCAGATAGGCGGTCATTGAGGTAGGCACCCACTCCACACTGGCGTTGAAATCGGCCACGACCGCCAGCATACCGGGCTGGATCATATCGTTGGCGATATAGGTCGCGAATTCGAACAGCACCAGACAAAGTGGGAATAAAAGCGCCTGTCGGCCCAACAGTGCCGCAGGGGGTAATGATGTTTTCATTTTTATTTTACTGATAGTAAAGAAGGAATAAGGAACTGTCAGGGCGGGGTTGCGCGAACTGAGCGAGTTGTGGCGGCTATTCTGCCGTCAATTGTTCACCTTGGCAATCATAGGGTGATTTTCAGGTTTATTCTTAATAGCGCGTTTAAGCGTTGTGCTGCGCCCTCCTGAGCTATAACCTCTTATTAACATTTCTTTTTGAAAGAATTATAGGCAACTGACGGGCAGCAATGAGCAATAAAATTGGTTGGATAGATAACTTGCGTGCGCTGGCGTGCATGATGGTGGTGATGATCCACGCTACCACCTACTACGTCACCAACGGTGTGGCAGTGGGTGAACATAACTGGGATATGGCTAACGTCTTGAACTCGCTTTCACGGGCTTCGGTGCCGCTGTTCTTTATGATTTCCGGCTTTCTGTTTTTTGGTGAGCGCAATGCCAACCAAAAACACTTTATCCGCATTACCTGCTGTATTTTGTTCTACAGCGCCATTGCCCTGATTTATATTGCCTGCTTTACCCGCATCGGCTTTTGGCCCTCGTTGCGCGCCATCCTGCAAAAGCCGGTGTTTTATCATCTGTGGTTCTTTTACGCCATTACGGTGATCTACCTGCTTTCGCCGCTGATCAGCGTCAAGCCGGTGTCTGGCCGCTACCTGGCCGGGGTGATTGTCATTCTGGCAATTATCGCCAACCCCAATACCAGCAAGCTGACCCTGGATAATGTCCAGCTACTGCCGGTGAACCTGTACATCTATGGCGATACCTTCTATTACCTGCTGTATGCCTTGGCAGGGCGAGCGATCGGCATGATGGCTACCCAACGGCGCGGTATGAGCCTGTTGGCGGTGCTGGGCTTTGTCGCGAGCGTGGTACTGATTATCCGTGGCACCAAAAACCAGATGTTTATCAATGGCAGCTTCGCCGATACGTTTTATATATACACCGGCCCCCTGGTGTTTGTGGCGGCGGCCTCGCTGCTGGTGTGGTGCAAGAACTGCCTGCCGAACCCGATCGGCTGGCTAGGCGTGGTCTCCCGCCATTCGCTGGCGATCTACGGTTTTCACGCCCTGATCGTTAATGTGATGCGTAACCGCCACTGGGAGTTTCCGGCTTACCCGCTGCTGGATATCTTCTGGGTGTTTGGCATGGCGCTTGGCGTGAGCCTGCTGCTGTCGATGGGGTTACAGAAAGTGGATACCCGGCGGCTGGTGTCCTAAGCCTGCCAGCGCTGCTGCGCCCGCCGCAGTTGGCGGCCGGAGGAGAAGCCAGCGGTTAGCGCCGCTTTTTCCAGGCCGTAGCCCTGTTGCAGCCGTTGCTGTGCGACCGCCAGCCGTAGCTGTTCATGATATTCCCGCACGCTGAGGCCGATATGCAGGCGGAACAGTCGGGCCAGGTGGCGGCTGCTGACGTGGGCTTTCTCCGCCACCAGGGGGACCGACCACTCGGCCTCCGGCTCGGCGGCCATCACATCCTGCGCCCGGTGCACGGCAGGATGCAGATGATTGCGATAGCGTAACCACGGGGAAAGCTGCGGATCGTCGCCGGAACGGCGGAAATAAACCACCATCTCACGGGCAACCTCGAGCGCGCGGTCAGCCCCACAGTGTTGATTGACCAGGTGCAGGGCCAGATCGATACCGGCAGTGATGCCCGCACTGGTAAACACGCCGCGATCTTCAACAAAGATGCGGTTTTCCTTCACCAGTGCGGCCAATAGCGCGCCGGAACAGACGCAAACCAGGTCAATTTGCCGCTGGGCCAAAGCCTGGCGCAATGCCCGAAGCCAATTGCGAGCCAGAGCCGCTCCCTCGGTAGCAAAGTAACGCGTTGAGTCCGCTACACCCGGTATCACCAGAATATCCCCTTCGTTCCACTGTTGGGGTAAGGGGGCTAGCTGGCCGATGGTCATGCCGATGGAGCAGGTAATTTGCGGCACCGGGCTGACATAGTGCAGTTGGAACTGCCCGGCAAGCCGCAGTACCTCTGCCGGGCCGCTGACATCCAGTAACAGCACGTTGGGGAGCATCAGAAAGTAAACGGCCTTGGGCATGATTATTCCTGTGAAAGTTGCGCCAATGCCTGATCGACGCTGGCAATAGTGGCAAAGCGATTAACCAGCACGGTTTCAGTATGCCGCTTTAACTGCTCGGAGGTAAAGAGGCTGCCGTCTGGGTGATGCATCGGGAAAGTGAGCGTGGCTTCGGTCACAAACGTCACTTTATAGCCCAGATCCGAGGCGACACGGGTAGTGGTTTCACAGCATTGCTCGGTGCGAATGCCGCTGATAATCAGATGGTCGATCTGGCGTTCGCGCAGCCAGGCATCCAGGCCAGATTCGGTCAGCGCATTGTGCACCCGCTTTTGCACCGTGACGTCGGCCTGATGGCTCAGGAACGGCAGGCGTTTCACATAGCCGGACGCCAAAGAGAACGGCCCTTCAGGCGAGACGTGGAACACGTCGACCAGCGCTACCCCTTGCTGCTGGCAACCCGCGATCAGGCGCGTCAGCGCTTGTTGAAATGCCGGCAGGTCGTCTTCCTGCCAGAACGGGCGGTGTTGAAAAGATTGTTGAACATCGATGATCAATAGTGCGCTACGTGACATTTTCGGCCCTCCTCAATGTGGTGTAACACCATATTGCACTTGCGACAGGGCGGAAAGAAGGTCAAAAACGGCCATCATGATGGCGATAACGGACCGGATGAGGCAGCATGAAGTGGTGCCCAGATCCTATCGCCGCAGCTATAGGCAGAGTTGCGGCAGATAATATTTCTGTCATTACCGCTCCCTATAGTGGCGTTGCTTTTTACCTTTGGGCAAAACCATAACTAGGGAATTCATAATATGCATAAATTACCTTCCCGCCTGGCACTGCTGGCCAGCTGTCTGGCATTCAGCACCACGCTGTGGGCACAGGTTCCGGAAGTCCCCGCCGTGCTGGCCGGGCACGCCGTATTACCGGTGAAGTCCAGCGTCACGGCCCCGCAGGATGCACCAACCGATCTGCAACAGAGCGGCAAATATACCAGCGGCAAACGCATCACTGAACTGGGCAGCGTGGCGGGGAAATCGGCCGATCGGCTGACCGGCATCGGGCTACCCATCAATGGCCAGCCGTTGCAGGGGCACTCCGGTATCAAGCACATGCCGGATGGCACCTACTGGGTGCTGACCGATAACGGCTTTGGCAGCAAAGCCAACTCGCCGGACGCCATGCTGTACCTCAACCATTACCGTATCGATTTCAAGCAAGGCACGGCAACGCCGCTAAAAACGCTGTTCCTGCACGATCCCGATAAAAAAGTCCCGTTCCATATCGTCAATGAAAGCACCGACAAACGCTACCTGACCGGCAGCGATTTCGACCCGGAAAGCTTCCAGTTTGCCGACGATGCCCTATGGATCGGCGATGAATTTGGCCCTTACCTGATTAAAGCGGATCTGAACGGCAAGGTGCTGGCGGTGTTTGATACCCAGGTTGATGGCAAGGTAGTGAAATCGCCGGATAACCCGACGCTGACGCTGCCAGGTGCGCCGGACGGCAAGCAGAACTTCCAGGTCGCGCGCTCCAAAGGCTTTGAAGGAATGGCGGTATCACCAGACGGTAGTAAGCTGTATCCCCTGCTGGAAGGGGCGCTGTGGGACGGCGAACGGTTTGAGAACGTGGCGGGCAAACGCTACCTGCGGGTGCTGGAGTTTGACGTCAAACAGCAGGCATGGACTGGCCGCAGCTGGCAGTACGTATTGGAGGATAACCAGAATGCCATCGGTGACTTCAATATGATCGACGCCACCCACGGGCTGGTGATCGAACGTGATAATGGTGAAGGCACCGCCGATAAAGCCTGTGTGGCAGGCGCGCCAACGGATAACTGCTTCAGCCAGATCGCCAAATTCAAACGGGTCTACAAAATCGCGTTTTCCGACGCCAACGTCGGCAAACCGGTAGAAAAACTGGCGTATATCGATTTGCTGAACATTCAGGATCCGCAGAAGCTGGCGCGCAAACCGCTGAATAACGGCGTGCTGACCTTCCCGTTCTTCACTATCGAGAATGTCGACGTGGTGGATGGCAGCCATATCATCGTGGGGAACGACAATAACTTCCCGTTCTCCTCCAGCCGCGAACCCAACGTGGCAGACGATAACGAATTTATTCTGTTAGAGGTGAAAGCCCTGCTACAGCCGTAAAATTCTCCTTTATCTCCAAGCCTTCTCCTGATTGGGTGAAGGTTTTTTTATTCCGGTGATGAAGAAATACGTTAAGTGACTCCGTTTTAGGGAGAGCATAGTAGATATAGGACACAGCCATTTTCTGGTATGTATATTAATAAAACGTTACTTTCAATCTTACCGCTTCAGGTTGGCTTTCTGGTAGTCTGCTCTGGGCGTTTTACACTATGTCGCCATTTGTATTGAGAATAATGGCACCAAGGATTGAAGGTGGGAAAATGTCTCGTGTCAGTACCGAAAGTATTATTGCGAAATTAAATTCGTTAACTATTGCTATTCCTTTGGAACTCCTGATTGCATGGGAGTCTAGTGATGAGGCATGGTGTTTAAAGGACGTGCATAAAAAGCCTGTTTATGCCAATGCCAGATATAGCCTATTACTGAAGCCGGAAGAAAAAGGCAGGCCTTCTGCACTAGCGCCTTTTAAGCCCTTTATCTCCATCCATGACCAACGCGTTATTGATGAGGTGAGGAAGATTGAGGCAGTAGGGATCCTCCCTATCGATTGCAAGCGCATATTCAGCGTGTTTTATTGTGAACGTATGCCCTACTACGACAAACAGGCTCATTGCTCCGGTATTATCAGCCATATCAAACCCCTGAACTCAATCACACCGCGCTTTTTTGTCGCTGGTGATGATATCGGTAAATTAACCGTTGCTTGTCCCTCCGAGATTTTATCTGCTAAGGAATGGGTCGTGGCTTTTCTATTATTACAAGGCATGGCGGAAAAAGAGATTGCCGATATTCTCAACAGAGCGTTGAGAACGGTAAAGTTTCATAAAAGTAATATTCTGGCGAAAGTCCATTGTGAAACCACACGGGATTTTATCTTCTTTGCAAGAAGGCATCAATGGCAATTCTATATCCCACCGTTATTTTCTAAACCCTGCTATATCATCCGCTAATCATCTCGCTACAAAACTGTACCTTTGGTACAGTTTATTCTTTGCGCTTCAGGAGTATGCTCACCTTCATCATCTGGCATCCCAGTTGATATCTCAATGACATGGATGAGAAGAGGTCATACAATGAGTTATGCAAGCAATCTTGATTTTCCAATATTAATTATTTCTGTCCGCGATAATAAAATACAGGTCGATAACGCATATCATGCGATTAAGGCGGAGTTGGCATTAAATAACCACCATTTTATCCACGCGGAGACGAATGAAACGGCCCTGTCGATGGCCAGAAAAGAATCGGGTATCGGTTGTATCATTATTAATGAGTGTGATGGGACTAACCTGGGTGATGGTTCTACCTTTATCAAGGATATTATTCGTGTGATCCGCGCTAAAAACAGCCGGGTGCCAATCTTCTTTTCGTCAAGTGTCCCTTTGTTAGGGCGTTTATCGACGGAGGTGATTAAAGAGATCCATGAGTACATCAATATCAGCGAAGATACGCCCAGGTTTATTGCTGGCCGCATTCATCTGGCTATACGTCAGTATATTGAGAACCTGCTGCCACCTTACTTCGCCGCGCTAAAAAGTTACGCGTTAGACAGCCCTTACTATTGGGATTGCCCGGGGCATCAAGGGGGCGTTGCCTACCTTAAGCACCCGGTAGGCCGTGAGTTTATCAATTACTTTGGCGAAAACCTGATGCGGGCAGACATCGGCATCTCTACGCCGGAAATGGGGGACTGGCTTGAACATAAGGGAGCGCCGGGCGAATCGGAAAAGCGAGCTGCCAAACTGTTTGGCGCGGACAAAACCTTCTATGTGACAGGAGGCTCTTCCCAGTCTAACCAGATAGTAGGACACTCAATTGATTTAAAAGATAAAATCATCCTGGTTGACCGCAATTGCCACAAGTCCGTCAACCATGAGCTGACCATCACCCAGGCTAAACCCGTCTATTTCCAGCCTTCGCGTAATGGGCTAGGTATTATTGGCCTGATCTCTCCCGATCAGTTTGAGGCCAGAGCGATCCAGCAAAAAATCGATAACAGCGTGCTGGCTTATCAGGCAGAAGACCGCTGCCCCGCTTATGCCATCATCACTAACTGCACTTACGATGGTTTGATTTATGACGTGACCGCCGTCACCCAAACGCTGGCCAAGTCGGTACCACGGATCAAATTTGATGAAGCCTGGTATGCCTATGCGAAATTCCACCCCCTGTATCAGGGGCGTTTCGCCATGGATGTCCCCGAAGATAAAGACAACGGCCCAACGCTGTATGCCGTGCAATCGACACACAAGATGCTGGCGGCCTTTTCTTCGGCTTCGATGATACATATCCGCAATTCCAAGCGTGCCCCGGTGGATTTCGACATTTTCAATCAGGCTTTTATGATGCACGGCACCACGTCACCGTTCTATCCGATTATTGCCTCGATGGATGTGGCGACCGCCATGATGGAGGGGCAAGCCGGTAAGACATTGGTCGATGAAGCTATTCACGATGCTATCAGCTTCCGTAAGACGCTGGTTACCGTCGCAGACAAGCTCAAAGCGGACAGTGCCAAGGGGTGGTTCTTCGATGTCTGGCAACCGAGCACGTTGCTGCAGGAGGGCAAAAAGATCCCCTTCACCCAGGTTGCCGACGAAGTACTAGCTAACGATCCCACCTGCTGGCAGCTGCGAGCCGGAGAGGCATGGCACGGTTTCTGCGATTTGCCGGATGGTTATGCGATGTTGGATCCTATCAAGGTCACCATTACCTGCCCTGGGCTGAACGCACAAGGAAAGATGAGTGCTTTCGGCATCCCCGCGCCGGTAGTGGCAAAATTCCTGGATACCCAGCGTATTATCCCGGCCCGTAACGGCGACTACACCATTCTGGTGTTATTTGCATTGGGTTCTACCCAGGGCAAATGGAATACCCTGATCGATATGCTGATGATATTTAAACATCACTATGACGATAATACCCCGCTGACCTCGACGCTTCCGCAGGTTGCGGACAGTTCCCCCGTTTATCGCAATATGGGTATCGGCGATTTATGCCGGTCGATCCATCAGGCAAATATCGAACTGAAAATTGCCGAGCTTTTGGAGCTTGCCTGTTCTGCAGAGGCCATCCCCGTTCTTACTCCTTCACAGGCGTATCAATACCTGATCTCCGACCAAACCGAACTGGTCAAGGCTGCCGAAATAAACAACCGCACGCTGGGCGTGATGATAACCCCTTACCCACCCGGCATTCCGCTCATCATGCCGGGTGAAAAGGTGACGTCAGAATCACGGGCCATCGTCGATTACCTGGTGGCCTTGCAGACCTTCGGCCAGCGCTTCCCCGGCTTTGAACATGAATTGCAGGGTGTGGAAGTGGATGAGAACGGCACTTATTGGGTGCGGTGCATAAAAGAAAAGCCTGCCAGCGCCGCCGGCAAGGCTCCTGTTGATTCCATGCGTTAGTCGTTTATCCCCATGGGTGCGTTTCGCACCCTCTTCAAGATTTGAATCCACTCAATAATGATGGGAAATATCATGGCTTCTGTTAATACTGCCTCCGTGAAAAAAATGGGGTTGGTCGCCCTGACGTTGGTGACCGCCTCTAACATGATGGGATCCGGGGTCTTTATGCTGCCAACCAATCTGGCAGGCATCGGTTCTATCTCTTTATTTGGCTGGGTGATTACCATTGTCGGCGTGATTGCCCTGGCGCTGGTGTTTGCGAAGAACAGCATGGTCACACCGCGTGATGGCGGCATTATTGCCTATGCCAGCGACGCGTTTGGGCCATTTATTGGCTTTCAGACCACCATCTGTTACTGGATCAGTGCCTGGGTGGGTAACGTTGCGCTGCTGGTGGCGGGTGTGGGCTATCTGAGTTATTTCTTCCCCATTCTCAAAGATCCGCTTGTCAGCTCTATCACCGCCATTGTTATCCTCTGGGGATTTATCGCTCTGGCTTCTTTAGGGGCCAGGGTAGCCGGCCGCTCCCAATCATTCACCGCCTGCTGCATGCTGGTGGTGGTATTGGGCATCGGTTTTATTGGCTGGTTCTGGTTCAAACCCGCGTTGTTCACCGAAGTTTATAATGGCACCAAGGGAAGCGACGCTTCGGCGATCCTCTCCGCTGCGTCTTTGGCTCTGTGGGGCTTTCTGGGTGTGGAATCCGCAGTGGTGTCTAGCGGACAGGTGGAAAACCCCGAATCCACTGTGCCCAAGGCGACGGTATTGGGATTGCTGATTGCCGCCGTGTGCTATGTCACCAGCTGTTCGGTGATTATGGGGTTGGTACCGCATAGTGAATTGGTGAATTCCGCCGCCCCCTTTGCCGACGCCGCCCGTTATATGTTTGGTGAGTTCGCTGGGGAAGTGGTTTCCGCACTGAGCATTATCGCCTGTTTTGGTTCGATCTCTGGCTGGCTGATCTTGCAGTCTGAAGCCCCAAAAGCTGGCGCGAAGCAGGGGCTATTCCCGAAATTCTTTGCCGTGGTGAACAAAAACGATGTACCGATGAAGGGGCTGATTTTTACCGGCGTGCTGATGACCGTGGTATTACTGACCACGGCTTCGCCTAATCTGGCAAAACAGTTTCAGGTGATTGTGCTGATGTCGGTGTTTGCCTCTTTACTGCCCTATATCTATGCGCTGGTCGCGCTACCGATCATCATGGTGGCCAAATCCTTGAATAAGGGCGGAGGCTTCATTTTCTACTGCACGCTGGCGGTGATTGGCATTCTCTACAGTCTGTTTGCCCTGTTCGGATCGGGAGGCAATGCCATGTTCTGGGGGGTATTGATGATGATGCTCACCATCCCGCTATATGCACTGGTTGCGGCAAAACGCAGCAAAAGCGGGATAAAAACACTGTACCTGGATAGCGAGGAGTAGCCGTAAAAACAGAAAGCGCGGTAACAATGAAGGCGTTACTGCAACAGTGAATGGCTCTTTTATCTCAAAGCCTTCTCCTTGGAGGGAGGCTTTTTATGAAGGTGAAAAATAAAATACAGCGAATCACCCCTTTTCGGGGAGATATAAGACCCTGCCAGTATTAGTTGTTCATTTTAATTAAACGCGTTGCTTTCAATTTTGCGTAATATCCTGGCGGTGAGGTTACGCGGCAATTCTACATTTCGCCGTTATTTGCCAAACCTTGCTATATCATCAGGTAATAGTCCCACTATAAAATAGTACCTTTGCGACTATTCCGACTATTGGTAAGGTCTGACAGTAAGGCTAGAACATTGATCTAATATGATTAGTGGCGGATCTGTGCCAGCTCGTCTTCGGTCAGACCGGTCATTTTCATGACGGTGTTGCGATCGAGACCGTTCTGCAGCATGGTACGGGCAATTTTCAGCGTAGCATCGCGCTCGCCTTCTGAATGCCCTTCCTGCCGACCAAGCTGAATGCCCTTCTCGATACCCTTCTGTTCAAGCTGTTGTGCGATGGTCATCAGTGTGTCCCCATGTTGCGGCACTCGCTGTGCCAGTTGGCGTACAAAGGCTTCGGCGTCTGACGTTTCGCCCGCCTGTACAATATAGTGTACCAGCGATACTACCTGTGATGAAGAGAGATATCCGGCCAGCTCTGGGTTAGCAAACTCATCCAGCCACCGGGTGGAATAGGGGTATGGGCTGCGCTTACCGGTATAGAATAGCATCGGTATTACCAGAGGCAGCTTTTTGTGGCCCGCCTCCAGATGGCGCTGCATGGCCGCTACAGCGTACCTGATGAGCCTGAAAGCCATGTGCTGATCCGGGGTGGACTGGTGTTCGATGAGCACGTGGACATAACCGTCATCCCCTGCAGTGGTTTTCAGGCTGTAGAGCACGTCGCTGAAGTACTGGCGGAGGTTATCTTCTACAAAGGAGCCTGATTCCAGTTTCAGGGTGTTAAGGTCGCAGATGGCACGCAACTCTGCCGGGAGGTGTAGTTCCATGAAATCACGGGCAACCTCTGGCTGAGTCAGGAACTGTCTGAATGTGGCATCGTGGGGCGTTGGCGTGTTGTTTTTCTTTTTCATCATAATCATTTCACTCCGATACTGATTTTAAGCTGACGTTATTATTTTTCGCATATCCCTCCATTGATTTATTTGAAGAAAACTCCGGCTGTGCTGTATTCAGGCCATTTATTAATTTACCGAGATTTTTATTAAGATATGAAATTAATTCAGATTTTGTTTGTGGAATACCCATAAAGAATTCCCTCTCTTTTTTAGCATAGATCCCGTGAAGGCATTGCATGGTGTAATTATGTACCACCGATCACTACAGGGGAATAAGTATTAGAGACGTCACGTTTCCTTCAACCGACTTCGACCCTACGGTCGAATATGTTTGCCCCGAAAAATTCAGAAAAACAGCCGCATCGTCATCAATCTGAATAATTTTCGCCAAAGATGCAGCTTATTCCCGCATTTCTTTTTCGTGGTTAAAAAATGAAAGACCAGTTAGGGGGGATTTTACCGGTATGCAGATGATCGTGGTATTACTGACCACGGCTTCGCCTAATCTGGCAAAACAGTTATAGGTAAATGTTATGCGTTGGTTGCCGCTAAACGTAGCAAAAGCGGGATCAAAACACTGTACCTGGATAGCGAGGAGTAGCCGTAAAAAACAGAAAGCGCGGTAACAATTTTCGTTCCCGGTCAACAACCGGAAAGCGCAAACTGTGCCGCGCCTAGTTAGCAGCAGTAGCGATTAATGCACTGCCTGTGGCGCTTGCCAGTTTTCGTGATAGATATGTACGGCTTGCTCTTGCGTGGTAGTGCGATCACCGGTCAGGCGGTAGGCCACGGTGAAGGCAAAATCAAACGCGGCCCCCAACCCTTGGCCACTGATCAGATTGCCATCTTCCACAACCCTTTCAGCCACGTAGGTACCATCTTCGATCTCCTGATGCAGATCGCCAGAACAGACATAACGGCGGCCTTGCAGCAGTTTGTTGGCAGCCAGCACGCGAGCGGCGGCAGAGCACAGCGGGCAGATCAGCTTGGCAGCACGATCGTGGCGGCGGATAAACTCCACGACCAGCTCGTTTTCCGCCATTGCGGCGGTAGCCTGCGGCCCACCGGGGATCACCACGGCGTCGTACAGTTGGTCCATGCGGCGTTCCAACAGAGCATCGGCAAACATACGTATCTGGTGATAGCTGCGCAGCTCCAGCCTATCCTGGCAGGACAGCAGCTCTACCTCTATCTCCATACGACGTAACACGTCGATCACGATAACCGCCTCGGCCTCTTCAAATCCTTCGCTTAGCAGGACGGCAACTTTCTTGGTCATAGCATCTCCAGCAATGTACGGGTTAATAACCCGGGCTCGGCTAGGGTAGCAGATAAAAGGCGGGAGTTTTGTGCGGCAGGCCAAGTGTACGAAGGGGATCGCGGAAACTAGAATTCCCACTTAGCACCTAGGGGGATTCGCGCTATAATCTGTGACTTGCTTCCTGTTTCCAGAGGAAGATCCTCGTCCCCGGTGGGGCGGCTGGACTTCAAATCCAGTTGGGGCCGCCAGCGGTCCTGGGCAGGTTCGACTCCTGTGATCTTCCGCCATTCGACCTCTTCTGAATTTCACAAAACTCAATAAATCCTTTGTAATACCAGTGAGTAAAGCCACTTTCGTTCTTCTGGTGTCAACTCATGTCTACCCAAATCAAGTGTAGTCTGGGGCACCATAGGGGGCACTGGCGATACCCTCATTTTTGAGGTGCCCCCAATGAAGCTAACAGCCCGACAAGTTGAAACTGCTAAACCAAAAGACAAGCCGTACAAGCTCTTTGATGGAGGAGGGCTTTACCTTGAAGTAAAGACCAGTGGTTCTCGTTACTGGAGATTGAAGTACCGTTACGGCGAAAAAGAGAAGCGCCTTGCCTTTGGCGTTTACCCCGATGTATCTCTGGCAGAAGCCCGTGACAAACGCGATGTAGCTAAAAAGATTCTGGCTGCAGGTGACGATCCTGGTGAAACCAAAAAAGCAGAGAAGCTTGCACAGAAACTGAATTCGGAGAACACGTCTGAAGTCGTTGCTCGCGAGTGGCATCAGGCTAAAGCCGACCGCTGGTCACTGCGTTACCGTGATGAAATCATTGATACCTTCGAGAAAGACATCTTCCCTTACATTGGCAAGCGGCCTATTGCCGGTCTCAAGCCGATGGAGTTGCTGGAAGCACTACGCAAAATGGAGAAGCGCGGAGCGCTGGAGAAAATGCGTAAGGTTCGCCAACGCTGCGGAGAGGTCTTTCGTTTTGCCATTATCACCGGCAGAGCTAATTACAACCCTGCTCCCGATCTCGCCAGCGCTCTGGCAACGCCTAAGAAGGAGCATTTTCCCTTCCTGACGGCTCAGGAACTGCCCTATTTCCTCAAAGACCTATCTGGTTACACTGGCAGTGTCATCACTAAAACCGCAACCAAGATCATCCTGCTGACGGGCGTAAGAACCCAGGAGCTGAGATTCGCAAGTTGGCAGGATATCGACTTTGAAAAGGGCGTATGGAGCATCCCGCCGGAAGTGATGAAAATGAAGCGACCACATGTCGTTCCATTATCAACGCAGGTTATCGAACTGTTCAGCTCTCTCAAGTCGATTACAGGCGGCTATCCCTTGGTGTTTATTGGTCGCAACGATCAGCGTAAGCCAATCAGCAAGGAAAGCGTCAATCAAGTTATTGAGCTGTTGGGTTACAAGGGGCGACTGACTGGCCACGGTTTCCGCCACACCATGAGTACCATCCTGCATGAGCAGGGCTATAACTCGGCTTGGATTGAGACGCAGCTTGCTCACGTGGATAAGAACAGCATTCGTGGTACTTACAACCATGCGAAGTATCTGGATGGGCGGCGTGAGATGCTGCAGTGGTATGCGGACTATATGGATTCACTGGAGTGCGGGGGAGTTATTCCGGCGTAGTAACCGGTCATACAAAACTGTAATGGTCAACTAAAACCGGACACGGATTTAGGCACATTGTTGTAATCGGCGTTCATATTCATCCGGCGATATATTTCCCAGCCGATAATGCCGCCTTTTCAGATTATAAAAGCCGTCGATATAATCGATAACATCAGCGATACCCTGACTTCGGGTTTCATAACGACGATAGTTAACCCTCTCTGCTTTCAGGCTGCGGAAAAACCTTTCCGTAACAGCATTATCCAGGCAGTTACCTTTTCGACTCATACTACCTGTAACATCCAGTTCTTGCTGGCAGGACTGGAACTGAGCACTGGTATATTGCGCCCCCTGATCGCTATGGAACACCACAGACCCTGCTGGTCGTCGTTTATTGACTGCCAGCCTTAAAGCTCGGACGGTCAAGTCGCTGTCCGGTTTGTCTGAGAAGGTCCAACTCACTATTTTTCTTGAACATAAGTCCATCACGATAGCCAGATATAACCAGCCCTGAGCGGTACGCAGATAGGTAATGTCACCTGACCACCAGGTATTCAATGTCTCTGGATTAAACTGCCGATTCAATAGATTAGCAGCAACGACAGCGGGTTTACCGCCGCGTGGATAACGATGACGTCCGGGGCGTTTAGCCACCAGTAATAAGTTTTTCATTATCTGCCGAACGCGGTATCTGCCCACGTTAAAACCTTGCTCCCGTAACTCGATGCACATACGCCGGCTGCCATATGTGGCATCCATTTCAACGTGAACATGCTTGGCCGCGGCGTGCAACATCAGAACATCGGGATTGATCATTGGCCGACGACTACGGGCATAAAACACGCTGCGCGTGAGCGACAAGCAGCGGCATACCTGTTGGATATTTGCACCAGCCTTCTTCAGTTTCACCGCGACTTTTTGTCGTTGTTCATTTCCATGGCGAAGAAGGCCGAAGCCTTTTTTAACAGGTCATTGTCGCTTTGTAACTGCCGTACCTGTTTTTCAAGTTCTTGTATTCGCCGCTGTTCAGACGTAATCGCGGTGGCGATGGGAGTATCTCCCCTGACTTCTCCGCGATATTGTCGTAACCAGCGTTGTAATGTTGAAAGACCAATATTCATCGTTTCAGCAGCCTGGGTCACCGGGTACTTATGCTGCAAAACTAAATTGACACATTCCTGCTTGAACTCATGGGTAAACGTTTTTCTTCGCATTCTCACCTCGTTAGCGTTGCTCATTATATCTCTAACAAAGTGTCCGGAATGATTAGACCATTACAATCCAGCCGGCATAAGGTATTTAACCAACTGGGCCTTGGCTATTCACGGAGCTCATTCCACGTAACGCAGCCAAAGATGCGTCCGACCTGAGATCGCCTGCGCAACTTTGGAAACACGTGCCTGTAGGTTTTCATCGCTAGTGTTGTAGAGCGCACAGAAGTCTTTGGCCACAGCGTTAGCGACTGATGTATCAGACGGCACCTCACGCATGAAGCCGAGGTAAGACGCCCCCATGCCTATCAGCTCATAGCCATGCGCTTCTGAAAAGTGACGCGCAACCGCAAAGTTTTTCGCAGGATCAAGGTCGGAAGTGAAATATCCATTCGGAAAAGCCGCAAGTGCCTGGCAAGAATGCTGAACGGGTACCAGGAGCGCTGAAAGAGGCTGCTCTAGAAGGGAGATAGGGTTGTGTTGGTAACCGATCCATTCCTGCAAGGCAGGCTCATCAAGCGTCAAACCATGAGCGCAAGCATCCTCGAAAGACGTGGCTGCCACCAAATTTGTGAAATTGCGAAGGCAGATTGCGAACTCCGCTTTCGTAGTCGGATAGCCTATGTATTCGCCATTCTCGAAGCACTCTGGAGGTAAGCCCGCTATGTCCTGCTCTGATGCATCGTCCATCCCTAAATTATTGCGCACATGCCATGAGGTGTAGCGGGCTTGGTGCAGGTCATCTAGCGAGAACAGAGGTTTAAAGCCTGGGTGCGATGCACCAATATTACGACGAGCTTCGGTCAGATCGTCAAAGCTGGTAATCCCGCTCACGCCGTACTCATCACATGTACCTACAGACGGGTTCTCACTCATCCCATTGCCGCGAAATTCGATATCCATATAGTGCCCCTTGTCATTACTCGAGTGAGTGAGCAATCATAAGTAAATCGCCCCGGACTCTCTAGGGGGTTCCGTACACATTTCCTCCAAAACCCCCACCTTCACGTCATATCACTATGAATTTAAATGAGAAAGTTGTTAATTTTCATCATCATTTAAATTTTTCTTTTCAGCCGAAAGTATGTAGCTCGTGAAATCCCTGTTTTTTCTGTCACACAGTTCACCGTTTCACCCTGCAAAATCAAGGTCAGATCTGCCTGTAACGTTTTGACCTGTGCGTCTGCATCATGATCAAGCCAACCTAGCGCGAATGCCATACCTATTTCCTTGGTTAAATTCATTACCTACATAATCCCTGCTCCAGTTGGTAAGAGCGGGAGGGGGGCATAAAATTAAAGTGGATAATCACACCGCCACTTGGGAACAAATAACTCTCTGTTGATGAGTCGTTGTCCTACAGATTCTTATGCTATCGACATGCAACCCCACTGAGAGAAACGGCCCTGAGTTTAGTTTTTTATGCTCAGGGCTGAATTTAAATTTTCACACTACAATAAATGCATCATTTCTATAGTAAAACATTAATGCCTCATAAAGCCCCTCCGATGAGATTATATTTTTTTACTCACGGATGTTTTTAACAACAGAAGTTACATCTTGCATCGTAAGAACATACATATATCCCATCTTTTTTACTTCTTCAGGATCAGCGTCAGGTTCATCTGAATCAACATCATCCGGATCCATAACCAATGCAAGTACATTAATATTCTAGGTTTCTTTATTTAAAGGTAAATAAAGAGCATGTCGCCAGTCAATACCTTCAGGATTGTCCAACACTTCGGCTAGCTTTAATGTAATCATTTTTTATTTCTTCTTCCCCCCAATTTTCCATACCACCTTTTTGATCCGGATGTGATGTTTTTTTAACTGAACCAGGTGCTTTGTGCTATTTGATTGGGATAAGATGATACCTCGGTTCAGTTGCCTATGAGGGATGCCATATAAGTTCGGGAGTGCCCCTTTTGCACCCGGCCGTATACCCTCAGTAATATTTAGATGAAAAATTTCTAAATTTTTATAAAAATCTTGGTTGGATATAATTCCCAGACCTGTTTCAAGGTGAATCTATAATAGGTAAGCGCGAGTGATGATTCGCGCTTAAAAAATCAAAATTCTATGAAGGCATCATTTTCGTAATAAAAAACAAAAGCTTTAAATAACTCGTCATCACTTACTTTGCCTAACTGTTCGTGAGCATTGTCAACAACTTCCTCTATTGCTCCGTTATCTAAAATCTCAATCCAACCGTCTTCCTTAGCCTGCTTAGGAATATACTCATCAGAGTCAGCAGGGTAGTCATAACTATCAAGAGAAAAAATACCTAATGTATCAAGGCTCCATGCTTGTTTTTCAGAGGGTAAATAGAACCATCCCTCTGGGTTTTTTTTGGGGTGCAATAATACATCTCGTATCGTTACTAATTGCATATTAATCTCCTATGTTTACTTGTTACCAGTTTGTAGCTTCTTAAATCCACCCTGTTGGTTAGGGTGTAAACTCTTTTGTACGTCTCCTGGTGCTTTATGTTGCGCCCTAGGGACAAGCTCTATTTTTACAGGATTTTGCGCATTATGGTGCCATGAATGTTCTGGTGGACTCGTTGATTTGAATCCTCCTCTGGCTCCTGGTTGAACATGTTCCACTACTTTGTTAGGAATTATACTATTCATTTCAGGGTTAAGCTTGAGCATGTTGTATAGCTGTTCGTTGGCATTTCTAAAGTGAGCTGACCTTCCACTTAACAGTAAATCGTTTGGAATATTAAATTGATTCCAAACGCTATAATTTCCACTGGCTAAAGGGCGGCCTGTAGCATCGGCTGTTGGTAAAGGTTGCTCACCAGTTATAACGGAGTTTTTTTCCATCCCTGTGGCATCAGTTTTAAACAGCCCCAATGGATCTACCCAGCCAACCGGATTCCCATCAACATATTGATAAGAGTTAAGCCCGCCACCAAGTTTTACTGGATCCGCCGTCAGATACCGCCCAATCCCCGGATCATAATACCGGTTCAGGTTGTAATAAAGCCCGCTTTCCTTATCCGCATACTGCCCCTGAAACCGCAGTGGCTGGTTAATCGCAGGTGCATCCTCTGCCAGCCACTCTTCCCGTATCTGTCCAAAGGCACTGAACCGGCCTTTCCACACCGAGTTACCGTTCCCGTCGGTCAGCTCGTGCGGCGTGCCCAGATGGTCGTTCTGATACCAGTAAATCGCCGGGGGCTTGTCCTGCGGATCCCGCGAAGGCTCTCCCACCACCAACGCCATCGGGCGATAGCTGCCCGGCTCATACAGGTAGCTCTGCCAATAGCCCTTGCCATCGGTTTCTGCCACCAGCTGATTGCCACGCCAGACAAATTCCATCAGCTTGCCGTTGACGGTCTTGCTTAAGCGGCGGTTAAAGGCATCGTAGGTATAAGTGTTAACGCTTCCGTCCGGGGTTTCGTGACGGATTAGGCGATGACGGCAGTCATACTCATAGCGTGTCACCAGTTTGTGGCCTTTGCCGCGCCGTTCGGCAATCAGGTTACCAAAGCGATCATACTCAAAATGGCGATCGGCATAAAACGCCAGTCGGTTGCCCGGTGCGCTGTGCTGCTGGACATCACTGACCGGGTTTCCTCGGCCATCCCAACGGAAGCTCTCGTTCGGGTTGGCGTGGTGTTGGTCCTTTGCCCTGGCGGCGGGTTGAAACTGCGGTAAACGGTGAACGGGTTGCCTGGCAGGGGGAATGATTGACTTCGGGTTCAGGTAACTGACCGAGGTTAACGCCCCGGTGGCATTGTAGTGATACTGGCGCGCATCGTTGCCCTCGATGCTGGCCAGTTCACCGTCTGCCTGATAGGTATACTGTTGTTGCCAGTGCAGTCGATCGTCTTCCGGCATGGCCCCAGGTTCGAGCAGGCTGTGTTGGCTCAATCGACCCAATGGGTCATACCCGAAGGTATTGACCAGTCGGTTGCCCTGACGCAGTTGTTGCAGACGCTGGTGATGGTCGTAGCCATATGCTGTCAGTGGCTGACCTTCCAGGCTGGAGGCTTGCAGTTTGCCGTGCTGGTAGTGGAACTCCTGCCATTGCCCGTTAGGTTGTTTGATGCCGGTCAAGCGTCCGGTGTCTTCGTCATAGCGGTAACGCATTGTCGCCCAGGACTGGTGCTCTGCTTCTAGGCGTCCGGCTGCGTCATATTGCCAGGCTAGCGGGTTTTCACCGTCCAATATCTCACTCAGACGGCCAGCCTCGTCGTAGCGGTATTCTTCCTCTTTGCCATCGGGCAGGATTTTACGCGTCAGGCGGCCCATCGGGTCGCGTTGGTACTGCGTGATGAGAGGCGGGCTTTGGTGGTCGTTACCGTACTCGTGTTTTTCGCTCAGGCGACCACAGGCGTCATAGTGATAGGTGGTTTTGCTGTTATCAAAACCAATCTCTTCACTCAGCAGGCCGCTGCCGGTGTAGCCAAGGCGATACTTTTCGCCCAACTGGTTTTCAATTTCGCTGACTTGCAGATGCACGTTATCGTAGCGATAACGCAGGCTACCGCCGTCCGGCAGACGTTTCTCGGTCAGCAGATGCAGGGGGGCTGCATAGTGGTATTGCGTAACGCGGCCCGCCTCGTCGGTGAGTTGCGTCACTTTACCATAGGCATTGTACTGATATTGCCGGGTGCTGCCATCCGGGTGGGTGATCTTTATCAGCCGGTCCAGTGCATCCCACTGGTAGCGGGTGAGCTGCTCATTCTCTTCCACTTCGCTGGGTTGAGTCTGTAGCCCCTGATAGCGTAACCGGCGGCTTCCCTGTGGTGAGCTATCACTGAGCAGACGGCCCAACGTATCCCATTGCAGATGTTGTTCGCTGCCATCAGGGAAGCGGATATGACTGACCTGGCCGCGAGGGGTATAGCTGTAATGCGTGGTGGTACCCGCTGGGCCGGTTTCGCTCTTTAATGTCCCATTGGGGTAATAGGTGTAACGCCAGGTCTGCGCCTCGTCACCGTCACCTTGCGTCCGACTAAACAACCGGTCAAACAGCCAGTCATAGGTGGTGACTTGGCCATCCGGCGTAATAACACACTGCAACGCGCCATCATCACCGTACACCGAATCAGTGTGATACCCCAGCGCATCGGTGACCCGGATGCAGGCACCGTCCTCGTTGTACTCGTAGTGGGTTTCAGCACCGTCGGCGTTTTTCTCCAGTAGCAGCAGTGCCTGTGCCGAGTGTCGGTAACGCTGCTGGCTGCCATCCTGGTGGGTCAGCGTGACGCTATGGCTGGCTTCGTCCCAGTGATAACGCGTATCCAGTTGGCCAAAGTTGCCATACTGGCGCAGACAACGGACGTCTTTACCTTCTCCCTGCCACTCCCAGTGAAATTCCGCACCGCCTGCCAGGGTACGGCAAAGGATCACGTGATCGTCGCGGTAACGATAGTGCTCGGTGTCGCCAGCGGCGTTGGTGGCGCTAATCAGTTGCTGGTGTTCATTGTAACCGTAGTGTGCCACCACCACGCCGGATTGCCAGTGAGTCTCTGCGCGGGTACTGCCGGGATTGCGGGCCTGTAACAGCACCTGGCTGATCCCTTTCGGGTACGCGGGGTCGTCATAACTGAAACAGAGCCGGGCATCATCATGCCCAATCGCAGCCAGGCGACCTTCGCTGTCGTAACTGGCGTCCACAGAATTACCGTGGCGATCGCGAATGCAGCGCAGCCAGGCCATGTCACCATCGCGCAGAAAATGGTAGGTACCTTGTCCCCCAGCGAGTTGGACGCAATATTCGTTGCCAAACTCATCCAGCTTCAGGCTCATCAGCCCGCCGCCTGCGCGGTTGGTGACGACCGGCATCTCCTGCGTGGGCAACAGGAAACGGGTAGCACGGTTTTCATCGTCGCAGAACCAGACGATCTCTTCCTGACTCTGGCTATCGCGCCCAAAGGACAGATAAGGGCTGGCACTGTGCATCCAGCCAGGGCCCATTCCACCGCGTTGTTCCACGGCACTGGTGCGGTAGAGCCGCCGCCAGGCAAAGGGAAGGACGCCGGGCAGGGTGAAATCCGTCAGGGTCAGTAATTCCTCACCGGAGAACAGCGACACCGGATCGCCATGCTGCAGGGTTTCGCCAACGGGCTGGGCGGGCTTGCCATTGGGGGTGACTGCGCTGGCATTGTCGTTGGGCACAGAACTGCCAAATTCGGTTTTATGGACCGATTTGTCATAGTTGAGCTCTGACGAGGTATTGTGTTCAATCTTGCCCAACAGGTCTTGCTGCACCGGTACCTGTTTCTGCGGATCGATCTTGGTGGCCGCCACGGGCTTGATGCGCGCGACATGCCCATCGGGTTCGGTGGCCATGCTGACTAATGTTTTTACATCGGACACCAAGCCTGTGGCTTCTTTTGCTGCCCGGGCGTCTTTAGGCGTCCTGAATATCTTTGCCATCGGTAACGTTCCTTATTTTTATGCCGGGACGGCCATGCTGAGGTTGTCCACGCTATCCAGTACCAGTTTGCCCAAGCCCCCGGGCAGCACCAGATACAGCACAATCATCACCACCAGACTGCCAAAGGCGTCGGCGATAAAATTGACGATTTGTTGCGGGGTGAGGAGCTGAAAATAACAATAGAGCGCATCAGCCAGGATGAAAACGAGGATTTCATCGCTGAGCAGAGTCAGGGCTTTCCCCACGGCTTCTTCGCCATTTTTGGTCATCGCCTTCAGTTGTTCAACCCCGGTGCTGCCGATAAAGTCGACCAGTTTAGTGGCATATTTATCCGCATTACTGACCCACTTCCACACCTCTTTGACCGTGTCATACAGCAGTTTAAGCTGTGATACCATCCCATCAATAAAGGCACTGGCCGCCTCTGCCAGGTTGATCCCATCCTTAATATAAGTCGCCCAGGCTGCCCGTTGCTGATCGTTCCACTTGGTGGTTAACCAGGTCGCGTATTTATCGATCACCCCTTGATAAGCGCTAAATAACGCCTCCCGGTCTTGCGGGGTAATATCGGTATTGATCAGCAGGTGGTATTGATGGCCCGCTTCACAGGCAGGCAATTCCACATTGGCCTTGCCCTGACCATCAAACTTGCCTTGGGTGACCGGCTTGTCGTTGAGCGTGTATCCGTTACGGGGAAAATCGATATACCGGCCCGAGGGGTGGTGCATAGGCGTGATAACCGGGCGTTTGACCACGCGATAGCTTGCATTGGGAATAGGAATAAGCCGGGTGGATCGAAAACCGTGGGTGACCGTGATGGTTTTGGGGGCAAGGCTACAGGTCATGGCGATATCGACCTGTTTATCCTTCAGAGCAGCTGTCTCACGCTGCATATCACCAATAAGAAACTGCTGCTTCATGTTCAGCAGTGAACCATACCACCAATGCTCATTGGCCTTTTTGTAGTGCGCTATTACCTGACGGAATTCCGACAGGATGCGATCAAAATCCCGTTCTTTGTCGGCCGGGGTCGGTTTCGGCGGCGACTCCCCGCGCAATAGGCGGTTATACTCTTCCTGGGTACGAACCTGTTGAGAAAAGAAATCCATGATATTGGTTCTCCATGATAATTAAGCGTGCTCAAGGGTACGCAGGATCTCGGCCAGGATCTGGGGATCGCGACGGCGCTGCGGGGTCAGCAGGCGACGTATTTTTTTATCCAGTATTGCGTCGGGCCAACGGGCAACCACATCGGGGTAATCCTGTTGCAGGGTCTGGCGGATGTTAAGCACCAAAGGCAATACCTCCTCATCCAGCAACGCATCCAGTACCCCTTGCGGGACGTGCCACCAGGGGAATGCTTGAACCGAAGCATCGGGGATAACCGGGCAGGTGAAGGCTCGGCCATTAATCCAGTAATCGGAGAACACTGGCAGAATATCGCACCAGTGATCGCCATAATAATCCAGATGGCCCGGCAGATATTGGCCATCCCAATAGCGGAAAAACACCGCTTTGCCGCTGGGCATGATCACCTGGGTCAAGCCCGCAAGATGGTCCGCCAGGGCAGCCTGCGGCAACGGCGAGCGTGCCAGCCAACCCCAGTTGCGCAGGGGCGTTTCCGCCACCCAGTGTAAGAATGGGCTGCCGTCAGTGAGCTGCACCAGCACCGGCATCACCTCGAACCAGTTGGCATAGGGTGTATTGGCGTAAAGCCCGTGCGGTGTGCGACTTCCGTCTTCTCGGTAATAGGCTTTGATACCTTGCGCACCGTTGGTATTGGCCAGTACGGCGTACAACTGTGTTCCCGCCGTGTTTCTTACCCAGTCCTGTACACGATTTGACATGGTCATCTTCTCCCTGATTAAAAAGTACGTCCCTCTGTGTCCAATTCACACCGGAGATATTTGACAAGTACTGCGCTCATTGCGCCGATAAGAAAGTCAAACATCACAACAGATGAAAAAACATAAAATTAAAAAGCCTGCTAACGCTATCTGAAAACCAAAAATAACCCAAGATACATAAGGACATGCAGATCGGCAGGTATAGAGGGATGGTCCATGAAAATGCATTTAAATTTTTCATTTTCTATTTAGCGTCCATATCTTGAGCGCCTCAGAGATGAGGACCAAAACCACTCCAATGCCCAGTACGTCAGGGTTAACACCTAGCGTTTTCACTAACCAGGGCAAAAAAGATAAAGAAGGCACAATCAGCAATAGCCGGGCAGGAATTTGTACATACGCCAATGTGGTCGCAATAGGGTATCTGGCCAAGAAAAAAAATGCAGAGAACGCTATTGATACGGTTAATAATAACGACAGGGAAAATATCACGATGATCGCGATGCGATACCATCCCTGCTCAGGGAGATAACGGCTCAACTCCACGATATCATCATACAAAGGGACCCGGCCGTGAGTGATATTCAACCACGCGAAATGCAGGATATAAAAGATATCCATTATCCCCCAGAATAAAAAAATAGATCTTTTGTTCATGGCTTTTTGCCCATCTTTTTGAATAACTCTTCTACATCAGTAGATTGCGAGCTTTTTAGTTGCTCGCCGAGCCTGTTAAAATAGTCTTTACCTGTGGCTCCAGAGAGGTTGCCTACGTTAACCATTGAGGTCAGTCCACTGATGGGCAGAGAGCCAACGTTAGGCAATGCTTGAGAAACACCGCCTGTCGAGGCCCAGCCACTGCCGGGC
>NZ_JBNDIN010000014.1:0-141796 GCF_050434425.1 Serratia sp. 2723
TGCAGCGATGCTAAAACTGCCGCCGAGACGAGAACGGGAGTATGAAAGAGAAATCAGGGAGAAAAGGGCAAAATATCCCTTTAAAAACAATGCCGATCACCTTAAGTGACCGGCATTAGCCTAAAGGCGCCTTTTTCTGAATGGTGGTGGGTCTGGCAGGATGACCGGCCGCCGCCGTTGTCTCGCAAGCGAGACTCGAACCTGAACGCAGGTCCTTACCCACACGACCCTTCTTTGCGTATGTGGTGAGGGTGACGGTACGATAGTGTGGCGCGCATATGCGAAAAAGGCGCCTAAAGGCGCCTTTTTCTAAATGATGGTGGGTCGTGCAGGATTCGAACCTGCGACCAATTGATTAAAAGTCAACTGCTCTACCAACTGAGCTAACGACCCACGAATGTGGTTTACTGCTTTTTGAAGCTGAAATGGTGGGTGATGACGGGCTCGAACCGCCGACCCCCTCCGTGTAAAGGAGATGCTCTACCAACTGAGCTAATCACCCACTTCAGGACTTCCAGATACTGCCAAATGAGAGAATGATGGTGGGTGATGACGGGCTCGAACCGCCGACCCCCTCCGTGTAAAGGAGATGCTCTACCAACTGAGCTAATCACCCTCATTGTTCTCACTGCTTACTGCGTTAACAAGATGGTGGGTGATGACGGGCTCGAACCGCCGACCCCCTCCGTGTAAAGGAGATGCTCTACCAACTGAGCTAATCACCCCGTCTTGTTGGAGTCGCATTATAGGGATAGTTGAAAGTGAGTCAACGGTTTTTAAAATGATTTCAATCGTTCGCCGCAAATTTAGACAGGATGCGATATTTATCGCCGACCAGGACGATTCTTTGCACAGTAACGTGCGTAGCGGGCCGCAAAGCGTAGCGGCCGATAGCGTGTCGGCGTTGAGGAATTAGCATGGAGTGGTAGAATGTCGCCCACTATTTTACATTCCGAGCAATCGTCGGCACTCCGCTGACACGCGTTGCGTAATAAGGCAGTGAACCCAATGAAAATCAAAACCCGTTTCGCCCCAAGCCCGACCGGCTATCTGCACGTCGGCGGCGCTCGTACTGCGCTCTATTCCTGGTTGTTCAGCCGCCATTTCGGCGGTGAGTTTGTATTGCGTATCGAAGATACCGATCTTGAACGTTCAACCCAGGAAGCTATCGACGCAATTATGGATGGCATGAACTGGTTAAACCTGGATTGGGATGAAGGCCCGTACTTCCAGACCAAGCGTTTCGATCGCTACAACGCGGTGATTGATGAGATGCTGCAACAGGGAACGGCCTATAAGTGCTATTGCTCAAAAGAACGCCTGGAAGCGCTGCGCGAGAAGCAAATGGAAAACGGCGAGAAGCCACGCTATGACGGCCATTGCCGCGATAGCCAGTGCAGCCACACTGCCGACGAGCCACACGTAGTGCGTTTCCGCAATCCGCAGGAAGGCTCGGTCATCTTCGACGATAAAATCCGTGGCCCGATCGAGTTCAGCAACCAGGAGCTGGACGATCTGATCATTCGCCGTACCGACGGTGCACCAACCTATAACTTCTGCGTAGTGATCGATGACTGGGATATGGAAATCACCCATGTGATCCGTGGTGAAGACCATATCAACAACACGCCGCGCCAGATCAACATCCTGAAAGCGCTGGGGGCACCGGTGCCGGAATATGCTCACGTGTCGATGATCCTGGGTGATGACGGTAAAAAACTGTCTAAACGCCACGGCGCCGTTGGCGTAATGCAATACCGTGATGACGGCTATCTGCCGCAGGCGTTGTTGAACTACCTGGTGCGTCTGGGTTGGTCCCATGGCGATCAGGAAATCTTCTCTATTGACGAGATGAAAGAGTTCTTCACTCTGGATGCGATCAACAAATCCGCCAGCGCCTTCAACACCGAAAAGCTGCAGTGGTTGAACCATCACTACATTAACCATATGCCGGCGGAAGAAGTGGCGGTCTATCTGGCATGGCATGTTGAACAGCAGGGGATTGAAACCCGTAACGGCCCGGAATTGAAAGATCTGGTCAAACTGCTGGGCGAGCGTTGTAAAACGCTCAAGGAGATGGCGGAGTCTTGTCATTACTTCTACCAGGACTTCAGCGAGTTTGACGCCGATGCGGCGAAGAAACACCTGCGTCCGGTCGCACGCCAGCCGCTGGAGGCCGTACGCGCCAAATTGGCCGCTATTACCAACTGGACGCCAGAGAACGTGCACGACGCCATTCAGGGCACCGCGGACGAACTGGGTGTGGGTATGGGCAAAGTAGGGATGCCATTGCGCGTCGCGGTCACTGGCGCTGGCCAGTCACCGGGCATGGACGTTACCGTACATGCTATCGGCCAGGCTCGCTCCCTCAAGCGTATCGACCAGGCGTTGGCTTATATTGCCGAGCGTGAAGCGCAAGCCTGACAGCTAGTTTCCAAATAAGCCGATAAAGCCCTGCGAAGCGATTCGTGGGGCTTTTTTGTTACCGGTTTATTTTGTGCCCAAAGCGGCGGTTTTTTGGCATTAAACGCGCTGATTTGGCGGCTTTTTCAGCGCTTGATCGAGGAATTCAATTTAGCCGTTGACAGGGTTTCTGGGGTTTCATATCATGCGCCCCGTTCACAGGATTTCGTGATTGTGGATTGGGGCTATAGCTCAGCTGGGAGAGCGCTTGCATGGCATGCAAGAGGTCGACGGTTCGATCCCGTCTAGCTCCACCAACCTTTTATCTCAGTAAGGTTGGGGAATACCGTAACGCACGGTTAACGCGTACCACTTTTGTGGGGCTATAGCTCAGCTGGGAGAGCGCTTGCATGGCATGCAAGAGGTCGACGGTTCGATCCCGTCTAGCTCCACCACCATTTGAAAAGCCGACCCTAGGGTCGGCTTTTTGCTTTTGTGCTGTAAGAACACCGCCGCATGTTGTGTCTATTCCTCCCCTTCAGTTCGAGCAGTATTGTCATTGGGCCATTAAATAAAAAACGCCCGATAAACTTCATCGGGCGTCTTGAGACTAGAACTTGTAGCTTCTAAAACTGTTAACCCAGAATCAGGCCTGTGATGGCTGCTGACAGCAGGCTAACCAGGGTAGAGCCGTAAACCAGCTTCAGGCCGAAGCGTGAAACCACGTTGCCCTGATGCTCATTCAACCCTTTAATCGCACCGGCTACGATACCGATAGAAGAGAAGTTGGCGAAGGAAACCAGGAACACGGACAGGATACCCATACTGCGTGGAGACAGCTCAGCACCGATTTTCTGCAGTTCCATCATCGCGACGAATTCGTTGGAAACCAGCTTGGTCGCCATGATGCTGCCAACCTGCAACGCTTCATGCTTAGGCACGCCAAGGATCCAGGCAAATGGATAGAAGAAGTAGCCCAGGATTTCCTGGAAGCTCAGGCCGAAGATGGCGCTGAACAGGCCGTTAAGCGCGGCAATCAGCGCGATAAAGCCAATCAGCATGGCGGCAACGATAATCGCCACCTTGAAGCCTGCCAGAATGTATTCACCCAGCATTTCAAAGAAGCTTTGGCCTTCGTGCAGATTGCCGAGGTGCAGCTCTTCTTCTTTACTGGTGTCATAAGGGTTGACCAGTGAGAGGACGATAAAGGTGCTGAACATGTTCAGTACCAGCGCCGCTACTACATACTTGGCATCCAGCATGGTCATGTACGCGCCAACGATGGACATGGAAACTGTCGACATCGCGGTAGCGGCCATGGTGTACATGCGTTTTTCTGACATCTTGCCCAGCACATCTTTGTAGGCAATAAAGTTCTCAGACTGGCCCAGAATCAACGAACTCACGGCGTTGAAGGATTCCAGTTTGCCCATCCCGTTCACTTTAGACAGCACGGTCCCGATGATGCGGATGATAAACGGCAGCACTTTGATGTATTGCAGAATACCGATCAGGGCAGAGATGAACACGATTGGGCACAGCACCTTCAGGAAGAAGAAGGCCAGACCTTTATCACCCATCCCGCCGAACACAAAATCAGTCCCTTGCCCCGCAAACCCGAGCAACTTGTCGAACATTGCTGCAAAGCCTTTTACAAAGCCTAAACCTGCTTCCGAGTTCAGGAAGAAATAGGCCAGTAACACTTCAATAACCAACAACTGAATAACATAGCGGATGCGGATGTTTTTACGATCGCGGCACACTAACAGGGCCAGGATCGCAACCACCACTAACGCTAACGCAAAGTGCGCAATATGGGACATGTTTGCTCCAAATTTGAGGCAGGCTGAATTTCGGTTGTCATTTTATGTAACGCCAAGTTTAAAAACGAGACATTCATAACAAATATGGAAAATCATAGTGGAGATAGTCCTAATCTATGATGGCAAAGCACCAAAGATCAAGATGTTAATAAATATGCGTGTTCGTGGCATTTTTGTGCTAGTTTTACTATCAAGCGTGATCCGCTCTGAACCTTGTGATCCAGAGTAGATGTAAACGCCAGGATTTCATGCGATCTGTTCGATAAAACCTCGTTTTTGGCTATCGCAGGGATAACCATTATCGCTGCAAATGCGCTTGATAATCATTATCATTTAAGTAAAGATGAAGGCGAGCTAAATTAGTAAGGGTTTTCGCTATGCTGAACAGTCGCGCGGTTAACAATACTTCCTCCAGCCGCCCGTCCAGAAAGATCAAACTTTCTCTGATGGGGCCTGCTTTTATCGCCGCCATCGGCTATATCGACCCCGGCAATTTTGCCACTAATATTCAAGCCGGCGCTTCTTTTGGCTACACGCTGTTGTGGGTAGTGGTATGGGCCAACGTCATGGCGATGCTGATCCAACTACTGTCTGCCAAACTCGGTATTGCTACCGGTAAAAACCTTGCCGAACATATCCGCGATCGCTTCCCGCGCCCGGCAGTGTGGGCCTATTGGGTGCAGGCGGAGATTATCGCGATGGCCACCGACTTGGCCGAGTTCATTGGTGCCGCGATCGGTTTCAAACTGCTGCTGGGGGTAACGCTGTTGCAGGGGGCAGTCCTCACCGGCATTGCCACCTTCCTGATCCTGATGCTGCAAAAACGCGGGCAAAAGCCACTGGAACTGGTGATTGGCGGCCTGCTGCTGTTTGTGGCGATGGCCTATATCGTGGAGCTGGTGTTTTCTCAGCCGCAGCTGAGCGGGTTACTTAGAGGGATGGCTATCCCGGATTTGCCGAATGGTGATGCGGTGTTTCTTGCTGCGGGGGTGTTAGGGGCAACCATCATGCCGCATGTGATTTATTTGCACTCCTCGCTGACGCAGACCGCTGGTAAAGACTCTAAAGCAGAACGTTATTCGGCCACCAAGCTGGACGTGGCGATTGCCATGACCATTGCCGGTTTTGTTAACCTGGCGATGATGGCCACCGCCGCTGCCGCATTTCATTTCAATGGCCACAGTGGCATTACCGATCTCGACCAAGCCTACCTGACGTTGCAGCCGCTGCTCGGCAATGCGGCAGCCACCATCTTTGGTTTGAGCCTGGTTGCAGCAGGTCTCTCTTCTACCGTGGTAGGCACCTTGGCAGGGCAGGTGGTGATGCAGGGCTTTGTCCGCTTCTATATCCCTATCTGGTTACGCCGGGTGGTCACTATGATGCCATCGTTTATTGTCATCATGATGGGGATGGATGCGACGCGTATTCTGGTTTTGAGCCAGGTGCTGCTGAGCTTTGGTATTGCCCTGGCGTTGATGCCGTTGTTGGCGTTTACCGGCAACCGTGAACTGATGGGAGATATGGTCAATGGTCGTCTGATCCAGAATCTCGGTAAACTGATTGTGTTGGTGGTGGTTGGGCTAAACGGTTATCTGCTGATCAGCAGCCTGTTTTAGGATCCCTAACCCTCACTCATAGAGAGGGGATAAACGTGCTACAGACTGACTTCTGCAGCTGATTACGATGCCGATCAGCCCCCTCTCCCTGTGGGAGAGGGGTGAGGTGAGGGGTCAATCATCATGATCGTGATGGTGATTTTTGTGATGATGCTTGTTCTTATAATGGTGCTTTTTATACTGTTTATAATAGTATTTATCGGCCTTGCGGTAGCGACCATCATGGTAGTAGTAGTTTTTGTGCCAGTAATCGCGGTCACGCCAGCGATAACCATCCCAATAGTAGCCACGGCGGCTGCGCTCCCCTAGATCACGTCCCTGATGGCCATGCCACCAGTCGCGATCGCGCCAGTCGTAACCGTCCCAGTAATTGCCGCGTTTGTCCTGGTCACCAATCTGCAATGAGACCCCCGGCAGCAAGTCAATATTGACGCTATTGGCATGGGCTATGGGGGCGATGGGCATGAAAAGCGCCGCCAGAATGGCTGCGGTAAACAGAGGTTTGAACATTTAGGCTCCCTTGGCCGGGTACCGATAATGAAGCACGTTCATCGGTATAGGTTTTGGCCATGCAAACGGTTGTTATCCCTCGCTCTTAAACGCTATGCGTAAAATCCATGAGGTATTTATCCAAGGATGTTAGCGCCGTGGAGCGACCCTGCCTTTGGGGAAATTCTGAAAGCCATAGGGAGTACAGGGGATTGGGAGTTATCTTAGGTGGAGGGTGAAAAAACCGCCGATAACCCACCGGCGGCTTGTAAGCGATTACATCAGGATCTGCTCAATCTTGGCGATCTCTTCTGCGCTGAACTTACGGTTAGCCAACATACCGACCGCATCTTCAATCTGGCTGGTTTTGCTGGCACCGATCAAAACGGAAGTGACGCGACCGTTACGCAGTACCCAGGCTAGCGCCATCTGCGAAAGCTTTTGGCCACGCTGTTCTGCCAGCGTATTCAGCAGGCGAACCTTTTGCAGTTTCGCTTCGGTAATCTGCTCGGGAGTGAGTGAGCGGCTGCCGCTGGCTGCGCGGGAATCAGGCGGAATGCCTTGCAGATAGCGATCGGTCAACATGCCCCCGGCCAGCGGTGAAAAGGCGATAGACCCCACACCATGCTCTTCCAGCGTATCCAGCAACTCGGGTTCGACCCAGCGTTCAAACATCGAGTACTTCGGCTGGTGGATCACGCAAGGGGTTCCAAGCTGCTGCAGGATGGCAAATGCCTGCCGCGCCCGGTCGGCCGGGTAATTCGATAACCCGACATACAGCGCTTTACCTTGGCGGACGATCAAATCCAGCGCCGCCATGGTTTCTTCCAGCGGCGTATCCGGGTCAGGGCGGTGATGGTAGAAGATATCCACATAGTCGAGCCGCATGCGTTGCAGGCTCTGGTTCAGGCTGGCGACCAGGTATTTCTTCGATCCCCAGTCACCGTAGGGACCAGGCCACATGGTGTAGCCCGCCTTGGAGGAGATAATCAGCTCATCGCGATAAGGCTGGAGATCCTGATGCAGCATGCGGCCGAAATTCTCCTCGGCAGAACCCGGCGGTGGCCCGTAGTTATTGGCCAGATCGAAGTGGGTAATGCCAAGATCGAAGGCACGATGTACCAGACTGCGCGCATTGTCATACAGCGAGCTATCGCCAAAGTTGTGCCACATACCGAGTGAAACGGCTGGCAGTTGCAGTCCGCTGCGGCCACAGCGGCGATATTCCATATTCTGGTAGCGGGCAGGATCGGCTTGATAAACCATAAAATCCTCATCGACAGCGGGAAATGATATTCAGTGTATGCGCTTCCACCTGGGTTGTCAGAGTGCCAGATCACGCTAATTGTCCGCCATTTATTCAAATTGCTTATGGATGATCTCAACTGCATGCCATTAGTGCGCAGATGTAAAGTGAAGTTTCCAGTGCCTCTTGCCGATAAAGTTCGAAAATTCGGCAGCATCTTTAATACTTAATACCAACAATTCTCCCATTGCCTAGGTGATGATCATGAACAAGATCTATACGGTGGCAGATTACCTTCTCGATCGGTTAGCCCAGATTGGCATTCGTCACTTTTTCGGCGTTCCGGGTGATTACAACCTGCAGTTTCTCGATCATGTCATCGATCATCAGCAGATAACCTGGGTAGGTTGCGCCAACGAGCTGAACGCCGCCTATGCCGCCGATGGTTATGCCCGCTGCAAACCGGCCGCGGCACTGTTGACCACCTTTGGCGTGGGTGAATTAAGCGCGATAAACGGCATTGCCGGTAGCTATGCCGAATACCTGTCGGTGATCCACATTGTTGGTGCTCCGGCTTTGCGAGCCCAGCGTGCCGGGGATTTGCTGCACCATTCGTTGGGGGATGGGGATTTCGGTCATTTTGCCCGCATGGCGAAAGAGGTCACCATCGCTCAAGCCAGTTTGACGGCCAGCAATGCCGAAGCAGAAATCGATCGCCTTTTGACGACCGCGTTGTACGAGCGCCGCCCGGTATACCTGCTGTTGCCAAGTGACGTCGCCGAAGCTCCGTTGGCCTCGCGCCCGGCACCTTTGGTATTGCGCCAGCCCAATCTCTCCGAGGTCTCCCTACAGGCATTTATCGCCGCCGCGCGGGAAAAACTGCAGACCGCACAGCGGGTTTCCCTACTGGCAGATTTCCTGGCCGAACGCTTTGGTGCCGAACCGGTGCTGGAACAATGGATGAATGAGGTCAATATTCCCCATTCCACCTTGCTGTTAGGCAAAAGCGTGTTGGATGAAACCCATGCCTGTTTCACCGGAACCTATGCCGCAGCCGCCAGCGATCCGCAGGTCAAGCTGCAGATTGAGGGGGCCGATGTGGTGATTAACGTCGGGGTACGTTTCACCGATGCTATCACCGCCGGTTTTAGTCATAACCTACCCGTGGATAAATGCATAGATATTCAGCCGTTCGAGGCGCGGGTTGGCCAGCAGGTGTTCAGCCAGGTCCCGATGCGGGACGCGGTGAAGGCTCTACACCAACTGACGTTATCGTTAGCCAGCAAGTGGACGTTGCCCTCGATCAAACGACCAGCGCTGCCGGATCCTAGTGCCAGCGGTCTGGATCAACATGGTTTCTGGCAGCAGCTCCAAGACTTCTTGCAGCCGGGGGATATCCTGATTGCGGAGCAGGGCACCGCCTGTTTTGGCGCGGCGTCGTTGACGCTGCCGCAGGGTTGCCGGTTTATCGTACAGTCGTTATGGGGTTCGATCGGCTATACCTTACCGGCGGCGTTTGGCGTGCAGACTGCCGAGCCTCAGCGTCGGGTGGTATTGCTGATTGGCGATGGTGCCGCTCAGCTTACCGTGCAGGAGTTGGGCAGCATGCTGCGCGATGGGCAAAAGCCGGTGATCCTGCTGCTGAATAATGACGGTTACACCATAGAGCGAGCCATCCACGGGCCGGAACAGCGCTATAACGATATCGCGCAATGGAATTGGACGCGCTTACCGCAGGCTTTATCGCTCGATCATCAGGTGAAATGCCTGCGCGTCACCGAGCCAGAGCAGTTGCGTGCGGCGCTTGGTGAGGTCGGTGGCAGTGAGCAACTGGTATTTATTGAGGTGGTACTGCCAAAAATGGATATTCCCGAACTGCTTGATAGCGTATCGCGGGCCATTCAATCGCGTAATGCGGCGGCTTGATCGGCGGCGTTTTCCAGCAGACGATCCAATAACCACAGCCCCGCCGGCCCCGGCGGGGTAAGCTTGGACCATACGGCGTCGACCGAGATGGTTTGCGGCCAGCCACGCATTTTCAGCTCTGTCAGACGTTGCTGCCCGTACTGTTTGACCAGCCAGTGCGGCAGCATCGCCCAACCGGCTCCTTGTTCCGCCATCTCCAACAGCATCAGATAGCTGGGTGCCGACCAGGCTCGTCCGCGCGGTTTTGGCGTGCTGTTGCTGGTATAGGTGTTGAGGTAAAGTTGGCGGCTGCTGGCAAGGTGTGCCTGTGTCAGGGCCGGGAGGTGGGCCAGTGGATGGTCATGAGCGACAAACAGCCCCATTTCGGTCTGCTCTGGCAGCCTGGCGACGGCGATCTCGGGGGGGTAGGTGGGTTGTACCGCCAGCATCCCCAGGTGAGCGCGGCCGGTCTGTAGCAGATCCAGCACATCCTCCCCTTCGGCGATCATACATTCCAGCTCGATATCCTGATAACGCCGCTCGAAATGTTTCAGCAGGTTGTCATGATGGTTGGGCTGATAGGTATCGGAAAAAACGATGGTCAGCCGTGGTTCGATATTGTCCCCCAAGCGGATGCTCAGCGCATCGAGTCGTTCGCTGGCCGCGAGAATTTCCTGCACGTGCCCCAGCACCTTGCGGCCAGCCTCCGTCAATACCGGTTGGCGGGCCTGGCGATCGAACAGCGTCAGCCCGAGATCTGCCTCCAGATTGGCAATGGCGGTACTGATGGTGGATTGGCTTTTGCGTAGTCTGCGTGCGGCGGCAGAAAACGAGCCTAACGCGGCGGCCTCAACAAAGGCCAGGAGGGCTTCTGGGGAATAGCGCATGATGTATCTACTTTATCGATGAGATCTATTTTTAATCTACGCAAAAAACCGATGATAATCACCTGACTTTTTCAATAACGGTCACAAAACAGGTGAAGTATGCAGTTGCAAAACAAGTCGTTGGTTGAACGTATCGTTCACGCCGTGGGGTTCGAAGCTATCGCCGTGATGATCTGTGCCCCTTTGGGGTCATGGCTGCTTAACCGCTCGATTGCGCAGGTAGGGGCGCTGGCGATCATGTTATCTACCGTCGCCATGCTGTGGAACATCGTCTATAACGCGATCTTTGATCGGCTGTGGCCGGTGAGCCGTGTGATCAGAACGTTGAAAGTGCGTATTGGCCACGCCTTTGGCTTTGAGGCCGGGTTTGTGCTGATTGGCCTGCCGATAGCGGCCTTTATGCTCAATATTTCGTTGTGGCAGGCCTTTGTGTTGGAGCTTGGTTTCTTCCTGTTCTTCCTGCCCTATACCATGGCGTATAACTGGCTCTACGATACTCTGCGCCAGCGTTGGTTCGAGCCGCGTCAGGCTCAGGTTAGCAGTTCGCGCAGCAAATAATTGTTTCGTCAGTCAGGTCGTTCTCGGGTAATGTCTGGTTGACAGATCGTTAAAGCCAAGGAGAACCGAATGAAAGTGTTGGGATTATTGGGTGGGATGAGTTGGGAATCCACCATTCCCTATTACCGAATGATCAACGAACAGGTAAAGCAGCGGCTTGGTGGTTTGCATTCCGCCAAAATCGTACTCTACAGCGTGGATTTTCATGAGGTGGAACGATTGCAACACCAGGGGGATTGGGAAGGCGCTGGCCGTTTGCTGGCTGGGGCCGCCGCCTCGCTACGTGCTGCCGGTGCCGAGGCCATCGTGATTTGTACCAACACTATGCATAAGGTGGCGGATGCGGTGGAACAGGCCAGCGGCCTACCGCTGATCCATATTGCCGATGCCACGGCACTGCAGGTACGCCAGCAAAATATTCGCCGTATCGGCCTACTTGGCACGCGTTTTACCATGGAACAGGATTTTTACCGTGGGCGTTTGCAGGATAAATTTGCTATCGAAGTGGTTACGCCGGATGCCGCCGATCGCGATATCGTACACCGTATCATTTATGAAGAGCTGTGCCTGGGCAAGATAGTTGCTACCTCACGCGATGAATATCGGCGGATTATTGCCAGGTTGGAACAGCAGGGCGCCGAGGGGATCATCTTTGGCTGCACCGAAATCGGCCTGTTGGTTAGCGCACAAGATGCCGCAGTGCCGGTGTTCGACACCACGGCCATTCATGCGCACGCCGCTGCCGAGTATGCTCTGGCCTAGTCTTCATGCGGAGGTTGGTATTTTACTACCAGCATTAAAGGCTTGCCCGCCAGCACCAGCCAGGCGGGCAACATCACAATACACAGCACCGGCAACAGGTGCAGCTCTGGCACCACCGCTACGGCCATAAACAGGCTCAGCCAGCCGTCACGAGTCACCACCAGCACCAGCCCCATAATGGCACAGGAAACGGTGATCGCCGCCGGAACCGCCGGGACATGTTGATGCAACATCAACCCCAGTGCGACACCGATAAATACCGCCGGGAAAATACGCCCGCCGCGAAAACCACTGGCGGCAGCTACCACTAATGCGGCCAGTTTAGTCAGGGTGATCACCAGCAGTTGGCTGGTGGTGAAACTGCCGTCGACCACCAACAGTTTCATCTCGTCCAACCCTTTGAACAGGGTGACATCTCCGCCAATGACTCCAAGGATACCCAACAGCAGGCCACCTAGCCCAAGCATCAGCACTGGGTTTTTCAGCGTATGGAACAGGCGATGAACCCGTGGGAAGCACCAGATCGCCACCATCCCGAGGGCAATGGCGATCAGCGCGACCACCGAACCGCTGAAGATATCGCGTAGCCGGGTCACATCGTAAGCATCAAGCTGTAGGGCAAAGTTCGGGGTAAAGAACATCTGGGTAGTGACGGCCCCGGCAGCAGCGGCCATCAGCGGGGCAAACAGCCGATCCCACAGGGGGACTTCGTTATTTCCCCCCAGCGTTTGTGAGAAAATCAGGGCGGCGGCGACCGGGGTACCAAACATTGCGCCAATCGTGCCAGCGGCGGCGAGGATGATCCAATCCATCCTGGGTACTTTAGGTAATAGCCTTGCCCCGAGTGCGACCACCAGGGCTATATTGATGGCGGTGATTGGGTTTTCCGGCCCCAAACTGACGCCACCTGCCAGGCCGATCATCAAGGCTAACGCCAATCCCGGCACGGCGGCCAGCGGCAAAGGCATGCCAATCAGCGATTCGGTCGCTGGATCTGGCCCGGCATGGCCCGGTACGAAGCGTACGATCAACCCAACGGCTATACCAGTCAGCGTGAGAATACCGATGGTCCACCAGGGGGCATGGCTATTGATATTGAGCAGCTCCGGGAGGCGAGTCCACAGCAAATTCTGCAGCACGCTGGCACTTTCCATCAGCAAGATGAGGATCAGGCTGGAGGCTGAACCGATAACGATCGCGGGCAGAGCGAAAGCCAACATAGCATTGGCGCGCGGATGCAACATGCAGGGTCCCTTGTTGTTATGTCCCTGATTGGCAGGGAAAACAGAGAGTAAAGCCAGCAGATTCGCCAGGCCCCAGAGGAAATGGTTTGCATAGTATATAGCGCCAACGGAGCGATTTCGCTATTGGCAGCCGCATGCGATCGCTTTTATCTCACGTTTTTTGCGCCAATCTGTAACCGCCGGTATAAATCGGTGAAATGTGGTCTGGCTGAAACGTTTTATGTGATCTGGATCGCTATTGAGCAGCGGGCCGCAGAATGCCGATTGTTGTTTGGGCGGCGTGATTTTACAGTGTAGCCAATTTCGTATTATTCATTTTAGGGAGAAACACCGATGACCTATGCCCTCGTAGGTGATGTTGGCGGCACCAATGCCCGCCTGGCGCTGTGTACTGTCGAGACGGGCGAGATCGCCCAGGCGAAAACCTACTCTGGTCTGGAGTTTGCCAGCCTGGAAGCGGTGATCCGCCAATACCTGGCCGAGCTGCAGCTGGAGGTTCAGGATGCCTGCATCGCCATCGCCTGCCCGGTAACGGAGGATTGGGTCGCCATGACCAATCACACCTGGGCCTTCTCCATCAAAGCGATGAAAGAGAGCCTGGGCTTAAAACACCTTGAAGTGATTAACGATTTTACCGCGGTTTCGATGGCTATTCCGATGCTGTCCGAAGATGACGTGTTGCAGTTTGGCGGTGGCAAAGCGCAAAAAGATAAACCGATTGCCGTTTACGGTGCGGGTACTGGCCTGGGGGTAGCGCATCTGGTGCATGTTAACCGCCGCTGGGTGAGCCTGCCGGGTGAAGGGGGCCACGTAGACTTTGCGCCGAACAGCGAAGAAGAGGACATCATCCTGGAGGTGCTGCGTGGTGAAGTGGGGCATGTCTCTGCGGAGCGCGTGCTGTCTGGCCCTGGGCTGGTGAATCTGTACCGTGCCATCGTCAAGGCAGACAAGCGTCTGCCGGAGAAGCTGGAGCCCAAAGACATCACCGAGCGTGCGCTGGTGGATAGCTGTACCGATTGCCGCCGTGCCTTGTCCCTGTTCTGCGTGATCATGGGGCGGTTTGGCGGCAACCTGGCGTTGAATCTGGGGACGTTTGGCGGGGTGTATATTGCCGGGGGCATCGTGCCGCGCTTTATGGAGTTCTTCAAGGCTTCCGGATTCCGCACCGCCTTTGAAGACAAGGGCCGCTTTAAAGACTATGTACGTGAAATTCCAGTCTTTATGATCACCCATTCCCAACCGGGGCTGCTGGGGGCCGGTGCTCATCTGCGGCAGACGCTGGGGATACCCCTCACCCCAACCCTCTCCCACAGGGAGAGGGAGCTGTTAGCCCCTGCTCGTTTAGAAGTAAAGAGATAATCTCAACAACTGCGATCGTCTCTTCAGCCAGTACTGATGAAGAATCACGATATTTTCAGCCCAACTCGTTCGGTACCCTCTCCCTTTGGGAGAGGATTAGGGTGAGGTGCCATTAGCCGTTGGCTTTTGCCAACACCGGCTCTGCGTGAGACTCTTCTTCCTGCTCAACCGCTTGCGGCGCTTTGATAAACAGGGTGATCAGCAGTGAAATCACCGACAGCACACCCATCACCATGAAAGTTGCGTGGAAACCGCCGAAGTGGTTGGCAATAAACGACCCTGCCAGCGCGCCCAGACCAAAGCCCTGATAAATGATGCCGTAGTTCTTGCTGTGGTTTTTCAGGCCGAAGAAATCGCCGACAATCGCCGGGAAGACGGTAATGTTGCCGCCGAAACAGAAAGCGACCGCGCCGACGCAGATAAAGAACAGCGTATGGCTCAGCGTTACGAAGCTCAGTGCGGCAATCGCCAGAATAGTGACCAGCATGGTGAAGCTGATGACGCGCATACGGCCCACTTTATCCGACAGGGTACCCAGAATGATGCGGCCAGCGGTATTGAAGATCGCCACGGCGGAAACGGTGTTGGCGGCGGTGGCCAAATCCATCCCAGCCAGCTGTACGCCCATGTCTTTAACGATACCAATCAGATACAGGCCACTCATACAGGCCGCGAAGAAAATCACGAACAGCATATAGGACTCTTTGCTGGCAAGCATCTGGCGCACGGTGTAATCGTTGCCCAGTGTGCCGTGGTTAGCCTGTTGGTTAATCTGCACCGGTTCTTTGAGCAGCATGGAACCCAGCACAATCAGCGCCATCACGATCACGCCCCAGTAGAAGAAGGCGGCAGAGACACCGGCACCGCTAATCAGGGCGGCGTTAACGTATTTGAACAACAGGCTGCCGCTACCGAACGCCCCGACGGAGATGCCGGAAATCAGCCCTTTGTTGTCCGGGAACCATTTGATCAGGTTGGACAGCGTAGAGATGTAAGCGATACCCACCGCAAAACCGACCACCACGCCTGCTAACAGATAAATCATATCCAGCGATTGCACATGGGCGCTGGCAATCAGCCCCAGGCCGACCAGCACGCCGGAAACCAGCGTCAGATTGCGAATACCGAAACGCTCTTGCAGTTTACCTGCGAACAGCGTGGCGAAGGCCAGGAAGAAGCTGGTGATTGAGAAGGTGGTAGCGACATCGCCAAGGCCCCAGTGGAACTTGTCTACCAGCGGCTGGTTGAACAGGCTCCAGGTATAGATAGTGCCGAGGCCCATCTGGCAGATGATGGTGCCTAGAACGATTAAGCTGCGATTTGCCGGTTTGCTGTTCATGGCCGGTCTCCTTCCTGTATTGGCGTTGCTATTGGCAAAATTAGCAAGGCAACCAGAGCCCTGCGGTATGGGCCTATTATAAAGGGGGCGATCGTTGCCAATGGCGGATCGGGAATGAACTGCCGTTGCCGAGGAATGAAATGCCATTATTGCTGCATGAGTTGCCGAATAAGGGCCAAAAAGCCGCTTTAATACGGCCTGCCGGGCGTGATCTACATCAAAGATATGTCAGAATGATGACCAAACCGTCGAGGCAAACTGTGTGGTAATTGTGAAGGATATGTCTGAAAGGCGTAATTGGGCTTTCGTCCTATAGAGAACGTACCGCAGCGGAACTACTGTGATGGGGAAATGGACAGGTTCTGTTCTCTGGGAGTTACCCAATGAAAAAAGTGCTGTTGTTATTGGCTGCGTTGCTGCCGCTGTCACTGCCTGCGGTGAGCCATGCGGATATTTCTGTCGGCATCAACGTGCCTGGAATGTCGGTGCATATTGGCGATCGTGATGACCGTGGCCATTATTGGGATGGTTATCGCTGGCGTGAGCCGCGTTGGTGGTACCAACACCGCCCGCGCGAATATTATGGCCCACGTGAACACTATGGCCCGCCGCCACGGGTGATCTACTACGGGCCACCGCCGCGTGAATGGCGTGATGGGCCGCGATATCATCGGATGCCGCCTCCTCCGGGTTATTATCAGCGAGGTCACGGCCCCCGAGGCCCGCGTTGGTAATTACAGACGCATCAACTGGCGAAACGCCTTGACCTTGCTGCGGCTGACCGGGACTTCAAAATCCAGATCGCTCAGCCGCAGAATATAGGTGTTGTTGAACCACGGAACGATTTCCCGGATCTTGGCCAGATTGACGCAATACGAACGGTGGCAGCGGAAGAAAAACTCTTCCGGTAGCCGCTGGTAAAACTCGGTGATATTCATCGGCATCACAAACTCTTCGCGCCGGGTATATACCCGTGTGACCTTCTCATCGGCGGCGGCGTAGTAGATGTCGTTGATATCCGTGACGATGATGCGCTCGTCTTTGATCAGGTTAATGCTGTGGCTGGTGCGATTTGCCGGTGTACTAGGCTCCGGCGTCTGCGCCGGTCGGTTATGCAATGCCTCCAGCTTTTGCAGCATGGTGATGATACGTGCTTCATGATATGGCTTGAGGATGTAGTCGAACGCCTCGATCTCAAACGCCTCCACCGCATGCTCTTTATAGGCGGTGATAAACACGATCGACGGACGATGCGCAAACTTGCTGATGTTCTGCGCCAACAATACGCCGTCTAACGACGGAATATTGATATCGAGGAAAATGGCGTCTACCTGATGGGTTTGCAGGTATTTCAGCACGTCCAAGCCGTCTTCGAAGGTGGCTTCAAGGGTGATATTACTGTGTTTATTAATCAGATAAGTCAGCTCTTGCTGGGCGAGAAACTCATCTTCCACAAGGATGGCTTTCATAACTGTTCCCCGGCAGGTTGTGGGCTGTTTTCGCTATGCAGTTTATTGCCGTTTTTGGTGACGTAGAAGGCGATTTCCGTTCCCGGCTCCAGCCGACGGATGCGTAATCCTTCGCCGTACAGCAGGGAAACCCGGTGGTGTACGTTAAGCAGGCCGATATTGTGGCCAGGCATTTCATTGCGCGCTACGCGTTCGATCACTAGCGGATCGATGCCGTTGCCAGTATCTTTCACTGAAATCCTCACGCGATCGCCCCGATCTTTCACCGCGATCACCACCACGCCTTTCCCTTTACAGGGCTGAATGCCGTGCACGATGGCATTTTCCACCAACGGCTGGATCAGCAGGCTGGGGATGCGCACGGCAATATCGTCGTCGATGTCATAAATCACCGTCAGCTTACTGCCGAAGCGCGCCTGCTCGATGGCGATATAGTCCTGGATCTGATGCAGTTCCTTACGGATATCGATCAGTTCGTCATTCAGCTCCAGGTTATAGCGCAGGTAACGCGACAGGTTGATGATCAACTGGCGGGCGGTATCCTGATTCAGCCGGATCGACGACGAGATGGCGTTCAGCGCATTAAACAGGAAATGCGGGTTGATTTTGCTTTGTAGCGCGCGCATTTCGGCCTTATCCGCCATTTGGCGCAGGTGTTCGATGCGCGAGACTTCCATCTGGGTGGAGATAATCTGCGACAGGCCAACCGCCATCACCTTCAGCGTATTGGTGATCTGATGGGCATGGCAGTAGTAAATCTTCAGCGCCCCGGTCACTTCGCCCTTTTCCCATAGAGGGATCACCAGTTGGGAATGGATCTGCGGTGCGGTCTGATTCTCGAGGTTGTTTTTGATGATGATTTTGCCCTGCCGGATGCTTTCCAGCGTAACGCTGCTCAGCCCTGCGCGCCCGAGTGGGTAATGCTCTGCTCCCACGCCAACGTAGGCCAGCACATGTTGGGTATCGGTGATGGCGACCGCATCAGCGTTGATATCGTGGCGGATAATTTCGCAAATGGTGGTCAGCGATTCGCTATTGATATTACGGAAATAGGGCAGCGTTTTGCGGGCGATATCCAGCGCCAGCTTGGCCTGCCGCGCCGCAATCACTTCTTTTTCGTCTTCGACGCTTTGCACCAGCAGCACGATCAGGCCGATACACACCGTGCCGAGGATCATCGGCAGGGCAATTTTAGACACGATATCCAGCCCGAGTTCGGTGGGTTTGGCCCAGGCAACGATCAGCAGCATGGTGAGTGTTTCGCACAACATCCCCCCCAGGATCCCTGCACGCCAGCGCTGGCCTTTCTTCACCTTCAGGTTGATATAACCGGCACCGATCCCGGCAATAATACTGGTGATCAGACAGGGAACCGAGGTGATACCGTCGATATCGATCAGATAGCGGTGCAATCCGGCGATAATGCCGGTAATGATGCCGACCCAGGGGCCAAACAGGATCCCCCCGGCCATGATGGCGATCACACGTACGTTAACCAGAGAGCCTTCGACGTTGATGCCAGAATAGGTACTGAACAGGGCGAACAGAGAGAAGATGGCCGTGACTGCGGCCAGTTCCAGCGCAGTATGGTCTTCCTTTTGCAACAGCTGGCGAAACAGCCGGGTGCGGGTGAGGAAAAACAGGCAGATCAACATCAGGGCGGCACGATCGAAGACCGCTAACAACATTTCAAAAACAGGGTGCACAACGGAGGCTCACTGCGACAAACGGGAGAACACAGTATATCACAGCACGGCAATAGCCGCGGTGGCCGGAGCACACCGCGGTCATCAGGATTATTTGATCCCCAACTGCTCCTTGCCAAGCGGCGACAGCAGCTCAACGGTGGCGCGGCCAATGAAATCCACCTCGAAATCATCCGCAGCAAAATCCACCGGGCTTTTGCCTGACAGGAAGCTTGGCAACTGCCGCTGCAGATAGGCATCGTTCTTCTCGCAACCCGGCGCGGCGGCAATGTACATCACGTTGCTGTCAAACTCGCCGTTATGCTCGTTTTCTACCGAATGGATCACGTCACAGTGCCAGAATACCGTATCTCCCGGCTCCAGATCGGGAATAGGGGATAACCCACTTAATAAAAGGGGATGCCATTGTTCCGAGATAGATAGCGCCCGGCCCGGGGCGGCTCCGCACAGATCGTCATCCGCCACATCGTCTTGCAGGGCACGCAGCAGGACATAAGCCATGGCGTTGGCGATTGGTACCACGTTCAGCGTACCGGCATGAGTACGTTGCGGCGTCAGTGCTGTCCAGCCCTGGAAGGTGCGGAACATGGAACAAACCGCCGGTGAGGCGATTTCGCGCACTTCGGTGCGGCCATCGGCGGCAAAGGGGTCGTATTGCTGCCAGTGGCCGGAGAACACGTGGCGATAGACATAGCGGAAATTCTCATCCAGCCAGCGTTCGATGGTGCCGCTATCCACATGCGGGGAAAGGCCCAACGAAGAGGAGTTTGGTGGGCGGCGACGGGTACGGTCGGCATAGGTAGCAACACGCGTTGGGTCAAAGTGCTGTTTGCCGTTGCTTTCGGTTGCCCACAGGCTGTTGAGGAACACCTGTACCGCATGCATGCGCTGGTCCTGACGGGCTTCGACCTGAGGTTTCGACCAGTAAATGCCGTAGATCTGTGGCTTACTGGCGGCCAGTTTGCCGAAGTAGTTATCTTCGGCGGCATTTTTTAGTCGCTCGACGAAGTTATTACGTTCGAGATAATCGCCGATCTCCTGGTTCCATGCCTCGGCTTTGCGGCGTGGGAATACGCCCCGAATAGCGCACACGCCGCGCTGTTTAATCAGGGCGATTTGTTGTTCAGTAACGCGTTGTTGCAGAATATCTTCGGCATCCACCAGCGGCACCGGGTCCTGGCCGTTGGCCAGTTCCTGGCGGATTTGCTCCACCTGTTGGCGAATATTGTCTTCCAGCTCCAGGAAGACTTCGCGATAGTTGGGTAGAGCCTGGCGTAACTGCTGCTTGACGCTTTTTATTGCGGCAGGAATATCATTGATGAGTAATGAAGCCATGGTGTTCTCCTTGGCCCGCCGGTGGGCGAGGATGGTGTGGGTAGGGTAGCGTTATAAAGTTGCTTTTTTGTTGTAACCTCGTTAATGATTATCTGGATTTAATAGAGGAAAATAAAGGGATATATTTCATTCGTAACTTCCTCTTTTTCGTTTTTCGGAGATTTCCCTGATGAAATTGGAAACACCTCGCCTGCTGCTGACATCGCTAACGGCGGATGACTGGCCGTTATTCCTGCGTCTGTTCCAGGATCCCCAGGTGATCCGTTACATTGCCGATCCATTGCCGGAACATGAGATCCGCGAACGTTTCGAAGCACGCTTGCCCGCATGGGATAAGTATTGCGATCGCTGGTTGTGTCTGGTGATGAGAGAAAAAAGCAGCGGTCAAGCGGTGGGAATGACCGGGTTTCGCCCAGAGTGGTCCCCTTGCCAGCAGGCCGAAGTGGGCTTTGGCAGTTTGCCGGAAGGGCAAGGAAAAGGTTATGGCAAAGAGTCCCTGCCCGTGATCCTGGACTTTGCCTTCAATGCCTGCGGGTTTCACAAAATGTATGCCACGGTGACAGAGGGGAATGTAGCCTCACGGGGTCTGTTGCAGAGCTGCGGTTTCCAGCTGGAAGGGACTCTGCGTGACAATTTCCGCCTGGCGGGGCGGTGGTGTAATGACTGGCGGTTGGGGCTGCTGGCGACGGAATTTGCGGCTGCCAACCGGTAAAAAAATTGTTATGTGAGGGGCTCGACAGCCTGACAAGGCTGAGTTATGTTCGATGTTCGGCCACTCTGTGGCCAGCGTCGCTCGGATGGTCCGGGCGCTAACGTCTCTTCGAGGTAACTATGTCTGATCACAACCCGCGCCGTTTCACGCGCATCGAACGCCTGCCCCCTTATGTATTTAATATCACCTCTGAACTGAAGATGGCCGCGCGCCGTCGCGGGGAAGATATTATCGATTTCAGCATGGGTAACCCGGACGGCCCTACGCCGCCGCATATCGTAGAGAAACTCTGTACCGTAGCCCAGCGTGACGATACGCATGGCTACTCAACCTCACGCGGTATTCCGCGCCTACGGCGTGCTATTTCGCACTGGTATCAGGAACGCTATCAGGTTGATATCGATCCCGAGAGCGAAGCCATTGTGACCATTGGCTCGAAAGAGGGCCTGGCGCACCTGATGTTGGCAACGCTCGATCATGGGGATACGGTGCTGGTTCCCAACCCAAGTTACCCGATCCATATTTATGGCGCGGTGATCGCCGGTGCGCAGGTGCGTTCCGTGCCGCTGGTGGACGGCGTGGATTTCTTTGGTGAGCTGGAGCGCGCCATTCGTGAAACCATCCCTCGGCCGAAAATGATGATCCTGGGTTTCCCGTCCAACCCGACGGCGCAGTGTGTGGAGTTGGATTTCTTTGAGCGGGTAGTGGCGCTGGCGAAGCAGTACGATGTGCTGGTGATCCACGATCTTGCCTATGCCGATATCGTCTATGACGGCTGGAAAGCGCCTTCGATCATGCAGGTGCCGGGGGCCAAAGACATTGCGGTAGAATTTTTCACCCTGTCAAAAAGCTACAATATGGCCGGCTGGCGTATTGGCTTTATGGTGGGTAACCCTGAGCTGGTTAGCGCATTGGCGCGAATTAAAAGCTACCACGACTACGGCACCTTTACCCCGCTTCAGGTGGCCGCAATTGCCGCATTGGAAGGCGATCAGCAATGTGTGTTGGACATTGCCGAGCAGTATCGCCAGCGCCGTAACGTGCTGGTGAAAGGGCTGCACGAAGCAGGTTGGATGGTAGAGAATCCGAAAGCCTCGATGTATGTGTGGGCGAAAATTCCCGAGCCTTATGCGCACCTGGGGTCGCTGGAGTTTGCCAAGCGTCTGTTGGCGGAGGCTAAAGTGTGCGTATCGCCGGGGATCGGCTTTGGCGATTACGGCGATACCCATGTGCGTTTTGCCTTGATTGAAAACCAGGATCGTATCCGCCAGGCGGTGCGCGGTATTAAGGCGATGTTCCGTGCCGATGGGTTACTCAAGCCAGCGACCAAATAACATCGCGTTTTTGCCTGAGACTCGGCAATCGTTGTTGCCCCTCACCCCAACCCTCTCCCACGGGGAGAGGGAGCTGTTAGTCCCTGCTTTTTGGAAGTAAGGAGGTAATCTTAGCCAACTCGCTCGTCCCCTTATCCAAGATGCCAGAGCTATGAGCGGTCTGTTTCCTCGAGGAGGGGCTGATTCAGTGCGGTGGTCAAGTAGGTTTCTGTACCTATGGCAAACTCGCTCGGTTCCCTCTCCCTGTGGGAGAGGGCTAGGGTGAGGGGGCGTGTTAAGTGCTCACAATCCTGATTTTTCTTCGGCTTAAGGTTGTCTTCAGTTGTTATCCGCTATGCTCAGCTAATACCGTATTTAGTGGGAGTCTCTATGAGCGTACGCTTTGCAAAATCACAAATTCTGCTGCACTGGCTGACGCTGGTGATGGTGATCCTGACTTACAGTGCCATGCTGCTGAAGGACTCGGTGCCGGATGACAGCGTGGCGCTGGTGAAGGATCTGCACTTTAACTTTGGCCTGTCGGTGTTTGTGCTGATGTTTATTCGCCTTGGGCTACGCCACCGGCATCCTACGCCGCCGATCACTCCGGCCTTGCCGGGATTGCAGGCACTAGGGGCGAAAATTCTCCATTCGGTGCTGTATCTGCTGTTTTTATCGTTGCCGATCTTGGGCTTCTTGACGTTGGCCTATGGTGGCAAACAGTGGATGCTGCTGGGCTGGCAGGTGCCGCAGTGGGTCACACCCGATGCGGGCATACGCCGCACGCTGAAAATGGTGCACGAAACCTTGGCAAACACGGGGTATTTCATCATCGGCGCTCATGCCTTGGCCGCGCTTTATCATCACTATCTGCGGGGTGACGACACCTTGCGCCGGATGATGCCCGGCAAATAGTTCGTGGTGCAGAAACAACAAAGGGGCGTTTCTACGCCCCTTTATCTATGTACCTGGTGAGGCTGCGGTTAGGCAACCATCAGCATGAAGGTGCCTACCCATGCAACCAGCATGAATGAAACGCCCATCAAAAAGTATTTCACGTAATAACTCCTTAGTGGAGCCCTCGCAAGCCAACGATCCCGATTGTTGTCTGAGTATTTTGTGGTAAATCAGCGGCGGGTGGCGGGTTCTTCAATCAGAAAGAACAACGTCCTGAGCTACGATTTACCCGTCGTTGCGATTCAAGTTCCTTGAGGTTAATCAGGGATCACAACAGGATCGGCGCTAATGTACTCCCAAAATCCTACCCATTTCAATACTGTGTTTTTGATCACATTTATTGCCGATTTTTTACCCTGCCAGGGTGTGTTTTCAAGGCGGTTTCCCCTGTTAGGAGGAGCAAGGCATCAGGCCACAGCGCTGACGCTGGCAATCAGGATAGCCCAGAAGACCAGACAAGAAAGCAGGATAGCGGCCCAGACATGACGGCGATTGAGTTCCATTTTTAGCCTTCACTTTTGCAATCGGTAGTTGGTTAATAACCTATCGGCGCAAAACGGTAAAAATTTACTCTCTGGGCAAACTATTTATTCTGACGACGGGCGGATCGCCACTACCGAGGTATGCACTTCATAGCCCAACAGGAACAGGGCTTGCTCAAGGGCTTCGACCTTCGAGGCATAGGCCACATCCAGCAATCGATCGATCTGAGCGCCATTAAGACCCATCTGGCGGGCCAGCAGTGCTTTTGAGGTGTTGCTGTGCAACATATGGTTATGCAGTTCCAGCTTTAATTTCACCAGCACCGGCAAATGCAGAGCGATGTCATTGGCCTGCAACGCGGAGGCTACGGGTACCGGACGACCTTCTTCCATTTCAATGGCGATAGCCGTCAGCAGGCTTTCCTGCGCCTCCAGTTCGATGTCCTCACGTTTGTAGCAGGCGGCCTGCTGCTCGGGGAAATCGCGTAGGGTAATTTGCCAGGCATCGCTTTCGCTGTCGAAGGCGTAATGGGCGGGATAGTGGCAAGGCATCATGTTTCCTGCTTCAGGGGGAAGTGAGCCGCATTGTGACCGGTTGACGACAACAATGCCAGTGATTGGCATCCTTAAAGCGCGGGGTAATCGTTATGTAGGTTGCCAAGCGGAATTTTGTTGCGACATATCTTTTTTGGACGGTGACTGAGGTTTTATTGGGAATTGATGCCAGAATTATTCTACAAGCCCAATGAAAATCCGGATTAACATGAAATACAGATTTAACGATCGTGTGCTGTTTGATGATGATAGCGGAACGTTGGGGCCAAGCGACTTTTCCGACGAGCCGACTCCTATTTCCAATCCTGCCAAACGTCTTTTGCTATTACTGATCGCCAACTATGGCAAACCCGTGGAGCGGGAGGTGATTTTCAAAAAGGTGTGGGACGACTACGGCATGATCTCCAGCAATAACAACCTTAATCAATGCGTGAGCAAGCTGCGTCGGGTGCTTAAGGTGATGGGGATCGATGATGAGGTGATTGTCACCGTGCCGAAGATAGGGTTTATGTTGCGCCGCGAGATCCAGGTTGAAATCAGCCAGGAAGACGATGAGCATTTTACCCCGCTGGTCCCTGTACAGACGGCGGGTGATGAGGCTTATTTGCCAGTAGAGAGCGAGCTGGAAGCGGAAGCCGTGGCCGAGACTGACGATGATGTTGTCGTAGCAGCCGAGGTGGGCGATGAGCCAGATCTGCCGACAAGCGCAGAGGTTGCCACTCCTGCCAACAAAAAACGTCTTGGTTGGGGGCTGATCGCTACGCTTGCTGGTTTGGTCTTTGTACTGGGGATCGCAGCTACGATGTACGCCACCAATTCGCTTGCCAGACAGGAGGTGTTTCTTGGCAAGGCGGGGAGTTGCAAGGTGTTTATGTCGACATCCACGCAGTCAGGTGTCCCTAGCCCCGGTCTGAATCAGGACATGTTGTCCTATGTGCAGCAACGAAAAGCCGAATGCCGGGCAGATGAATATCTGCTGGTGGTACGCAGCAACCAGGTTCGCTCTTTTATTTCTGGCGTTAGCCGCCTGTTTTTTGTGCGCTGTACCATCGTACGTGAGCATAAAATAGAGTTTTGCTCAGGGCTAGAGAACGACAGTTTGCCGTTGTTGCAGTGAGGCTGGTCGGATCATCGCAACGGCAGCCAGATTTTGTTGGTGATGAGAGCAATAAATCGCCAGGTTGTTTGAATTTTGTATGATTTGAACATGGAACAAACGTGGTCGATGGGCAAACCTGCATTCTACGGTGGCATTCTCAGAGTTTCAGGGCAGTGAAGTTGATGCAAACGGCGTAGCGGGTAATATGTCACGTGAACAGAGCGATAGCTTCTTCGAACGTCTCAATCATTACCGTTCCATCGATAAAAAGCAGGCCAAGACGGCCTGAAAGAACTAAGGCCCCTGAACTGGACAGCCCTGCCAAATCAGGCGCAGCCCAGTTCCGGGTTTTTTAATAGGTTGGCTTAATTATTTTTTATAATCATCTCGACCGGATAATGATCGGAATACTGATCGGTGAAATCATCCTTAAGCACTTTTACGTCAACCAGATCGTTTTTCATCGCTGGGGAGACATAAATATAATCATAGCGCAGTGGGGTTTTTGCCTGATCGTAGAAGATTTTGGTCGGTGCAGTGGCGACAAAGGTCGACGGGTATTTATGCTTCAGCACGTCAATATAACCGCGATCCAGAATATTTTGCTGAACGGTGTAGTCCATTTTGCCATTGACCAGATTGTGCAGGATCGGCCTGGCTTTCTCTTTTTCAGCCAGATCCTTGGCCATCACACTTTCGTTATAGCCACTCTTATCCAGCGGGGAGAAGGAGTTGAGATCGCCAGCAATAATCCACTTACCGTTCGGATCGTTGCTGTACCTGATGGAATCGAGGATCAGCTCCATCTCATCGATGCGCTTCGAGGTCCAGAACGGGTTCATATGGGTGACGACAAAGTGATAGTTACCCACATCGGCAAATAGCGCGCCGTGCCACAGGTTATCCACCTGCTTATGGACGTTGACGATTGGATATTTGGAGGTGATGGCGGTTGGGAAGAATTCGTCATTAGTTGGATCGTTCGACTCTTTGAGCAACACCGCATATTTATGCCCATAGCCTGCAGCAAATTTTTCTAATGAGTCCCGGGTAAAATGGTTCATTTCCTGCCAGGTGATAATATCGGCATTCTGCTGTTTCGCCCATTCAATAAATTTCTGTTTCCCTTCTGACTTATCGGACTTCATTCCCCAATAAGCATTGTAGCTGATAATTTTTAGCTCTTTTTGATTGTCAAGTCTATCTTGTGCAGCGGATAGCGAAGAGTAACTCAACAGGCTTAAACCCGCGCAGATTGAGAGAGTCATTAAATTAAGCTTATTCATTAAAAGTCCTTATAATGAGTTTTTTTATTCCAAGTTTACTATCTATTTGAATAGACTATAATTTATAACTCAGTCTGTTTTTAGCTTTTAATGCTGGATAGGCAATGTAATTATCATTCTGTGATATTCATCACCACTTATCATTTTATTTTCCTGGCTATTATTTAAACGGTTTTGTGTTTGATAGCATGCAATTATTTAGCGCTATGCCAATGATAAACTGAACCGTCAGGTGCCGCTATTTAGTTTGACGTGAAATTCTGCCATCAGAAGAACAGCGTTTTTTCAGCGCTATCAAGCGGGCTGGCGCTCAATGCGCAAGAAGTCAAACCGGGCCATTTTGGTAGCTAGCAGGTGTGGGTGTGCAGCGATGAACTTCTGGCAAAGCAGCAGGGTAAAGCGGATTTGAATTGTGGTATTCCCGCGCTAAACGCCAGCAGCCGGCAGCAGGATTTGGCCGCATTCAATAACGGCCTGAGAAGTGGCAAGCCTCACCGTTTATGGCGGAGAGCAACCACCTGAAATCCTCAAGCCGTGGCTGGGTAACTATTTGAAATTCCAGTTACCACATCAGATCGTCAGGCACGACAAAATCGGCATACGGATCTTCTTCATCTTTAGCTTCTTTACTCAGCTCGGCATTTAATACAATACTACTTGCATCACGCTGCGCAATTTTATCGGCCACGATCGCGGGTATAATCGCGTATTCGCCATCAGGGTTCTTATCGGTAATCAGACGAGCAATGGCAAGGCGGCCACTAATCAATTGAGATTGAGTCGTCTTATCCACATATATTTTTTTAATTAAATTGTTATCTGTGAAGTTATAACCAATATCGCCATTTGAAATAACGATCCGGTTCATTTCAATGAGCTGCTTTACCTGGGCTTTATATTCTTTAGCTAAGGCCGCCTGCTTTTGCTGCTCATTCAACTGTTTATCACGTTCAATCTGTGCCTTTTTGTTTTCTTCCACGGCCTCTCTTGCCTCACGAGCCTGAACCCGCGATTTTTTGGCCGTTCTTTCCACTTTCGCCAGTTTTTTACTGTTGACCAATCCAGCTTTAAGCAGCTGCTCTTGTAATGTTAGCTTTGCCATGTTCGTTTCCGAAACCGATTAAATAATGCTTTGGATTATACCCTTAACCTGAGAGGTTGTGCTAGGTAGTGGGAATAGGTCACGCATCATATTGATAACACTGTATATCCTGATCCCCAGCGCCAGTATGGTTGCTGAATTTGCAGTGGCCGAACATGTTCGGCCTGAGTTAACCCATTGGTTACTTGCCTACCGTGAGCACCTTCTCCTTGCTTTCCCGCGGCTTTGTTGAATAAATCCTATTTGGAATAAGCCTCCCCGTAGCAGGTTGGTGCCAGTCAGGCGATACGCACACTTTCAGGCATACCAGCCTTCGTCATTTTGTTCAGCGCACGCACCATGGCCATAGCCTCCGCAACCTGACTATCGTCATCACGCAGCGTCAGTGAACCACCGAACAACGGTTTTACCCTGTACATCGCCGTTTCCGCTATCGAGCGACGGTTATACTCCGTTGTCCATTTCCACCGCGCATTGCTCCCGCTCAGCCGCTGATTAGCAACCGCTCGGTTACGGTCTGCGTACTCACCCGGCCAGTAACCTGCTCCCTTTCGGGGAGGGATGAGAGCGCTGATTTTCTTACGGCGCAGTTCATCGTGACATAACCGGGTGTCATCAGCCCCGTCCGCTGCCGCTGACCTGATTTTTCGGTGGGTCTGCCTGTGTTGCTTGAGGATGCGTGATCTGATCCTTCAACTCAGTAAAAGTTCGATTTATTCAACAAAGCCCCGTTATAGGTGTGACCTTAATAAATTACTATGTTTCTACAAATACAGATGTGAGAATATTGCATCTGTATCTTAACCATGATAAAAAGTACGGAGAATTAAAGTAGTATGATGGATGACTACTCTGTAAATAAGGAAATATAATGCATTTTTATAAATATAAAAGGCCTGCGAAATTCACGGGTTTGATCATTACTATCATAATGCTGTCTGGATGTTACTCATTTAGCGAACATACGTTCTGCCCGTTCGGGATGGAATTCGGGAAAGACACCGATTTTAGCGCGCTCGTTATTGTTGACGGAAATAATAATCAAATATCCCGAAATAAACAAAAGACCATCCTGAAAGAATCGCGTCTCTATTCATCAAAAGTCATCAATGATACCTATGATCTCGCTGAGTATTTGTGCGTAAACAAAGAACTTCCAGAAGAAAAGTATCAGCGGCTAGAGGATATAGCTAAAATATATCTTCATTCATATGTTGTCCCCCTGTGGACATGGTCTGAGAACGGGAAGATGCAGCCTGCACCGTTGCTACAGGCTCTTGAAAATAATGATCAAGGCCATGTCATTACAGGAACACTCTGTGTGACTGGATTATGCACCCATACAGAGCACGAGACGTTTTGTAAAAAAAGGGGGCGCACGGAATTAGAAAATACAAAATTGAAAAAATTACTTTCTGATTACTATCTTGTTCAAAAGAAATATAAGTTAACCTATCCGAAAGAAAAAGTCATGAGTTATTGCAAGGGGCCGAAATGGTAGGTTAACTGAATCGGTGTAGATTACACGCGCCTGAAAAAATTTTAAGACAATGGTATTTGCAAATTAATGTGCCCGCACAGAAATAGGGGGTTGATATGCCATTGTTCATCTATCGTATTCATCAGGGAGGATGATTACTGTCTGGTAATCTCTTCAGCATTCATACTCCAGTATGTTCCATTCTTCTTTATAGATCATCTTTAAACAGATAACGGTGATTTTATGCCTGAGTCGGTCAGTGAGTTTTTTACGCCGATATTCACATAAATTCGCCCATAGCTCATCCTTATCAAACCTACACCAGACATAATGTACAGGAGTAAGCTGATTAGTGTGGCAGACAGGGGCTGCCCATTCAAAAAAACAGTTCTTCACTCTGCCAGGAGGAAACTAGTAGCTTATGGAAGCTATGTATTCATAATCCACATCGTGATCAACAAAAATATCTGATAAAGCCAGGTATAATTCGCGATTCGTCAGCGTCTCTTTCACGGTTAAACCTCTTTTACGGGTTTTATTCAGTCGATGTCAGAAAATCAGTGTAAAGAGTTCTTACCTTCTGCTTACCGGAAGAGTTGCCATTGTCTCCCGACAGTAGCTGGACTTTCCTGATATACGGGAAATCTTTAATACTAATCCAGTGTACGGGTTCAACAATCCAAACTCAGTTTCCGTTATTTCGGACATACTTTTGGCTCCTTCATCCTGATGGGCTCTTTTATCGGGTAGTTGGCATTTCTCGGCGACCAGCAGCTGGTCGTCACCTTCACGTTATCACAGGGCAAAAAATGCACCGTGATGCCGCAGACATCCTGGCCGTTATAGTCGGGAACCGGGACGGTTTTGCTGTGCTGCCGTTTTTGGGCATCTATGCCTTTTTTCCAGGCAAGATACTTATTCTCATCAGCAAATCCGGGGAAACCAACTGATGAACCCTGCCCGGTTTCCCAGTCAATACGTACCGTCATACCCGGCGTCCACCGGGCGGGCACGCTGTAGCAGCAGCCTCCACCGCCTCCCTGGAACGGGCCAATAATGTCGATGCCCGACTGGTTATCCACGCTGAAGTGGTTAATTGCCCATTTGGTGTGGTTGATGGCTTTAATGGTTCCACCGCCACCACCTCCGGCCTGAGCAGCAGGCTGTGAGCAACCGGTTAACAGCAGCAGGCCCGCCAGCAGCGAACTTAAGAATGAATATTTCATCTGACTTTCCTTACAGAGGCGGGACTAAAGGGGAAACGGTGGCGGCACCCAGGCTAAATCGGTTTCCATTATCTCGGACATACTTTTGGCTCCTTCATCCTGATGGGCTCTTTTATCGGGTAGGACGGACTGCCGTAGGTGTAGCAACTGGTCGTCACCTTCACATCATCGCAGGGCAAAAAGTGCACCGTGATGCCGCAGACATCCTGGCCGTTATAGTCGGGAACCGGGACGGTTTTGCTGTGCTGACGGTTCTGAGCTTTAATATTCCTTGCCCACTCTAAAAACTTCTTCTCATCTTCATATCCTGGGAAACCAACTGATGAACCCACCCCGGTTTCCCAGTCAACTCGCACCGTCATACCCGGCGTCCAGCGGGCGGGCACGCTGTAGCAGCAGCCGCCACCGCCCCCCTGAAACGGACCAATAATGTCGATGCCCGACTGGTTATCCACGCTGAAGTGGTTAATTGCCCATTTGGTGTGGTTGATGGCGTCAATGGTTCCGCCACCGCCTCCGGCCTGGGCAACAGGCTGTGAGCAACCGGTTAACAGCAGCAGGCCCGCCAGCAGCGGGCTTAATAATGCATGTTTCATCTGACTTTCCTTACAGAGGCGGGACTAAAGGAGGAACGGCGGCGGCACCCAGGCTAAATCGGTTTCCTTTATCTCGGACATACTTTGGGCTCCTTCATCCTGATGGGCTCTTTTATCGGGTAGTTGGCATTTCTCGGTGACCAGCAACTGGTCGTCACCTTCACGTCATCACAGGGCAAAAAGTGCACCGTGATGCCGCAGACATCCTGGCCGTTATAGTCAGGAACCGGGACGGTTTTGCTGTGCTGCCGATGACTGGCTTTGATTTTTTTTTCCCATTCCAAATACTTGTCCCATTTTTCATATCCAGGGAAACCATCTGTCGATGCTTCTCCACTTTCCCAGTCAATACGTACCGTCATACCCGGCGTCCAGCGGGCGGGCACGCTGTAGCAGCAGCCTCCACCGCCGCCCTGAAACGGGCCAATAATGTCGATGCCCGACTGGTTATACAAGCCAAGAGCAATCTCTTTAGGAAATAAAATGGCGAAAGGTACCCAGAGTACTGGAAGGCCGATGGACAAACACCAGGCGTAGGTGTCTTGCCTGAGAAACGGATAAGGTTTCAACATAGAAAAATATTCCTTTAATAATAAATTTGAAAGTTTTGGGATTGAACAACCTCCCCAGAGGGGGATCGTATCGGGATGCAATGAGGAGGGATAATCGTTAATAAAGATCAATAAGCCGAGACCGATCGTTTAAATCTATCGCCTAAATCGATCATTGATATAAAATTGATAGTCAAAAGCTATGTAATATCTGTATTCGATCGGCGAAACAGATCGAATGCATGGCAGGTTGTCGGGCATACGTTAAAAGAAGCGATGCCAGAGCAACTTGGCCAGAGAGAGCAGTCGGTAGCGGACCTGTTTTAGCCACTTTCTTAAAATATGTGACTCCAGCAGGGCCTCTACGCTTTCGTCAAAGATGTTACCTACAACGCGGATGAAGCTTTCCTGTGCCGTAGTGGTCATCTTCTATGTGTATGTGTTGTTGGATAAGAAGGACTGGTTGGGGTATCAGGTTACGCCGGAAGGTTTTTTACGCTTGTTCAATGCGCATGAAATGCCGGAAGGCGGGAAAGTTGAATCACTGAGTGAAGCCTGTCGGACAGCGAATCATGATATCCTTACCGGCAACCCGACGGTGAAGGGCGTGGACTACCGACGAGTGGACTTCCGGGTCAGTATGCCGGGCTGGGTGGACGGCAGCGGAGGCTGGTCGGTACAGCTTACCGGGGGTGGGAAGACACTATTCGCTAAATCCGATAATGCGCCAGAGACAGCGGACCATGATCAGCGCAGTGGGCCGGAAGGGTATGACAAATACATATGGCAGCGGGATGGTGTAATTGGCGAAGATGGTCAGGAGAAAGGCCCCTGGAGTCTGAGTCTGATGGTTAGTGTCTGGGTACCTGCCAGCAGGACGCCGGAGGTGACATTGACCGCATCCTACTGGCCGGACATTAAGGACCCCGAAAACAAACTGAGCATGACAATTAACGCAACGCAGGGATGAGATGATGGGAAAGATTAAACGGAGGCTGGCAAAGCCGGTAGAGCATGAAGACCAGATTCGTCCACGGCTAAACCCTCCAGTGCGAGAGTGGAGTGGGGATTTACCCGAGTGTGCGGAGGACTGCGGTTTTCCGCCAAAGCTTATCCGGGTGAATGAGCTGAATGATGTGTGGGTGGAGATCCCGCGGTATGTTAATTTTGGCTGGGGGGGGATGTGGCCAATGATATTTTTATCTATCCTACCGCTAATGATAAGCGTCTTTTTTCTCACCCTGCCAGGCATTATTTCATCTATATCAGGATGGCTTGTCTTTGGCTCTTGTACTTTCTTTTCATTGTCACTTTTTACATACCTTCTAAAAATGATTCTTTTCGAACCTCGTGGAGCCCCTGTCCGTTTTAACCGCAAACGGCAAAAAGTTTATGTCTACGAATTCAAAAAAAGCTTCCTGCCGTGGAGACGTTGGCACCCGGTAATTAAGGTGTTCGACTGGAAAGATATTCACGGTGAATGGGTGATGAGGCGGGCGCATGCCGACTGGGGGCACCGTATTTATTGTTCAGTCTGCAAACCGGGCACTCTGGATGTAGTGGACCGCTTTATTCTGACCTGGACGGTAGGCGGGACAGACGAAGCGGGAGGATTATGGAGCTTCTGTCGGCATTACATGGAGAAAAAATCGGTACCAACCGCACCGATGTATACCGACAAGCCACGGGACTGGACACCGTTTAAAACTGTTCAGTGGCCGGCGGATGTGGAGCGCGAATCCAGTACGGCACCGGAAGACGATTAACGCAACGCAGGGATAAGATGATGGGAAAGATTAAACGGAGGCTGGCAAAGCCGGCGGAGCACGAAGACCAGACTCGTCCACGGCCATCGGTCTATGACGGGACGATGACTTACGCCAATTTTAAAACGCTGCTCAATAGCGATGAGATGGGGCATTTCCTTAACAGCGACGTATTCAGGCAAACAACCGCAAGTTTGGTGATGTCGCTGAATGGGGCATTTAGCTAATTCCACGATATCGGGAATCGAGATGGTGTCCGTTCTGGCGACTCTTCCCGATTATAGCCAGCCCGGTTCAGATTGGCTGGTTGAGTTAGCAGCCATTGGGAGTGGGGGCCGTGAAGTGCTGGCGCGTAACGGTTCCCCGACAAAGCTTGCAGGCCTGGCCAAACCAGTACCTCAGACTGTTGAACTGACTCATATCATGAGCATGAATGCGGTCGCCGTAAAATCTACGTATATAACTACAAAAAAGACCGTATCCCCTGGTTTAAATGGCCGGTCATTATCACCCACTATAACTGGGCTGATGTTCATGGTGAAATCCGTTATTGCAGTGACCGCTATCGTTCGGGGCATCAGCTCTGGGGCTCAGTGTGTGAACCCGGAACCTATAACGTCACTCATCGTTTCCAGCTAGCTGACGGCAATCCTGCCGAATTACAGCAAATCTGGAGCTATTTGTGCCTGTACATGAAAGGCGAGCCGGTGCCTGATGAGGCAGTCAATAAAGGTCGCCCTGACAGCTGGCGTCAACGTAAAGCAGATAAATGGCCTGAAGAGTGGGAACGGGAATCTACCACCGCTCCCGGTGGCGAACATCCATCTGTTTCACGCCAAAAAGTATTAACTGACTCTGTAAAATAACCTCTGGCAGGCATCTGATGAGTTCGCTCAGCATATCTCAGTCGCTGCTGGGCCTGGTGGGGCTCGGCATTCCCGGGACGGCTAAAAATATAGCCACACCCGTCTCGCGATTTCTGGCGCTGCTCGGTGTGCTGCAGCAGCCCGGAAAAACTCAGCAGGGTATGCAGGCACTGGTCAGCCTGCTGGCACCGCATACCCGGGTACAGGTCAGCCCGTACTGCCTGCGCCCGGTGGAAATCAGCCAGCCGCTGGGCTTTTACGGTGATGAGGATTTTCTGCTGGACGGCAACACCCCGCTCGGCGATGAGGCAATGGACGCCAACAGCCAACTGCTGATTACGCTGGCCACTGATGATGAGAAGGAATCGCAGGGCTGGAAGCCGGACGGCCTGCTGTACCAGGATTTTCTGGTGATGCTGCGCGTTTATCTGGGCTGGCGCTTTAAGGCAAAAATCACCCTGACCACCAGTACCCGCCTGCTGGCCGTTCCGCCGCTGGGTGAGGGTCCGTTCTGGCTCGGGATGAACGGCGTGTTGGGTGCGGAAGAAGGAGAGCTGGCAGAGGATATTCCGCAGACCTTTACTACAGAGCTGGGTTATTACACGGGGCTGGAGCCCGCCACACCACAACAAGGAAACCGACGTGTTACGTACAAGTTTGATTAAATCTGCATGCTGCCTGCTGGCATTAAGCCTGACCGGTTGTGGCGTCATGCAGGGCATCTCCGTTGGCACTAAATCAGCCTATACCGCCATTTTTCACAAGAAGATAAAGGTGCTGCATCTGGATTTTACTGCCCGTGAAGCGCTGAACACCGATGCGCGTGAAAGCAACTCGTTATCCGAATCCGTTGTGGTCCGTGTCTACCAGCTCAAAGACCGCAAGACTTTTGACAAAACGGTCTTCAGCAGTTGCTCAAAGACGGTGACACCGTGCTGAAAGCCGACCTGCTGTCCAGTCGTGACGTGGTGGTGAAACCCGGCGGTGATGCAAACCTCAATATGCCAATGGAAGAAGACGCTCAGTTCGTGGCCGTGGTGGGGCTGTTCCGCCACCCGGATATGGTGAATAACACCTGGAAGCAGGTGATTCAGCGTGACGATCTGGATCCGGATAAAGGATGCGTGGAGGTGACCTTTCATGATGGAGGGAATGTGACTTCACTGGGGCGTTTGTTCATGCGGTCAGGTACCGCAAACAACTGGACCTTTACTCCTCCAGGTACATTATCTCGCCCTGGGCAGTGTTTTGATGAAAGTACATTTTTTAGTTTGATTCTGGCGCTTCTGCCATAGCGGGGGCTGAAAATGAATCATTATTTTTTTGCTTTGAATCATTGCAAGTTTTCCTGACGAAACGGTTAATAGCTTTCGGATTACTTAGCGCCAAAGTAACGAAATAAATCATGGATATGGAAATGAGAGAATTAATCTTCCTTCTGGTCTCAGGAATTCTTTTTACGGCACAGGCTGATGCTGCTCGTGGAAGGCAGCCCTGCTCGGGTTCAAAAGGTGGTATAGCGCACTGCACATCGGATGGACGCTTTGTCTGTAATGACGGGAGTCTGAGTCAGTCGAAACGATTCTGTTCCGGGTATGGTTCCTCAGAAACCAGCAATCCGGTAAGACCGTCTACTTCCACTCGCAAAGCTAAGACGAAAAAAGTGACAACTGCGAAAAAGCAGGAACCGCAACGCGTTACAAAAAACGACGAACCGGTCAGTACACAACCCCGGCAGCCCACATGCGCTCCCCTCTATATGGCCAGTAAGCCCGGATATACCCATTTACCGATTTGCTCAGGGAGTCAGTATTAGTCGGATATGGCACAGATTCTCTTCCCGTTATTCAGGTTAAATCGTCAGGATAAAAATAAGAAAGGAAAGAAATAAAACATGGCACGAAGAAAAAAAGATGACAATGCTGCGGGTATTATTCTGGTCATTATTGGTATCATTGCCTGGGGAGTTTATGTTGCAGTAAGAGCATTAATTAACCTTAATGAGCAATTTATTGAATCTGTGTCGAATCCGGCCGGAATCATCGGTCTGTTCTTTGGTTTACTGATAGCCGTTGCGTTGATAATCCGGGTTTTCATTTACCGGGGTTTCCGGAAGAAAACAGCAGAACTCGAACAGGCCATGTCGGACCTGGCACAGAAAGAGAAAGCCTTTGAAGAAACTGTAAGTACTGAAGTGGCTCGCGGCCTGTATCAGGAAAATAAACGACTTTCCGGTCAGTGGGATGACTTTCACAATGCCAGAAATAAAGCCTCCCGGGCACTGCAGCGTATTGTGGACTCTGCGTATAAATTCAAAGTCAAAACCCTGCTTTCTGGTACAACGGTAAATAACTGGCAAAGTAAGTACGACCAGCTCAGAAAAGAGAGAGACGCTTATGCTGCTATAAGCGAGAAAATCACCTTTCTGGAACTGGAAGATAATGCTGACTGGGAAGGCGTAAAACAGCAGTTTCTGGATAAGGTCGCCCTGCTGGAAAACGCGCAGGAAGAAAAAGAATATCAGGCAGAGCTCAAGCGTCAGATGCGGGAAGAAAAACAGCGTCAGGATGAACTGGACCAGCAGCAGCGCGAAGCAGAAGAGGAAGAGCAACGCCTTGCTGAACAGCAGCGTCTACTGGAAGAAGCCCTTCTGGCTGCCGAAGGTGCCCACAGGGAAGAGCTGGAACGACAGCGTCTGGAGCTGGAGCAGAAAATCCAGGATGTGCATCAGCAGTATGAACGCGCCAAATCCATGGCCCAGCTCACAAAGCAGGGGCATGTGTATGTGATTTCGAACATCGGCTCCTTTGGTGAAGATGTCTTCAAAATTGGTATGACCCGACGACTGGAGCCTATGGAGCGGGTGAAAGAACTCAGTGGGGCGGCTGTGCCGTTTGATTTTGACGTCCACGCCATGATTTCCTGCGACGATGCCCCCGCACTTGAAAAGATACTGCATGACCATCTGGAAAGTTATCGGATTAACAGGATTAACCTGCGTAAGGAGTTCTTCCGGGTCGAACTCAGCAGGATTATCGATGAGGTGGAGCGTCACCACGGGCAGGTTGAATATATTGCTGACCCGGTGGCACTACAGTACCTGCAGAGCCTCGAATATGCTGAAAGCGACGCAGCATGAATCATTTAGAGCCAGCCACATCGGTCATTGCTCTCACGTATAACCGTCTGGAATAGAATTATGGCAAAGCTAATGACCTCTCTTTCGCTGTGTGGGGAACGAATGACACACGGGGAAAGACGCGTTGCCCAGCGCCTGGAGTCACACCTTGGTGATGATTGTCTGGTCTGGTATGACATTCCGGTCGGACGACAATACCGACACCCGGACTTTGTTATTATCGATCCCTCTCTTGGGCTTATCTTTCTGGAAGTTAAGGACTGGCGGCTGAGTACCCTTCGCCATGCCGATCCGCAGACGGTCATTCTGGAGACAGAACAGGGGCAAAAACAGGAGCGAAATCCGCTGGTGCAGGTCAGGGAGTATGCCTGTGCGACCGCCGACATGTTGTCCCAGGACCCTGGCCTGCAGCAGAAAATAGGTTTGTATAAGGGTAAACTTAACGTTGCATGGGCCTATGGCGTGGTGTTTACCAATATCACACGTCAGCAACTAACAGCCCTGTCTGCCGATGGCACCGTTGAGTCTATCTTTCCGCAGGCGCTGTCGATTTGTCAGGATGAAATGACAGAGTCGGTTATGCCTTCTGCATTTCGGCAAAAAATCGCTGCGCTGTTTACCACCCGCTTCAGACCTTCGATCACGCCAGTCATGAGGGATATCTTGCGGCGGCATCTTTTTCCAGAAATTGCGATACCGGCTAAAAAAAAGAACAGCCACGTTCAGCGGGTCATGGATATTCAGCAGGAGGTGCTGGCCCGCAATCTGGGGGAAGGTCACCGCGTTATCCATGGTGTGGCTGGGTCAGGTAAGACGTTGATTTTGCTATACCGCTGTCTGTACCTTGCAGAAACGACGGCGCGTCCCGTTTTAGTTCTCTGCTTCAACATTACCCTGGCAAACTATATCCGCGAATGCATTGCAGAGAGAGGACTATCGCAAAAAGTACACGTCTGGCACTTCCATGATTGGTGCGGGGTCACTGTGCGTAAGTTCCGCCTGCCCGTCAGCGGTGAAGGGGCGTTATTTGATATGCGTTTTGCGGCGCTTGAAAGCGCAGTAGAGAAGGGGCTGATCATAGATACCGGATATGACGCCGTGCTGATTGATGAAGGGCATGATTTTGACCGTCGGTGGCTGTCGCTGATAGCCCATCTGTTTGATAACGCCAGCCGTTCGTTGCTGCTAATGTATGATGATGCCCAGTCGCTCTATCGCCGGGAAAGAGCGCTAAACTTCTCGCTGGCGAGCGTGGGTATTCAGGCGCAGGGACGCACTTCAGTCCTAAAAATAAACTATCGTAATCCCCGACGAATTCTCAATTTTGCGTATGCCTTTTCGCGCGATTATTTCGATAAGCATCACAATCATGAGGTTCCCCTGGTGCTGCCGGAAGCGTGCGGTGAAGACGGAAATATTCCTGATATTATGCAATGCCGTTCTGCACTCGATGAAGCCCGTCATGTCATTGGCTGGCTAAAGGAAAACTACGCCCTTACCGGCCGATGGGGGAATATGGCGGTGCTGTGCCCAACCCAGTTCTCGGCAACCCAGCTCACGGAACTGCTGGCACAGCAGGAGATACCTGCGGGCGTTAGCTTTACCCATGCGGATAAAAAGAGCTACTCACATAGGGATAATGTCGTGCATCTGCTGACCTATCAGAGCAGCAAAGGGCTTGAATTTCCTTTCGTTGCGGTCATCAATGCCTCGTTTGTGCACAAGGCGGCAGAGGATGAGGCGGAAGCCATCCCGCCTCTGTATGTGGCCTTTACCCGTGCGACACGTTCATTGCTGGTGACCTGTTACAAAGAAAACAGTATCAGTCGCCACCTGACGAAATTTGCCGGCATGGACCTTCAGGAGCTACAGGATGACCCATCATAAAACGTTAAAGACCGGTGGCGACCCGCGCACATTGCCGGATTATGCCGCCCTGCGCGAAGAACTCAGTAAACTAACGCATCCGGCGCGCCCGGATGTGAACTGGCGTTATGCCGAAAAACTCTGTCTTTCACTGTTTGAGCAGAATGGTATGGAGCTGCAGACGGCGGCGTGGTATACGCTGACCCGTATGCAATTAGCAGGATTGTTCGGTCTGAGTGAAGGTTTGGCCATTCTGGAAGCCCTAATAAGCCATCAGTGGGGCACACTGTGGCCGCAACCAATACATGCGCGAATGGAAATCCTCAGCGGTCTGAGTCAGCGGATACAGCAACGGATGCGTTCGCTCCCGCTGAATTACAGTGACCTCAGCCAGTTGTACCGGGCAGAGCAGCTGCTTACTGGTCTGGGAGAGGTGCTGCAGCGTCTGGAGCTTAAACATCTGAGCCAGCTTGACACCCTGCGTACCCTGATGCACAACAGTGCTGTCAGGCTGGAAAACAGCGAAGGCATAACCAGCACCGGGGCGAACATTCAACCAGATATCGTGTTGCCTGCCTCCGTGCTGAATTATGCGACAGTATCCGCGAGAGAGCTTACTGGTAGTCCTTCTGACGATACGCTAGATAGTGCAGTGAAGTGGGTTTACGTTGCGCAACCGGAACATCAACCGAACGTGGAGGTGCTGGCGGCAATGCCCGCTCCGGACAAAAAGTGGAAATCTTTTGCCGCCGGAATGTGTACCATGCTGGTAATAAGCGTCATAGCAGTGTGGAGCTTGCAATATCTTCACCGGCCAGACCCTCTACAGACTCAGCTTGCTGCTTCACTGGCTCCGTTCCCTGCACCTCTCGCGCCTGAAGAGCTGGATATATTGCGTCAGCAATCTCTGTCATCACATACAGTAATTGCACAAACACAGCAGCAGCTTGCCCTGCTGGATAAGTTGCCGCCTGACTGGAATCTTGCTTACAGTCGACAACTTGTAGAACAGGCTCAGACTCTGTGGCCGGAACAGGCTAAACCCCTGATGCAGCAGTGGCAACAACAGCTTAGTGCTGCCGCAATGCCAACGGAACAACTGAATGGCTGGCATCAGGGGATGACAACACTACAAAAACTGAGTGACCGGCTGAACGGGCTGGATGAACAAAAGGGAAAATACATGACGGTCAGTGAGCTGAAATCTGTGGTATTTTCCACCATACAGTCATTTAACAAATCGATACCGGCTGAAGAGCAAATACGGGCCTTGTCACAAAATCCTGAGAGAGAACCTTTACCTGCTGCTGTCAGGGCTCAACTAGAGATGCATCTGAAGCAATTGATAGCCCGTTATGCTGAAATACAACAGAATGCATCAGAGTAGAAATGGTGCTAAAAATTATGGGTGATTCAGTTCGTTATCGTAATAATCGTGCCAGATGGACCATCAGGGATTTAACCTTTCTGGAAAATAATTATTCTTCCATGTCAGTTGCTGAAATTGCTGATCGGCTGGGGCGGACTCCAGGTGCAGTCGGGTTGATGGCTGATAACCTCGGGTGCCGCAAAATGAAAAGTGCGCCGTGGAGTGAGGCTGAAATGGATATTATTCGTGAACACTACGCCCGGGGTACTGAAGCCAAAGCCCTTACACAGTTACTTCCAGGCAGAAGCATCAATGCGATCTTTTCGATGGCGGAGACGTTGGGGGGGCAAAGTGGTCGTTTCTGGCGGGAGGAGGAACTCTGTATTCTTAAAGCGGACTATCCCCGGATGGGGATCTCGGTAACTGAGCGTCTGCCAGGAAGGAATGCAATGTCAGTTAAAATAATGGCGGGAAGGCTGGGTCTGAAAAAATCCTATAGTAGCGAGGTTGGTTTTCGTCCCTGGAGCGATGAGGAATGGGCATTACTAGAAAAGAATATGCATCTGAGCGTGGCTGAGCAGCAGGCTATGTTATTTCCGGACAGGACCAAAAGAGCGGTAGAAAAAGCGCGAAGTCGATTGATTAAGAACATAAGAATAAATAGGGGATTAGAGTGACACCAAGACTATTCTTTGCTCTTGCAATTTTTTTAGGATCATATTTGCCGTTAAGTATGATTCTGCTAATGCAGGATCTGGACGATAAAAAACTTAAAGAAAATATCTGTTTTAATTTCTTGACTTCAGGAACATGTCATCTCCCCCTTCAAAAACCATTCCTTTCAGTGAGTTTGTTTCTGGTTTGCTTAGCCTGTTTTGTTTTCTCATGGTTTGCTTTGCATCTGGCTAAACCTGATGGGCAAAAAATAAAAATAATTGAATCAAAATATACTCCATCAGATTTAATGAATTATGTGCTTCCTTATATCGTTTCATTTATGAGTATAAGTTATATGGAAACAAATAAATTTCTGGGGTTTGTTGTGTTTTTGTTATGGCTTTTTTGGCTCTCATATAAGTCAGGTCAAATAATATTAAACCCTATGCTTATAGTTTTTAACTGGAAGATGTATGAGATATCTTATCGTTTTCCAGGGAGTAATGATATATTTTCTGGAGTTGTATTAGCCAACGCAGATGTTAATCCGAATTCGGATTATGAGTACGAAACAATACAATCTGTTATAGTCATTTGTGGAGAGAGTGATAATGCTTGAGAGTTTACAGGATTTTGATCTTCAAACGGCCGAGTTATCTATCTGGGTATTCAAAAAGAAAGTACTTAATGGGCTGGCATCTTTTAAAGGAAAGTGGATCCCTGTTGATCCTGAGCTCAAAGCTGAATTATTGGGGTTTATTCGAATAGAAAGAGCTAGCTATACAGAAACTATGGAATATTCATTGTTAGCACAGAACAACGAAAATAGTCTGATGCTAATTGGCTCAGGTGAAACTTCAGCCGTAGATGTTACATCTGTATCCGCAAACCAGATACCAGCAAAGAAGGTTAAGGAAATAAAAGAACTGTCTAACTGTGACTTTTACTCTGTGAAGTTAGTTGCGGGTGATACAGTATTGCATTGTGTTAAAAAAACCGATGCGTCCTGGGCAACTAAAAAGCAGGCTGGGCTAAAGTCTGTGGTGTTTAAAAATAACAAATTGAAAATTGACAACTCTCCTCGTTTTAATATCGCAAAAGATTTTGATTTTTTCATTCTTGAAAATAGTGTCTATATTAAAAATAAAAAAGTGTTCGAATCAGTTTTGAGTTACAAAACTGCGCATATTGCCAATTTTAACGTATTGGTGGATGAGCCGGAATTCAGTCAGTTGCTTACCGATGCGGAGCCATTAAAGCGGTATGTCGGGAATAATGCGATGCAGCTAAGAAGGGCTTCGGCAATTAAAGAAAAAGGATACTATAAATTACCAGCATTTATGGACAGTCTGCGAGCCAATGCTTTAAGATTTCGACTGAATCTGCAGTTTGATGCGCAAGGTAAAATCATTGCCAGTGATGAGTGCTGCGCGGATATATTCCAGGCCCTACTTGATCACCGGCTACAATCCCACTTTGCAGCTCATATTTATGATGTACCTAATGCATCAATGGTTCCATAAATATAATTCCGGAGGTAAATACAAGATTACTGGAGAAAATGAGGTATCCCTCCGGGATTAAGGAAAAAAAGGGGCCACTGATCACGAAGCATGATGAGGCCCATATAGTGGATAAGACATTTAATCAGTCATGCTGCTGATATGACCCGCATACCACTGCATCATCTCGTGGCAGTTCTCAAGGTATTGCGTGTGTCTACCTTCTTATATCCAGAATAGGTATGTGCCTGTAGGATGGACTATGGATGGATATGTCACTGGTTTTCTGTCAGGCAGAATGTTGTCCGGGCGGAACCTCGCTCAGATGTTTAACCCCCAGAACTTTCTTCAGGACGTCCAGATACTCACTTTTGTTATCATATAGCCAGTGAATAATCTCATTTTTACTGAGAAGTTTTGCAATGTATGATCTCACAACCATCAGGTTGAGATTGTTTTCTGCAAATTCATTCTGGATATCTTGCGTTTCAACCTGAAGTGCAGCCATTTCTTTTTCAAGTCGCGCAAGCGTTTTGACCATATTTTTATCTTCAGTAGCATTATCCGGCTTTCTGACCAAATGTTCAGTAGGTAAGGCATGTAGCATAGATAGAGCGAATTTTTTAGTAACATTATTCAATGCTACCATTGTTGCCACAAAATCCATCTGTTTGTGGGGTTTTATTTTTCTAAGTATATCGAAGACGTTCTGCGATACGTTTTTATCAGCCAGTAACGCGAGCGCTTCCTTCGATATCCCTTCGGAAATACGGAGTCTGGTGTTAATTATTCCCTCGGATAATCCAAGAACGGCACACAATTTTTCGACAGATACACCAGATTCAACAGCTTTTTGGAGCATCCTTTGCTCCTGAAGTATGGTCAAGTGATTTACCCGTTTGTTATAAGAGTATGTGTCTTCAACCGGGGATATGAGGCAATGTGCATGTATGATTGCCAGGTCTTTTAACGCTTCGATACGTAAATGACCGTCGAGGATTTTATGTTCTCCATTATCCGTAATAAAAATCATAATAGGTTCAATTAAACCTATTTCGGCTATTGATGTCAGTATTTGTTTATACTTATTACTGGATCTGACATTAACCGGAATCGATCTCGATGGTGACAAACTCGCGATAGGATACTGATGAAAATGGTTGTTAAAGCATTGTTTAATCATTTCATTTTGCTCTTTTTATCGTACGGGGGATAATATTTCAGGCATATCAGTAATGTTGTTCTTACTTAACAATTCACAAAAACTATTATCCTGAGTAAGTTGTCTGAGTATTTCTTTTACCAGCATTAGTGTTTCGCGAGAATATCGCGCTTTAGCCTGGATTTCTTTGTGTTCATCTGAGTTTTTTTGATACATTTTAGCGAGTTCTTCTGAAGAATATTTCTTTTGAATCCGATTGGTGGAGAATGTTTTATTCGTTGAACCTTTATTTCCATTTTTGCGATTTTCAATAATTCTCTTAATGATGTTAATCTGTTTACCTTTGATTGTGCCGTTCAACAATGCTTCTGTCAGGGAATCCTGAATCGACTCATCGGTCGCCCGGGATATCTCTACTGCAAGGTATAAAGGAATATTACCGGCCTCAAAGGCAGACAATAGTTTTTTCTCACCTTTCTCCAGCAGGCTACTTACACCCTGCACCCAGCTAATTACGTACCCCAGTCGCTCACCGATTTCTTTATCAGTCAACCCCTGCTTCTTTAACTGCCTTACACTGTCCAGGAGCTCGGTTGCCCGGGGCTTCCTTCTGGCAATATTTTCAGTGAGGCTCATCAGGTGGCCTGTTTCTTCATTGACGTTTTTTACTATCGCGGGGATGTATGCTTCCTGATAATGAATGTAGGCTTCAAGTCTCCCCTGACCACAGATTAAAGCAAATTCATATTCATCGTGAACGATTCTACGAACGGTGACAGGGCGTTTTAGACCAATTTGGCGAATGTTCTCTTTAATCTCTTTATGAGTGAATTCATCCCGCTGACGAGGGTTAACGACCAGTATTTTGTTTGTTTCTATAAGTACAATTTTTTCATCAGACATGTTATGAGGCCTTTAATTTAATTCTTCTTATTAGTCGGTAAAAGGGGGTTAAGTTATCAAAGCGATACAGATCAAGTTGATAAGGATTGCTTTCCTCTAATGAAATTTTCTCGGAGAGAATGTCTATCGCGGGAAATATATAATAATCAACAGCAGATTGATTTGAGCTATCCATTCTCACGGCGATGCTGATATCAGGAGAGAAAATTGTGCTGAATTTTATTTTCCACCGTAACCTTTTGGGGCTGATGCGCTGACAGCGTGCGGACTGTATAGCAAGAGTAAATTCATCATTGATGTGAAGTATACCTGGTGCTGGCGTATCGCTTATCCACCCCCCTTCATGACTGATGTTATCGATTATTTTTTTGGTTGACCTGTCGTTGAACTCGTTAACCAGCTGCCTGGTTTTTAACCATGAGTAATCAGTATCTGGGGTGTAGCCGATTAATTGGTACACACGTAAGAGACTACCAAAACGGGAGCGATAAATACTGCTGGATGGAAGAAGTTCTTCTTCATCAATGATAATACCTGATAATCTCCCTTTTCTTCTCAACAGTGTTCGTAATTTATCGAGCAGTTCATCCTCTGATAGCCGTGCAGCACGCGCTCTGATAATTTCGTTAGCCCGATTAAATTTTTCAACCGCAACAATAGGTGTGTAGGCTCCATCGTAACGTATCCATTCATCTTCTGGATTGACAACGTACTGTTGTTTTAGCTTGAAAGATGTTTTGTTATAAACGCTGTTCCCTATATATTTTTCACTGGTTAGGATCTGATGTACTTTTGCTCTGCTCCAGCAGCTTCCATTTTCGGCAAGAACCTGCCGGCGATTCAACTCAGAGGCGATGACTAATTCTGGTTTACCTTCATCATTGAACATATCGAAGATGCGATTAATGATGTTGATCTCTTCCCTGGGACCGGGTGTCAGAATGACCCGATCGGTCTGAATACTTTTGCGTTGTTCGTGTTCCAGCTCCCCCTTAGGGGTATGGTTTTCATCGATTAACAGGCGCCTGAGCCCATAACCCGCCAGCCCTCCCTGGTGGTAACCTTTTTTAATGAGGTTTGCCTGGCCCAGGAAAACTTTTTCAGACTGGTTTCGACTGAAACTGGCTGCACCATGCCGTGATAACGCTAGGCCCAGCGTGAACATTTCAGGCTGAGCTTCAGAGAAATGCTCAGCACAATAAATGATTTTGACTCCGCTTAATTTAAGCAGATGGGAATAATGGCCTGCTTCGTCAGTGTCCTGGAATCGCCCAAAGCGACTGACATCGTAAACAAGAATTGATGATATAGCGATACGATGTTCTAAAACGTCATCAATTAACGCCTTCAAGCCGGGTCTGCCAGAAAGATTCAAACCACTTTTGCCTGCATCACTGTATGACCTGATTATCGTAATATTGTGTTTTTTTGCATACTCCCTTATGTATCCAGACTGATTATCTAGTGAGTATTTTTGGTGGTCAGTTGACATTCGCATATATTCGGCTGCGTATATAGTATTGTTTGTTTTTATCGACAATTCATCACTCCAGAAAAATAAAACATCCCGGTAATAATCATTTTGATTTTTACTAATTTCAAATTTTTTTTATCAAAATGGGGCGTTTGATGCGTTTTGTCAATTAAAGATCCTATAGCTTTTCTTTTTTTAAAACTGAATATTGAAAACGTTGTCTATATTGCTGCTGTTTTCGCTATTTTTTATTGTAAATATAAGGTGGCTTATGAATTGGATTGGTATTTGATTATTGATTTTATGATTCAGGTAAGAATGGGAGTGTAGAACTGAACTGATACGTAATCTTCAGAATATGGCGAGGATGCTTTTAGGGACGAGCGGTATGGTTTCTTCATATTTGGGAATATAAAAAACAATATTGCTGTGTGACATCATTCTCCTGAAATGTGTTTTTGATTTTAATAAAATGGCTCTGGTATACAAACAACTGGTGTCATCAACAAAAAAATAAAGTGTTGAAGCTCAGCCCATTCCGGGCTGAGCTTTTATGCTGTTGTATTTGTACCTTCCAGTTCACCAATATAATCAGCGTACCATTGCATCATTTTCCGCCTGCTATCCAAATACTGTGCATGGTTGTAGGTTCCGCGAATTGAGTTCTTATCCACGTGAGCGAGCTGCATCTCGATCCAGGCTGTATTAAACCCCTGCTCATGCAGAATGGTACTCATGGTGTGGCGAAAACCATGCCCAGTCGCTCTCTTATCGTAGCCAACCCTTTTTATAACCATATTGACGCTAGCTTCACTCATCGCTTTGTTAACATCGTTTCGTCCTGCAAAAATAAGCTGGCAGGTTCCTGTTAGTTCTTCCAATTGACGAAGAGCGCTTAAGGATTGAGCAGATAACGGGACAACGTGAGGACGTTTCATTTTCATTCTAGTTTTGGGGATTTCCCAGATACGATTATCGAAGTCTATTTCACTCCATTCAGCCAGACGTAATTCTACTGTTCTCAATCCTGTCAGCATGAGCAATCGGGTTGCGAGAAGGGTAATAAGACTTCCAGAGTAACTTGATAGCTTTTGCAAAAACTCAGGCAACTCTGCGGCGGTAAGAAAGGGATAGTGCTGTTTCTCATGGACTTGTAAAGCGCTACCAAGATCAGCCGCTGGGTTGTATTCGGCACGACCTGTCACAATCGCGTAGCGAAAAACCTCACTACAACGTTGGCGCACTTTGCTAGCGAGCTCAGGCGCTCCACGTTTCTCCATTCGTTGCAATACAGATAAAAGCTCCAGTGGCTTTATTTCATTCACTGGTCGAGAGCCTAGGTAGGGGAAGACATTATTTTTAAACGCTCGCTTGACGTAATCAGCATAATTATTCGACCAGCCAGATACTTTTGCGCTGTACCATTCGAGAGCTATTGCTTCAAATGTATTGGTCACCGAGAGTCTTTTGGCTAGCTGCTCAGCTTTTTTGACTTCACCGGGATCCTTATCATTCGCTAATACCTTTCTGGCTTCATCTCGTTTAGTGCGGGCTTCCGCAAGTGATATGTCTGGATAGATCCCAAATGACAGCTTTTTCTCTTTCCCGGCAAATCGATATTTCATGCGCCAGTACTTTGAACCGTTAGTATTGACCATGAGATAGAGTCCTCCGCCGTCAGCGAGCTTATAGGCTTTGTCTCTGGGCTTTGCAGTCTCGACCTGACGCGCATTTAAGGACATTTTTGGGGGCCTCGCTTTTCATTGAACAGAATAAGCCCCCACTAAGGCCCCCAAATACTTATTGATTCACGTTGAAATGGGTAGATATCGGTTGATATCGTGTAGCCAGAGTAGAGGGTGTATCACTGATTATAAGGGGGTTTTATTGATTTTGGTAGACTTCAGGAGATGTGTATATGGTGTCCCCTGCAGGAATCGAACCTGCAACTAGCCCTTAGGAGGGGCTCGTTATATCCATTTAACTAAGGGGACACGGCGGGCGCAGTATACCTATTTTTGCGCTTGGATTTAAGGGGTTATTGGTCTGATTGCCTGAAATATAATCGGTTTTCTTCCGTTATGCCCCATTTTCCCGATTATTCACCTGTTACTGTGCCGCGAACGGGTTGGCGAAGTTTTATTCGCGGTCTGATTTATCCGTGTGTTCCTCCCCGGATTGATTCTCCCGTTGAGCCTCCAGCCGTTCGGCCTTGGTCTGGTCACTCATATCGTTGCGGATCTGCGCATGGCTGATCAAGGCGAAGATAAAACTGCCGCCGATGATATTGCCCGCCAACGTCGGGATGGCGAACGGGTAGAAAAAGTCCTGCCAGGGGAGTGCGCCGCTAAACACCAGGTACAGGATCTCGACGGAACCGACCACGATATGGGTAAGATCGCAAATCGCCACCAGGTAGGTCATCAGCACGATCACCCAGATCTTGGCGGCCCCGGCGGAAGGGAACATCCACACCATCGTGGCGATGATCCAACCCGCCAGGATGCCGTTGGCAAACATTTCTCCCGGGGTGTTATGCATGATCTCCTCAGACAGGTTGGTAAAGGCGGCGCGGGTATTCTCATCAAAAATAGGCATATGGATAAACGCCAGCGCGGCCAGGCCGGTGCCGAGCAGATTCCCCAACAGCACTATCCCCCATAAGCGGAACAGAATGACGAAGTTCTTTGGCGTCGGTTTATGCATGATGGGCAATACCGCAGTGACGGTGTTTTCCGTAAACAGCTGCTGGCGCGCCATGATGACAATGATAAAGCCGAAGGTATAACCGATGTTCTCGATAAAAAACCGGCTTGGGTCGTCCGGTAGTCGTGCGTGAAAAATCCCTTTCGCTGCCAGGGACGCTCCCATCGACAAGCCTGCCGCCAAGGCTGACAGCAATAACGCCAGCCAGTCACGCTCCAGTTCTTTCTCCCCCTCCATGCGGATTTGTTCATGCACGGCAGCGGCGCGCGAGGGCAGTTTTTCCTCATCGACCTCAATGGTGGATTTGCCCCGATCGTGCTCTTCGCTTTCGACTTTAACGCTGCTTTCATCGTTGTTGGTTGGGGGTTCGGGTTTCGCGCTCAATGGTCATTCTCCTTTCGGTTGATATTTAAGCGTAGTTGGTGATGGGGCGATAGAAAGTGCGCCAACAAAATGAGAAAAAAGTAACGAAATTTTAACGCTGCTGTTTTTTTCTACGCAATTTTGATCTGATGCGCAATATTACCCCTAATGGATTACATTCAAGCCAGGCTGCGGACTTCGAGCGCACTGTGGCTTATGCTATGATTCGCTATCCCAAAGAAAAATATGAGTCCTCCATGCTGGCAGCCAGAAATCTTAGTTGTGTACGAGATGAACGTACTCTGTTTGACAGGTTGAGTTTTTTGGTAAGCCCGGGGGACATTATTCAGGTGGAAGGCCCTAATGGGGCTGGCAAAACCAGCTTGCTGCGCATTTTGGCTGGGCTGGCGCAGCCAGACGCGGGTGAAGTGTTGTGGCAGGGTGAAAATACGCGCCATCGCCGTGAGCAATATCATCTTGACCTGCTGTTTCTGGGGCACCAGCCGGGGATTAAATCCATGCTGACCCCGTTTGAGAACTTGCAGTTTTACCAGGCCGTTAACCAGTCATCCGATCGTCAGTCCATCTGGCAGGCGCTGGAGCAGGTAGGCCTGGTCGGTTATGAGGATGTTCCGGTGGCGCAACTTTCCGCCGGGCAACAGCGGCGCGTGGCGTTGGCACGGCTCTGGCTCAGCAAATGTCCGCTGTGGATCCTGGATGAGCCTTTGACGGCCATAGACAAACAGGGCGTGGTGGAACTGACCGCGCTATTTGAGCAACATGCGCAACAGGGCGGTATGGTGTTGCTCACTACGCATCAAGATTTAACCGGAACACAGCAGGTGGTAAGGAAAATTCGCCTGACACAGACCAGCGCGGAGGTCGCCTGATGTTCTTCATCATACTGCGGCGGGAACTGAAAATTGCCTTTCGTAAAGGCTCCGAGATCGTCAACCCGCTGTGGTTCTTCCTGATCGTGATCACGCTGTTTCCGTTGGGCGTTGGGCCAGAACCGCAATTGCTGGCGCGTATTGCGCCGGGGATTATCTGGGTAGCGGCGCTGTTAGCCTCGTTGCTTTCGCTGGAGCGATTGTTCCGTGATGATTACCTGGATGGCTCATTGGAACAGTTATTGTTATTGCCAACGCAGCTACCAATGACGGTGTTAGGCAAAGTGTGTGCTCACTGGGTCGTGACCGGATTGCCGTTGTTGATCCTGTCGCCGCTGGTGGCGCTATTGCTGTCGCTGGACGTGAATACCTGGATGGCGATGGCACTGACCCTGCTGCTGGGCACCCCAACGCTGAGTTTGATTGGCGCTATCGGGGTGGCGTTGACGGTGGGGTTACGCAAAGGCGGCGTGCTGCTGAGTTTGCTGGTGCTGCCGCTGTATATTCCAGTACTGATTTTCGCTACCGCGGCGATAGATGCCGCCTCGATGGGGATGCCGATCGACGGTTACCTGGCCATCCTGGGCGCGATGCTGGCGGGCAGCATCACGCTGGCGCCTTTTGCCACCGCAGCTGCGTTGCGTGTAAGCGTACACTAGCTGGAAATGTAACCGCGGATGAATGCCAGTAAGAGTTTTACCGCGCGCAACACTTTCGCCGCTCTGCCATCAGGGAGCGGCTACCGAATGATTTCTTACCGTGAGCAATGACGACAATGTGGAAATGGTTACATCAATTTGCCAGGCCGGAACGGCTGTACCATGTCTGTGGCCGCTTTGTCCCCTGGTTGGGGATAGCGGGTGCCATCTGTCTGCTGGTCGGCTGGGTGTGGGGCTTTGGTTTCGCACCTAAAGATTATCAACAGGGTGACAGCTTCCGTATTATGTACATTCATGTTCCGGCGGCCATCTGGTCGATGGGCATTTATGGTTCGATGGCGATAGCGGCGTTTATCGGCCTGGTCTGGCAAATGAAAATGTCCGACACCGTGGTAGCGGCAATGGCTCCGGTCGGCGCGGTGTTCACCTTTATTGCGTTGGTCACCGGCTCTGCCTGGGGTAAACCGATGTGGGGCACCTGGTGGGTGTGGGACGCACGCCTAACCTCGGAGCTGGTATTGCTGTTCCTTTATATGGGCATCATCGCGCTGTATAACGCTTTCGACGATCGCCGCCTGGCCGGGCGAGCCGCCGGTATTCTGGTGCTGGTGGGGGTGATCAACATTCCGATTATTCACTTCTCGGTCGAATGGTGGAATACCCTCCACCAGGGCTCAACCAATATGCAGCAGAGCATTGCGCCAAGTATGCGTTACCCGCTGCGTTGGGCAATCTTCGGTTATCTATTGTTCTTTATTACGCTGACCTTGATGCGCCTGCGCAACCTGATCCTATTCCAGGAACGTCAGCGCCCTTGGGTCGCCGAATTGGTTAACAAGGAGCGTCAGTCATGAATGCTGCATTCAGTTCCTGGCAGGCGTTCTTCGCCATGGGCGGTTACGCGTTTTACGTTTGGTTGGCCGTGGCTGTAACCCTGCTTTCCCTGCTGGGGCTGCTGGTCCACACCCTGTGGCAGCGCAAGCAGCTACTGGCCGAAGTCAGACGTCAAGCGTCACGTGAACGGCGTATCCGTCAGTCACAGCAGTCAAAGCAATCCGCGGCCACACCGCAGTCTGAAATTTTGCGGGAGAAATCACATTGAACCCACGTCGTAAAAGCCGCCTCTATCTGGTCATTGTCGTACTGATTGGCGTCGCGCTTACCGCCACGCTGATGCTGTATGCCTTGCGCTCCAATATCGACCTGTTTTATACCCCGAGCGAGATCCTGCAAGGCAAGGGGGAAAAGCATGAAAAGCCGGAGGTAGGCCAGCGCCTGCGTATCGGTGGCATGGTGATGCCTGGCTCGGTCAAGCGCGATCAGCAAAGCCTGCAGGTAAGCTTCAAGGTGTATGACGCCCACGGGGCCATCGAAGTGACCTACAACGGGATTCTGCCGGATCTGTTCCGTGAGGGGCAGGGGGTAGTGGCACAGGGCGTGCTGGGGGATGGTAATGTGGTCAATGCGCGCGAGGTGTTGGCCAAACACGATGAAAAATATACGCCACCAGAAGTCGCGGATGCCATGAAAGAGAATCATAAAAGCCCGGCTGCTACCTATAGCAATTCGCCGGACGGGGGCAACAAGTCATGATGCCGGAACTTGGGGGTTTTCTGCTGTGCCTGGCGTTGGCGATTTCGTTGCTGCTGAGCATTTATCCGCAATGGGGAGCGGCGCGCCAGGATACGCGCATGATGGCGGTAGCCCGCCCGTTAACCTATGGCATGTTTGCCGCTATCGCCCTGGCATTTGCCTGCCTGGTGTACGCGTTTATTACCAATGACTTTACGGTCTCCTATGTGGCAGCCAACTCCAATACCAAGCTACCGGTATATTACCGCATTGCGGCGACGTGGGGAGCGCACGAAGGTTCCCTGCTGCTGTGGGTGCTGCTGCTGAGCTGCTGGTCACTGGCGGTTGCCCTATGCAGCCGTGCTATGCCGCAGGATGCCGTGGCTCGTGTGTTGTCGGTGATGGGGATGATCACTGCCGGGTTCTTGCTGTTCATCATTATGACCTCCAACCCGTTTACCCGCACCTTGCCGAGTTTCCCGATCGACGGGGGCGATCTTAACCCGCTGTTGCAGGATATCGGGCTGATCTTCCACCCGCCGTTGCTGTATATGGGCTACGTGGGTTTCTCGGTGGCCTTTGCCTTCGCCATTGCTTCACTGATGGCCGGTCGGCTCGACACTGCCTGGGCTCGTTGGTCGCGTCCTTGGACCACGGCGGCCTGGGTCTTCCTGACCATGGGCATAGTGCTAGGCTCGGCGTGGGCTTACTATGAGCTGGGCTGGGGCGGCTGGTGGTTCTGGGATCCGGTAGAAAATGCCTCCTTTATGCCTTGGCTGGCCGGAACGGCCTTGATGCACTCGCTGGCGGTCACCGAAAAACGCGGGACCTTCAAAGCCTGGACGGTGCTGCTGGCGATCACGGCCTTCTCCTTGTGTCTGTTGGGTACCTTCCTGGTGCGTTCCGGCGTGTTGGTTTCCGTCCACTCCTTTGCCTCCGATCCGGCGCGCGGGATGTTTATCCTCGCCTATCTGGTGATCGTGATTGGCGGCTCGCTGTTGCTGTATGCCGTGAAGGGCGGGCAGGTGCGTAGCCGGGTGCAGCATGAAACCTTCTCGCGGGAAACCTTCCTGCTGGGCAACAACGTCTTGCTGATCGCCGCCATGCTGGTGGTGTTGCTGGGGACCTTGTTGCCGTTGGTGCATAAACAGTTGGGGCTGGGCAGTATTTCCATCGGCGAGCCTTTCTTCAACACCATGTTTACCTGGCTGATGGCACCGCTGGCGTTGCTGCTGGGCATCGGGCCGTTGGTGCGCTGGCGTCGTGACGAACCCACCAAACTCTGGCGTCGCCTGGGCGTGGCGCTGGTGATCACGCTGGTGCTGTCAATCCTGTTGCCTTGGCTGCTGCAAGACAGCATCGTCGGCATGACGGTGGTCGGGCTGATTATGGCCATCTGGGTGATCCTGCTGACCCTGATGGAGTTGCACGAGCGAGCCACCCATCGTCACGGCTTCTGGCAGGGGCTCAAGCACCTTTCCCGTAGCCATTGGGGCATGGTGTTAGGCCATCTGGGCGTGGCGGTCACGGTGATCGGGATCGCCTTCAGCCAAAACTACAGCGTTGAGCGTGATGTCCGCATGAAAGCCGGTGATAGCGTGGAAATTCACGACTATCGCTTTGTTTTCCGCGACGTTCACGATATCCGTGGTTCAAACTATACCGGCGGCGTCGGGATTATCGATGTCACCCGCAACGGTAAGGCAGAAGCCACCTTGCATGCGGAAAAACGCTATTACAGCGTGGCGCGCAGCATGATGACGGAAGCCGCCATCGACGGTGGCCTGACGCGCGATTTGTACGCCGCGTTGGGTGAAGAGCTGGACGATGGCTCCTGGGCTGTGCGGCTTTACTACAAACCTTTTGTCCGCTGGATCTGGTTCGGTGGGGTGTTTATGGCGATCGGTGGCGTATTGTGTATTCTCGATCCGCGCTATCGCATGAGCAAAAAACTCAAACGTGCAGCCAAACAAGGGGAGCAGGCATGAACCGCAAACTGTTATTTATTCCGTTAATCCTGTTCCTGCTGTTAGTGGTGGCATTGTTGGTGCAACTGACGCGTAATGCCGGCGGGGAGGATCCCACCATGCTGGAGTCTGCGCTGATCGGTAAACCGGTGCCGACCTTCAAGCTGGAATCCCTGGAGCATCCGGGTAAAACCTTCGATCAGGCGGTGCTGCGTACTGGCAAACCGATATTGCTGAACGTGTGGGCAACCTGGTGCCCCACCTGTCGGGCAGAGCATGAGTATCTCAATACTCTGGCGGCCAAGGGCATCCGTGTCGTGGGCCTAAACTATAAAGACGATCGCCAGAAGGCGGTGGTGTGGCTCAATCAGTTGGGTAACCCTTATGCGCTGAGCCTGTACGACGGCGACGGTATGTTGGGGCTGGATCTTGGCGTGTATGGCGCACCAGAGACCTTCCTGATCGACGGTGAAGGCATTATCCGCTACCGCCACGCCGGGGACATGAACGAGCGTGTCTGGCAGCAGGAAGTGTTACCGCTGTATCGTCAATATGGGGGCGACGCATGAGGCTGATAACCTTACTGCTGGTGGCATTGCTAAGCTGGAGTGCTGCTGCGGCCATCGATACCTACAAATTCAATTCGGTGGAGCAGGAACAGCAATACCGCGAGTTGACCGAACAGCTGCGCTGCCCTAAATGCCAGAACAACAGCATCGCCGATTCCAACGCCATCATCGCGGCGGATATGCGCACCAAGGTATATGAGCTGATGATGCAGGGGCAAGACAAGCAGCAGGTCATCGACTATATGGTGGCGCGCTACGGCAATTTTGTGACCTATGAACCCCCGGTGACGCCAGCAACCTTGATCTTGTGGGTCGGGCCGCTGCTGTTTGTGCTGATTGGCGGGGCGGTGGTGATACTGCGTACCCGTCAACGTCGGGCGGGCGCAGTCAACGAGGAATTCTCCGAGCAGGAGCAGCAGCGTCTGGCGGCGTTGTTGAAAGAGACTGACAGGAAGAAACCCTAATGGCTTTTTGGCTGATAATTATAGTGCTGTTGGTCGGTGCGAGCGCGTTGCTGGTCGTGCCCGTTATGCGCCAAGGCAAAGAAAGTACGGCGGCCAGCCGCGATACGCTCAACAAGGCGTTCTACCAGGATCGCCTTGACGAGCTGGCACAAGATGAAGATCAAGGGGTGGTTGCGGAACGCCCTGAACTGGTCAAAGAACTGCAACAGAACCTGCTGAACGATATCCCTGGGCAACCGGATGAGCAGCCTCAGCCTGCACGGCCCATCAATCGTTGGGCTTTGGTGCCTGGCGTGATGGTGCTGGTGGTAGTGTCGGTTGGCTTTTATCTGAAAACCGGCGGTTTGGCTCAGGTTATGGCCTGGCATCAGGTAGAATCCCAGATGCCGGAGCTGCGTGCGCGGGTGGCCAATGAACGTGCCCAACCGCTGAGCATGGAAGAGATCGCCCGTCTTGGCTTGGGCCTACGCACCTCGTTGCAGGACGATGACAGGAACCTGAACGACTGGATGATGCTTGGCCGTGTCGGGATGGCGTTGAATAATGCCACCACCGCTACCCAGGCTTTTGCTCATGCTTACAGCCTGGATCCGAGTAATATGGAAGTGCGCCTGGGCTATGCTGAGGTGCTGACGCGTTCTGGCGATCCGGAAGACAACAAGCAGGCGACAGCAATGTTGCGTACCATGGTGGCAGAAGATCACACCAACGTGCGCGTACTAAGCCTGCTGGCGTTCAACTCCTTTGAGCAGGGCGATTACCAGCAGGCGATCGGTGCCTGGCAGGTGATGTTGAAACTGTTGCCAGCCGACGACCAGCGTGTAGCAGTGATAAAGCGCAGTATTGAGCAAGCAAAAGTTCAGGTGGGCGCAGAAACTGTTAAACTCTCCGTCAATGTCACGCTGTCGCCAGAGGCGGCAAAAGCATTACCACAACAAGGAACGCTGATCGTTTCGGTTACCGATGGGACCAACCCGGTGCCGGTAGCGGTGAAGCAATTGCCACTTAGTCGTTTCCCGCTATCATTCACATTGGATGACAGCAACGCCATGATGCCTGAGCGTCTGCTTTCGGCTCAGCAGAAGGTGAAGGTGCATGTCAGGCTGTCACAGGATGGTCTGGCAACGCCACGGGCGGGCGACTGGTTTGGCGATAGTACGCTGCAAGCCTTTAGCGGCAAGGAACAGGTCAGCGTTCAGATAGATAAACAGGTTCCCTGATAAAAAGAATCCAAGGGTTTTCATGGAGAAACATATGAATTTTCGCCTGACTGGGCTGGCAATCGCCACGGTGTTATTGGTAGGCTGTGCCAGCTCGCCTGGTGACGATCCGCAAGGGCGTTCCGACCCTCTTGAAGGGTTTAACCGGGCGATGTTTAACTTCAACTATAACGTGATGGATCCCTACGTGCTGCGCCCGGTCGCGGTGGCATGGCGCGATTACGTCCCGATGCCTGCGCGTAATGGCTTGAGCAACTTCACTTCCAACCTGGAAGAGCCAGCCAGCATGGTGAACGAATTTCTGCGTGGCAACCCTTATCAGGGTATGAAGCACTTCAACCGTTTCTTCCTCAACACCCTGTTGGGGATGGGCGGGTTGATCGACGTGGCCGGTATGGCCAACCCGAAGCTGGCGCGTGAAGAACCACGCCGCTTCGGTGGTACCTTGGGGAGCTACGGCGTAGGTTATGGCCCGTATGTCCACTTACCGGTCTACGGCAGCTTCACTATCCGTGAAGATGGTGGTGACTGGGCAGATAGCGTTTATCCGGTGCTGAGCTATCTCACTTTTTGGATGTCGGCGGGTAAATGGGTAGTGGAAGGGGTCGAAACCCGTGCTCAACTGCTCGATTCCGATGGATTGCTGCGCAACTCTTCCGATCCTTATGCGATGATGCGTGACGCCTACTTCCAACGCCATGATTTCCTGGCGCAGGGCGGGGTGCTCAAGCCGCAGGAAAACCCGAATGCCAAGGCGATCCAGGGCGATCTGGACGAGATCGACTCCGCCAACTAAGGATGAGGTTTTTTCAACCTATCCCGAAGTGAATACCGTTTGAAGAAGGATCCCGGAAGTCTAGGGATCCTTTTTTTATGCAAATGATAATCATTTTTACCAAGGATTTTCTGGGATGCCGGGACAGTAAATGCTAAAATCTGCGCCAGGCGACTGCCGCTGGTGACATGGAAGGCAGAGCCCGTGGCTTGGGAACCGGCTTGTGTGGAACAAGGATCGTTTATAGCGGATTGCAGCACGTCACCTTTTACCGCGTTTTGTACCCTCTTTCCTGCCGGTTTTCTGCTGTCGCGATATTTTCGCTGTGATGCGCACGGAGAACGCCAATATGGACCTACTTTCTTCAGGCAATGCCCCTTTCTTGATCGCTCTGCTCCTGCTGTTGTTTATCGGCGTGCTGGAAACGCTGGCGGTGTTTCTCGGTGCTTCCCTTTCCAGCCATTTCGACGCGGCTATAGACTCCCATCCGGATATTACCCTGGGTGAGAACGTTTTCGCCCATGCTCTGAGCTGGCTGCATATCGGGCGCTTGCCGCTGCTGGTCATCATCGTGCTGTTTCTCGGCGGTTTTTCACTGAGTGGCCTGGTACTGCAATGGTTGGCAGTCGGTGAGCTACCGGTGTGGCTGGCAGTGATCGTCGCCCTTATCGTCGCCGTATTCAGCGTGCGCTGGTGTGGCCGCGGCATTGCTCGCTACTTGCCACGTGACGAAAGCAGCGCCGTTTCCACAGACAGCTTTGTCGGCCGCATGGCAATTATGACCGGTGCCACGGCCACGGCGGGCACCCCGGCAGAAGCCAGGTTGACTGACGAGCATGGGCGTACCCATTACATTTTGATCGAGCCGGATGAGGAGGACGTCGCCTTTGTGCGTGGAGCCAAGGTGCTGGTGACGGCCCGCATTTCCGGGTCCCGCTTCAGCGGCACTGCCAACCCTTGGCCGGACCTGCTGTGAACAAGGTGTTTAACGGAATTATTCTGATAATGCTTATGGAGAGGTAACCCTAGTGATAATTAGTGATGGTCTTACGTTTTGGGGGTCGATTGCGGGTGGCATCTTTGTTGTCCTGCTGATTATCGGACTGATTTTTTCACGACTGTATCGCCGCGCTTCGGCGGAACAGTCGCTGGTACGTACCGGTCTGGGCGGGCTCAAGGTGGTGCTGAGCGGTGGTGCCATCTCCCTGCCGGTGTTTCATGAGATTGTTGAAATCAACATGAAGACCCTGAAGCTGGAAGTCAGCCGTGCCATGCACGACAGCCTGATCACCAAGGACAGAATGCGCGTGGACGTGGTGGTGGCATTTTTCGTCCGAGTGCAACCGACCATTGAAGGGATCTCCACCGCAGCGCAGACCTTGGGCCAGCGTACGCTGTCACCGGAAGATCTGCGCCAACTGGTGGAAGACAAGTTTGTCGATGCCTTACGTTCCACCGCAGCGCAGATGACCATGCAAGACCTGCAAGATACGCGCGAAAATTTCGTGCAGGGTGTGCAGAGCACGGTATCTGAGGATCTGGCGAAAAACGGTCTGGAACTGGAAAGCGTATCGCTGACCAACTTTAACCAGACCTCGAAAGAGTATTTCGATCCTAACAACGCCTTTGATGCTGAAGGTCTGACCAAGCTGACGCAGGAAACCGAACGCCGTCGCCGCGAACGTAACGAAGTAGAGCAGGATGTGGAGGTCGCGGTACGCGAAAAAAACCGCGATGCCATGGCGCGCAAGCTGGAGATCGAGCAGCAGGAAGCCTTCATGTCGCTTGAGCAGGAGCAGCAGGTCAAAACCCGCAGCGCCGAGCAAAGCTCACGGATCGCCACCTTCGAAGCAGAACGCCGCCGCGAGGCCGAACAGAGCCGCATTTCCGCCGATCGCCAGATCCAGGAGTCGGAAATCGAGCGCGAGCAGGCGGTACGTACCCGTAAGGTAGAGGCGGACCGTGAAATCCGCGTCAAAGAGATTGAGCAGAGCAAAGTCACCGAAATGGCCGCCATCGAGCAGAAAAAAGTGACGGAAATCGCCGAACAGGATAAGGCCATCGCCATTGCTGCCAAGTCTGAGCAGCAGTCCCAGGCCCAGGCGCGTGCCAATGACGCGTTGACCGAAGCGGTGAAAGCGGAGCAAAACGTGGAAACCACGCGCCAAACCGCCGAAGCCGATCGTGCCAAACAGGTCGCCCTGATCGAAGCCCGTCAAGGGGCGGAAACCGAAGCGATGCAACTGACGCTGAAAGCCCGTGCGGAGAAAGAGGCCGCTGAACTGCAGGCCGCTGCCATCATCGAACTGGCCGAAGCCGCGCGTAAGAAAGGCTTGGCAGAGGCGGAAACCCAGCGTGCCTTGAACGAAGCGGTCAACATGCTTTCCAGCGATCAGACCAGCCTGAAGTTCAAACTGGCGCTGTTGCAAGCACTGCCAGCGATCATTGAGAAGTCCGTTGAGCCGATGAAGGCCATCGACGGCATCAAGATCCTGCAGGTTGATGGGTTGAACCGTTCTGGCGGTGCCGCAGGTGCTACGGCGGCTTCGGTCGGTGGTGGCAACCTGGCCGAGCAGGCGATGTCTGCCGCTCTCGCCTATCGCACGCACGCCCCGGTTATCGACTCCCTGCTACAGGAAATCGGTATCAGCGGCGGTTCATTGCAGGCGTTGACCGCGGCTTTACCGCAGGCACAGCCCGAAGCCCCAGCGGTTCAGCCTGAAGCTCCACGGGTGCAGGAAGAAATAGCGGAACAAAAAGTGGAGTCCTGTATACCGTCCGATGAGCACAGCATTACGACAGTAAGCTTGTCCTGAGTTACGGCTGGTCAGGGGATTAACAGAAAAACAAACGGCGGGATAATCCCGCCGTTTTTACGTCTCTGTTTAGGAAGACAGATTAGAAACGGTAGTTGAAGCCAGCACCGTACAACCAGGCTTTACCTTCGGAGCGGAAGGTGTATGGGCCTTCATTAATCGTCACTCGTTGACCATGCATATACGAAATACCGACGTCAACGGAGGCATCTTTGTTGAAGGCGTAGCTCGCCCCGGCGCTCAACCATGTACGGTCCTGATCCGGGATCGAGATGGAACGATTTTGTGCCGGTACCGGGCTGTCATCGAAGGCGATACCGCCACGGAAGGTCCAGTTATCGTCGTAGAAGTAAGTGGTACCTAACGCGATACGGTAAGCATCACGGAAGCCTTCATGCTTCTGGAACAGCTCTTGACCATTGTTGCCCGTCGCTCTCAACTCCTGGAACTGGCTCCAACTGGTATAAGTCATGCTGTAGTGGACAGCCCACTGAGGCGCCACTTTGTTATACCCTGAGATTTCCCACATTTCTGGCAAGTTGAGATCCAGAGAGCCTGGGATCGTGTTGCCGTTAGTACCCCATGGTAAACCTGTAATGGGCTGCATTGGGTTCAGGGCCGAAGGCAGTTGGCTGCTATAATCGCCATCGAACTTGATTTTCACTTTTGAGCGATAAGTAAAACCGTAGCGGTTGTTCTCATCCACTTCGTACAGAATACCGGCATTCCAGCCGTAGCCCCACTCGTTTCCATCCAGCTTGGAAATTTGTGTATCGGCTGGAAGCCCCAAGCGTTTACCACTTTCACCGGCATAACGCTCAAGTTTGGCATCAGCGTTGACCGCGTCAAAACCTAAACCGAAGCTGAAATGTTTATTCAAACGGTAAGCAGCGCTGAGGTTCAGGTTAATGGTGGTGAGGTCGGTTTTCCCGGCGTAAGGGCCAGCGGTGTAGCTGTCATTAAATTCGGTAGCCAGGCCATAGTTGCTGGTTACGGAGCCACCGATAGCCCACTGTTCGTTCAGTGGTTGGATATAGTGCAGATCCGGTACCCAGGCGGTTGGCGCGATATTCTTCGCGTCCAGGCTCTGGCCTGAAGGGGAGGTGCCTGAGATGTCTACATCAGGATCGATAAATACCACACCTGTGGAGAACGAGGGGCGGTCAAACATCATCATGGTCGCCGGGTTACGACTTGCCGAGGCTGCGGTATCCGCCACTGCGCCTTCGCCAGAATAGGCTCGCCCTAAACCAACTGCCGAAAACTCGTTCAGCTGGAATCCTGCGGCATACACGTTCGAAGAAATAATTGCCACTGCAGCTGCGAGAGCTGATTTAGTGAATAGGTTTTTCTGGCTCATGACCAAAACCTCATTTTATGTGTTTATTATTTAAACAATGTTACACAAAGTAACATGGAGCGCGCGATTGTAGGGTCCGTTATCAATCTGACAAATCAGACCAGTGGCTGAATTATAGGTCCGACCTGTTAAGATGTTGCAACTTTGTTTTTGAATTATTTCCAAGTTGATATCAGAAAAGAGATCTACGTAACAAAAAATGACCGGTACATAACAAAACTCTTATATTTTTTTACCGCAGGGCGATTTAGTTATGTGATTTCCGTCACTTAAAATGCTTACAAAAAGTAAGGCTAGTGATTGGCAAGCCCGAGGAGTAAAATAAGCACAGAATTTTGTTTATTTGCGCCAGATCATAAATGGCTATTTGGGCGAGCTTAACCGCGGCCCGTGAGGAGATTTCAACTATGTCAGATGCAATCAATAAATGTAACGCTCAGGAAACTGCGGCCTGCTGCTGTGTCGATGTCGGAACCGTGATGGATAACACCGATTGCACCGCTTCCTACAGCCGAGTGTTTGCCAATCAGCAAGATGCAGAGCAAACCCTGGCAGCACTGACTGAAAAGGCGCGCGGCGTGGAGTCCGATCCTTGTGACATCAGCAGTAGCATTAAACCGGTTGACGGCGGCGTGCAACTGGATGTGGATTTCACCTTCTCCTGCCAGGCAGAAACCATGATCTTCCAGCTCGGCCTGCGTTAATCCTGACCCGATCCCGTAGGGGCGTAATATGCGCCCCTGCTGGTATCCGCACCGCTTTACCCCCTACCAGAAAGTTGCTCCCGCTCTCAGTTTTCACTTCTGCCGGTTTGCCAAATGTAAACATTTAGTTAACAATGATCTCATCAGGTCAGACCTCTTTTTGTCCGTTGTGTTGACGGCTACTCTTCAGGAGCGTTTATGAGTAAGGCATTGCCGCTGGTTACCCGTCTCGGCGACCGTATCGCCATTGTTCAAGGGCTGCGTACCCCTTTCGCCAAGCAGGCTACCGCTTATCACGGTATACCTGCGGTCGATCTTGGCAAGACTGCGGTGAGCGAGCTGCTGGCGCGTAGCGGCATCGATCCCGCCCTGATTGAGCAACTGGTATTTGGCCAGGTGGTGCAAATGCCTGAAGCGCCGAACATTGCGCGGGAAATTGTGCTTGGCACCGGCATGAGCGTGCACACCGATGCCTATAGCGTTTCACGTGCCTGTGCCACCAGCTTCCAGGCGATTGCCAACGTGGCGGAAAGTATCATGGCCGGCAGTATCCGTATCGGCATTGCCGGTGGGGCGGATTCTTCCTCCGTGCTGCCGATTGGCGTTAGCAAGGCGCTGGCTCGTACCTTGGTGGACGTCAACAAGGCCCGCACGCTGTCACAGCGCCTGAAGCTGTTCAGTAAGCTTAAGTTCCGCGATCTGATACCGGTGCCGCCCGCCGTAGCGGAATACTCTACCGGCCTGCGCATGGGGGATACCGCCGAGCAAATGGCGAAAACCCACGGCATTACTCGCGAGCAGCAGGATGCTTTGGCACACCGCTCGCATCAACTGGCTGCCAAAGCCTGGCAGCAGGGGCTGTTGCGCGATGAAGTGATGACCGCCTATGTGCCACCGTATAAAACCCCGCTGGCCGAAGATAACAACGTCCGTAAAGATTCCAGCCTGGAGTCTTATGCTCGCTTGAAACCGGCATTCGATCGCCGCCACGGTACCGTCACGGCCGCCAACAGTACGCCACTGACCGATGGTGCGGCAGCGGTGCTGATGATGAGCGAGTCCCGTGCGAAAGAACTTGGCCTGGAGCCTCTAGGCTACCTTCGCAGCTTCGCCTTTGCCGCCATTGATGTCTGGGAGGATATGTTGCTCGGCCCTTCCTATGCCACCCCGTTGGCGCTGGATCGTGCCGGTATTACCCTGGCCGACCTGACCCTGATCGATATGCACGAAGCCTTTGCGGCGCAAACGCTGGCCAACCTGAAAATGTTCGCCAGCACCGAGTTTGCCCAACAGAAGCTGGGGCGTGAGCAGGCGATCGGTGAGGTGGATATGGAAAAATTCAACGTGTTGGGTGGCTCCATCGCCTATGGTCACCCGTTTGCCGCTACTGGCGCACGCATGATCACCCAGACGCTGCACGAGCTTAAACGGCGCGGTGGCGGTCTGGGGCTGGCCACCGCTTGTGCGGCTGGGGGATTAGGTGCGGCGATGATCGTGGAGGTGGACAAATGAGTTTCGAAAACGCATTGCACGAACAGCGTGCCAAGCCTTCGGCATTTCATCTGACCTTGCGCCCGGACAATATTGGCGTGATCACCATCGATGTGCCGGGGGAGAAGGTCAATACGCTGAAGGCGGAGTTTGTTGAGCAGATCAACGACGTGCTGCTCAAGGCACAGCAGCTTGCCACCCTGGAAGGCTTGGTGATCCTGTCCGGCAAGCCAGATTCCTTTATTGCCGGTGCTGATATCACCATGATTGCCGCGTGCCATACGGCCCAAGAGGCACAAACGCTGGCGAAGAAGGGGCAGAGCACGCTGGCACAGATTGCCGCGTTCCCGGTGCCGGTGGTTGCCGCCATTCACGGTGCTTGCCTTGGGGGCGGGCTGGAGTTGGCTTTGGCCTGCCATAGCCGCGTCTGCTCACTGGATGACAAAACGGCGCTCGGCCTGCCGGAAGTACAGTTGGGCTTGCTGCCTGGCTCTGGTGGCACCCAGCGCTTACCCCGCCTGATTGGTGCCAGCAAAGCGTTGGATATAATGCTGACGGGCAGACACGTTCGCGCGCGTCAGGCACTACGTATGGGCCTGGTGGACGAGGCCGTACCGCAATCCATTTTGCTGCAGACCGCTATTGAGCGTGTAAAACAGGGTTGGAAGTCGCGTCGTGCGTTACCGTGGCAGGAGCGCCTGCTGAACGGTCCGTTGGGCAGAAGCCTGCTGTTCAGCATCGTGCGTAAGAAGACCCTGGAGAAAACCCACGGTAACTACCCGGCAGCGGAGCGTATTATTCAAGTGGTGCGCACCGGTCTGGACCAGGGTAGTGCCAGCGGCTATGAAGCGGAGGCCCGCGCCTTTGGTGAGCTGGCGATGTCGCCACAGTCTGCCGCATTACGCAGCCTGTTCTTTGCCTCTACGGCGCTGAAAAAAGAGCGCGGCGGGGATGCTCAACCCCATGAATTACAGCGTGTCGGCGTACTTGGCGGCGGTCTGATGGGCGGCGGTATCGCCTGCGTCACGGCGACTCGAGGTGGACTACCGGTGCGCATTAAAGACGTGAATGAGCAGGGGATCAACCATGCGTTGAAATACACCTGGGATCTGCTGGGAAAGCGGGTACGTAGCAAACGCATGCGTCCGGCAGAGCGTCAGAAACAGATGATGTTGATTTCCGGCAGCACCGATTACAGCGGTTTTGAACGGGTCGACATTGTGGTGGAGGCGGTATTTGAAGATATCGCGCTCAAGCAGCAGATGGTGGCCGATATTGAACGTTATGCCGCGCCGCATACCGTATTTGCTTCCAACACCTCATCATTGCCGATCGGCCAAATCGCGGCGCAGGCGGCCAGGCCGCAGCAGGTTATTGGTCTGCACTACTTTAGCCCGGTGGATAAAATGCCGTTGGTGGAAGTGATCCCGCATGCCACGACCAGCGAACAAACCATTGCCACCACCGTTGCTTTGGCCCACAGGCAGGGGAAAACGGCAATAGTGGTCGCCGATCGTGCTGGTTTTTACGTCAACCGTATTCTTGCCCCTTATATTAATGAGGCGGCGCGCTGTCTGCTGGCAGGCGAGCCGATCGAATCGGTGGATAAGGCTTTGGTCGATTTTGGCTTCCCGGTGGGCCCCATCATGCTGTTGGATGAAGTGGGTATCGACGTCGGCACCAAGATTATCCCGATCCTGACGGCGGAACTGGGGCCACGCTTTGCCGCTCCTGCGGCGTTCGACGCGGTGCTGAAAGACGGTCGCAAAGGGCGCAAGAATGGCCGTGGTTTTTATCTGTACCCGGCCGAGGGCAGCAGGTCACGCCAGAAGCGCAAGAGCGCAGACAGCAGCATCTATCCACTGCTGGGTATCACCGCCAAGGCGCATATTCAGCATGCGGAGATCGCCCAACGCTGTGTGATGATGATGCTCAACGAGGCGGCGCGTTGCCTGGATGAGGGCGTGATCCGCAGCGCACGCGACGGCGATATCGGTGCGGTGTTTGGCATTGGCTTCCCGCCGTTCCTTGGCGGCCCGTTCCGCTATATGGATGAGCTAGGCGCGGAGAAAGTGGTAAAAACCCTGCGCTATCTGCAACAGCAATACGGTGAATATTTTGCTCCTTGTGATCGCCTGCAGCGCATGGCTGAGCAGGGGGAACGCTTCTACCCGCAAGGCAGTTAATCAGCATAGCGGCCCGGTTTGCGCTACAGTTTGATCAGGGCCGCACTGTGATCGCCATCACTCCTTGCAATTAGGACAATCCCGGAGGCTGTACAGGGAGATTGGGGAGGGGTAACGTAGCGTTTTGGTTGGTGACCAACTCAGCGCTACCAAAAATTTCATAGCAACAAGGTTAAAATTTAACCCGTTGAATTGGTTGTTATGTCAGCGATGAATGAGTGTAAAGGCGCAAATGTTGTAAAAAACAGCGTTTTCTTTACGCGAACTTTCAGGCAAAATGCCCGGCCGCCATAGAGAGACGGCGCGTTATCGTTTGAAGCTGGCCTGTGTTCTTGAGTGCAACTCGGCAATACAGCACGCTCGGCGTTTCTGTATAGCGTTATTTTGTCAACAACAGCGGTGCAATATGCAAGTTTTGATTATGCGTCACGGAGAGGCGGCACTTGATGCAGCCAGCGATTCGGTAAGACCTCTTACCGTTTGTGGCCGTGATGAGTCACGTCAGATGGCGGCCTGGTTGAACACCAAGTCTGTGGATATTGAACGAGTGCTGGTCAGCCCCTATTTGCGGGCCGAGCAGACGCTGGAAACGGTACGCGAAGCGTTAACGCTGCCGGAAGGTGAAGAAGTGCTGCCGGAGCTGACTCCAGGGGGCGATGCTGGGCTGGTGAGCTGCTATCTGCAGGCGCTGGCGAAAGAGGGCGTAGGTGCGGTGTTAGTGGTTTCCCATCTACCGCTGGTGGGTTATCTGGTGGCCGAGCTGTGCCCTGGGGAATGCCCGCCAATGTTTGCTACCTCCGCCATCGCTAATGTCGATCTGTCCGAGGATGGCAGCATCGGCAAGTTTGAATGGCAGGTCAGCCCATCACAGGTGATGGCCAAGGTCTGAGCTCAGGGTTCTCACCATCAAAGGGCGATGATAAACATCGCCCTTTGTCATTAGCGTCATCAAAATTGCCACTGTAACGTAAAGCCGAGATTGACCGGGCTGGTGGTAAAATTATCGGGCTTGGACAGCGGCACCCCAACGAAGGCGTCATAACCGACCGCTTTTACCCTCCCTCGAATACCGGCAACGCTACCGAGCAGGTGACCATTGGCAAAATCGTTGCTACTGTCTCCTTTCACCTGGCCATAATCCATACCCAGGTATAATTGCTGCCCCAGTTTTGGCAGGTTTAGGTTCAGGTCATTGCGCAGGAAGTAGCCCTTGTTGGCCATCATATTCATTTCACCGTCAAAGCCACGTACGCTCCAGCGGTTGCCGATACTGAATTGATCCTGGGTGGTCAGTCGGTCCGGACTATATTGCTGGCGAAAGCGGGATTGATAACTCATTGAGAGATCTTGCACGGTAAATGGCGTATAGGTACTGATATCCAGGTTGACGATGCGGCTTGATGGAGCGCTGTCTACCGGTCTTTCGGCACCAAGCCAGGCGGTATCACGCTGGTAGCTCAACATGGCATCGACAATAGACTGGCCGACGTAGTGGCGGTGATTGAACTCAATGCTCCAGTTGGTCATATTACGCTTTTGTAACTGCAGTTCCGTATCGTTCAGATAAAAATGCGAGTTACGCTTGAGTACTTGAAAACTGAGCGTGTTTTTTTGGCTCGCATTGCGATACAAGAGGCGATTTACTTTTAAACTAAGGTTGCGATACTTGCCTCGGTAGGAAAAATCGGTATAGATACCATGGATATTTTGTAAATATTCGCTGCGGCTAGCATATAAATCCAATGACCAGAAGCCGTAGGGCACCGAGTAGTACAAAGAGCCGTTATTAGAATGACGGGTCGATTGGAACTGCAAATCACGGCCTGCAGAAACGTAGAACAGATCGTTCATCGAGGTCGGGTTATCAATATATAAAGCCAGGCCGCTTTGATAACGCCCGGTTTGTTTACTGCCTGAATCATCCAGCCAACCGCCCAAACGCCAGAATGAGGGTTGTTCACGCGTTATTTCCAGGTCGGATTCACCCTCCTTACTGCCTGGGTGGAGTGAAATATTGGCAACGACATCAGGAATGCGCTGCATGTTTTCCAACCCTTGTTCAATAGCACGCAGATCCAGCAGATCCCCTTGGCTGCCAGGGAAGGTGGTGTGCAAGTTGACGTACTTATCGCTGTCATCGGTTAGCCTGACGTTGCCAATGGTGCCGGGCAGGATATCCAGAGTGAGTAGCCCTTCGGACAAATTTTGCTGAGGGATCATTACCCTGGTAGTGATATAGCCATGTCTAATCAGGTTATTTTGTAGGGCGGTCGCAAGCGTTTTGACTCCTTGGATCCCCAGGCAACGCCCTTGCGCCTGGTCTGTCAGTTTGCGTAATGGTAACCAATGAGGGATCTTGTCGCCCTTATTCAGTTCAACCCGTTGTATGGTGAAGCAGGGCTGTTCTTCGGGAAAGTCAATGTGGGTGCTTGGTCCATCGTTACCCGCGGAGCGCACGTCTTTACCTACGGTTTCCAATTGGTTATAGCGTGCTTTTTCCTGCTCCTGCTGGTGGCTCATTTGCTGCTCAATAAATTGGCCATTTTCAGCTGCCTGAACCAGTGGGGTGAGAATAAGCAATAGCCAAGCATTGGGAAAACGAAAACGCATGTTAACTTCCTTATTAATATGATTTTTCTTTAGTCAGGTGCTGCGTGAATAGTCGGTAGGAAATGAAAGGCAGTTGATGGCCTTTTTGAGAGGCCATCAGCCTATTTATTGCCTATCACCCGCCTCAATATTTTGCGGTGCGAATCGATAAACCATTATCTGAACGCGATGCATTAATCACTGCATGTTCACCGACAATGACATTACCGTTCTGATTACCAATAATGGTCGCAGCTATCGTGGTGTTTTCAGCACTTTCAATATGCCCGAATTTATTGGCTATGCCAGTAACCAGGAGTAATGTTGATATTGCCGCTGGAAACAATTCTACTGTGGTCATTATTGAGTGTGGAACTCAGGTTTAGATTCGTGCCACCACCGCTGAATACGCCGTATTCGTTAGTAGGGTTGTTATAGCTATAATTCACTCGATGAGAAGCATTGATATCCAATGCATCCTGAGCCATGATGTTACCTGAGTTGTTATTAATGGTTTTACTCTTAAAGGTCGATGTTTCCCTGGCCATAATAGCATCCTGGGTATTATCCAACGCATACGATACATTAATAACGACGTCATCATGGGTGTTGATGGTAGCGTAGTTATTGTTTACTTCTACCGCATCCAGAGCCACACGGCAGTTGGCTTATGCGCTGTATGATGACGACCTTCCAAGTGGATATTGCCAATCTCAACTCGAGCTTCCCGCATTCTACTTACAATATTCTCCCTGTCTACTTTTGAGTGTTAATACAGGATTATTCTTGTTATTTTCTAAGTCATATCAATGGTTTTTGTTGCAAATGGATTTTAAATAAAAGTCTTTATTTGAAATTCCAGCTTAAAAGCGCTTGGTGTATTTAAGTGGGTATGATACTGGGGGGGGAGAGCTTAAGTTTTTGCCAGGATGGGTAGGGGCTATTTCGTCAAGGTTGTTCTCAACTCATGGCCCCTTCTTGGAACCGTCACTGCGGATTATTTGGCACCGCTAAGTGCCATTCTATATCGCTATTCTGCCAGTTCGATCAACAGCAGTATTGCTGCGCTACCACCCCATTCTTTGGGAGCCTGGTGGAACGCCAGCACGTCCGGGTGTTGCGCTAACCAAAGCGGTGTTTGCTGCTTGAGGATGTGTTTGCCGTGGCCGTGCATCACGCAGGCACAATGCACGTGCTCACGCTTGCAGGCGGCGATCATCGCCCCGAGTTCCTGCTTGGCCTGCATCTGTGTCAAGCCATGCAAATCCAGGAACAGATCCGGCACGTAATCCCCGCGGCGCAGTTTCTTCAACTCATAGTGGCTGTAGCCGGGACGCACATAGCGCGTTGGGCCTTCATCCTCCAACTGCGGCTGAAACTCATCGGAAAAGTAAAAGCTGGCATCCACTTGCTCTTGCAACAGGCGCTGAGGCGCGATCTGCTTGGTTTTCATTTTAGGTTTTGGGTGGACGATAGTGTCCTGCTGTAGCTTCTTTGCTCCAGCTACCGACTCTCTAAAGAGCAATAATTCATCTTTGCTCAGAGGGGGCTTATTCTTCATTATTCGCTCGTCGCCTATCATTTATCGCGCTAGTTTACCTGCTCGAAGGTTTCTGTCGACGCAAAACTGGCACTGAATGCCAACCAGAATGCTGCTACGCTGCTATTGCTGCTGATTTGTCGCAGGCTTCATGGCAAACTACGGGGCTAAATCATGAATCATCGTGCCTGCCGGAGGGCAAATTGGACAAAATTTTCGTCGAAGAAGCAGTGAATGAACTGCACACCATTCAGGATATGCTGCGCTGGGCCGTAAGCCGTTTCAACGCCGCCAATATCTACTATGGCCACGGAACCGATAACCCGTGGGACGAAGCCGTGCAATTGGTTTTGCCCAGCCTGTTCCTGCCGTTGGATATTCCTGAAGATATGCGCACTGCGCGTTTGACCTCCAGCGAGCGTCATCGCATCGTTGAGCGAGTGATCCGCCGTGTCAACGAGCGCATCCCGGTTGCTTACCTGACCAATAAAGCCTGGTTCTGCGACATGGAGTTCTATGTCGATGAGCGCGTGCTGGTACCGCGTTCACCGATTGGTGAACTGATCAACGACCGCTTCAGCGCGCTGATCCCGCATCCGCCACGCCATATCCTGGATATGTGTACCGGCAGTGGCTGTATCGCTATCGCCTGTGGCTATGCTTTCCCGGAAGCGGAAGTGGACGCGGTAGATATCTCCACCGACGTGCTGGCCGTGACCGAGCGTAATATTCAGGCGCACGGCGTGGAACATCAGGTGATCCCGATCCGCTCCGATCTGTTCCGTGATGTGCCCGCGATCCAATACGATCTGATCGTCACCAACCCGCCTTATGTCGATGCGGAAGATATGTCCGACCTGCCGCAAGAGTTCCGCTTCGAGCCGGAGCTGGGGCTGGCCGCAGGCAGCGACGGCCTGAAGCTGGTGCGCCGCATTCTGGCCTGTGCACCAGACTTCCTGAGCGACGACGGCGTGCTGATTTGTGAAGTGGGCAACAGCATGGTACATCTGATGGAACAATATCCGGATATTCCGTTCACCTGGCTGGAGTTTGATAACGGCGGGGACGGCGTATTCATGCTGACGAAACAGCAGCTGATTGACTGCAAGGATCATTTCAGCCTCTACCGCAGCTAACCAACGACCTGGGCCCGCCATAGTGCGGGCCTGTGTGCCCCGTTTTTACGCTGAACGGGATGACAACCAACGGTAAGGAGCCGTGATGGCAGGGAACAGTATTGGGCAGTTTTTCCGCGTCACCACATTTGGTGAATCTCATGGTGTGGCGCTGGGATGTATCGTAGACGGTGTGCCGCCCGGCATTCCGCTGACAGAAGCTGATTTGCAGCACGATCTCGATCGCCGCCGCCCCGGCACTTCGCGCTATACCACCCAGCGCCGCGAGCCGGATCAGGTGCGTATTCTCTCTGGGGTATTCGAAGGTGTCACTACCGGCACCAGCATCGGCCTGATGATCGAAAACACCGATCAGCGCTCGCAAGACTACGGCGCGATCAAAGATGTGTTCCGCCCTGGCCATGCCGATTACACCTACGAACAGAAATACGGCGTGCGTGATTATCGCGGTGGTGGTCGTTCTTCGGCGCGTGAAACCGCGATGCGCGTTGCCGCCGGTGCCATCGCCAAAAAATATCTGGCGCAGAAGTTTGGCGTACAGGTGCGCGGTTATCTGGCGCAGATTGGCGATGTGAGCTGCGAGCTGAAAGATTGGGATCAGGTTGAACAGAACCCGTTCTTCTGCCCGGATCCGGACAAACTGGAGGCTTTGGACGAACTGATGCGCGCGCTGAAAAAAGAGGGCGACTCCATCGGTGCCAAAGTGACCGTAGTGGCGGAAAACGTCCCGGTTGGGTTGGGCGAGCCGGTGTTTGATCGTCTTGATGCCGACTTGGCGCATGCGCTGATGAGCATCAATGCGGTCAAAGGTGTAGAAATCGGCGACGGTTTTGCCGTAGTCACCAAGCGTGGCAGTGAAAACCGTGATGAAATTACCCCTGAAGGATTCCAGAGCAACCACGCTGGCGGCATTCTTGGTGGTATCAGCAGCGGCCAGCCGGTGATTGCCCATCTGGCGCTGAAGCCGACCTCCAGCATCATGGTGCCGGGCCGTACGATCAACCGTCAGGGTGAAGCGGTGGAAATGGTCACCCGTGGCCGCCACGATCCGTGCGTCGGGATCCGTGCGGTGCCGATCGCCGAAGCGATGATGGCGATCGTGCTGATGGATCACCTGCTGCGCCAGCGTGCGCAAAACGGTGATGTGATTTCCGACGTACCACGCTGGTAAGGGACTACGATGAAGAAATGGCTGCTGGGCTTCGCTGCGTTGATCGCTTCCAGCTCCGCCTTGGCGTTAACGCCGTGGCAAAAGATTGACCACCCGGTCAGTGGCACTGCGCAGGCCGTTGGCGGTTTTGCCAACGGTTGTATCATCGGGGCGCACCCGTTGCCACTGAACTCACCGGATTATCAGGTGATGCGTACCGACCAGCGGCGCTACTTTGGCCATCCTGACCTGCTGGCGTTTATTCAACGCCTGAGCAGCCAGGCCAACCAGAAAGCATTGGGCACGGTGTTGATCGGGGATATGGCCATGCCGGCCGGTGGGCGCTTCAGTAGCGGCCATGCCAGCCACCAATCCGGTTTGGACGTGGACATCTGGTTGCAGCTGCCACGCCAACGTTGGAGCGCTCAGCAACTGTTGAAACCGCAGCCGATCGATCTGGTCTCTGGCGACGGTAAGCAGGTAGTGGATCGCCAATGGCAGCCGCAGATCGAATCCTTGATCAAGATGGCGGCGCAGGACAGCGAGGTGACGAGGATCTTCGTTAACCCGGCGATCAAACAGCGTCTGTGCCAGGATGCCGGTGCCGATCGCGCTTGGTTGCATAAGGTCCGCCCTTGGTTTGGGCATCGTGCGCATATGCACGTACGCTTGCGTTGCCCAGCGGGTAGCCTGGAGTGTCTGGATCAGGATGCGCCGCCGGTGGGCGATGGCTGTGGTGCCGAGTTGGCCAGCTGGTTCAAACCGCATCAGCCGAACGCCAATCCGGTCAAGAAGGAGCCGCCACCACCGCCGCCAACCTGTCAGGCGCTGTTGGATAGCCACTTCGCCAATCGCTGATAGCCTGGAAAAAACGCCTCGAATGGGGCGTTTATTTTTTGAGTTTTAAGGCGTAGTGTGTGCGGCAAACAAAGTGGCTCCACTTTTGCAGGCAGACGACTTATGGATGGGCTGGTGTTAGGTCCCGAATTGCTCGGGATACTGTTTTTGGTAGCTATGTTCGCCGGGTTTATCGATTCGATCGCCGGTGGTGGCGGGCTATTGACCGTACCGGCGCTGCTGGCCGTTGGCGTACCGCCCACGCAGGCGCTGGCAACCAATAAATTGCAGTCGGTTGGCGGATCGTTTTCCGCCAGCCTGTACTTTGTTCGCCGTCGCGCTGTCGATCTTAATACCCAGAAGCTGACCATCTTCCTGACGCTGGTGGGGTCGGTGATCGGGGCGGTTCTGGTGCAGCATATGCGTGCCGATATACTGCGCCAGATGTTGCCACTGTTGGTGATCGGCATCGGCGTCTATTTCCTGCTGACGCCACGGCTGGGGGAAAGCGATCGCCAGCGTCGGCTGGGGGCGTTACCCTTTGGCCTGGTTGCCGGGGGCTGCGTCGGGTTCTACGACGGTTTCTTTGGCCCCGGTGCAGGTTCGTTCTATGCCCTGGCCTTTGTGACGCTGTGCGGTTTTAACCTGGCCAAGGCGACCGCCCATGCCAAGGTGTTGAACTTTACCTCCAATCTGGGCAGTCTGGTGCTGTTTATTATCGGCGGCCAAGTGATCTGGAGCATTGGCTTGGTGATGCTGGTAGGGCAGGTGTTCGGTGCCCGTCTTGGAGCACACATGGTGCTGACCAAGGGCCAGAAGCTGATCCGGCCAATGATTGTGGTGGTTTCTTTGATCATGAGCTGCAAATTGCTGTACGACAATCACGGGGCGGAAATCCAGCAGTGGCTGGCGTTGCATTTTTAACATTTCAAAGGGGCGGCAAGCCGAGAGATATCGGCTATAATGGCCTCCTTAATTTTGTGGTTATTTGAGTTTTTTATGCCAAACACACACCAGTATCCGCAACTGATTGAAATCTTTAATCAGTGCTTTAGCGATGAATTCAATACCCGCCTGGTTAAAGGCGACGATGAGCCGATCTATTTGCCTGCCGATGATGAGCTGCCTTATAACCGCATCGTTTTTGCCCACGGTTACTATGCCAGCGGCATGCATGAAATTTCGCACTGGTGTATCGCCGGTGCCGAACGCCGCAAGCTGGTGGACTTCGGTTACTGGTATTGCCCGGATGGGCGCGATGCCCAGACACAGAGTGAATTCGAGGCGGTCGAGATTAACCCGCAGGCACTGGAGTGGATGTTCTGCGTGGCGGCCGGTTTCCCGTTCAACGTCAGCTGCGACAATCTCAGTGGAGATTGCGAGCCGGATCGCATTGGTTTCCAGCGTAAAGTCCGTACCCGGGTGCTGGAATTGCTGGAGCGGGGAATACCCACACGACCTGCGCGCTTTATTCAGGCGCTGCAATCGTTTTACAATACGCCTCCGCTGGCGGCCGAGCATTTTCCCTACCCGGAAGATCTCTGAGGCCAGAGTCTGTTTGTTAACGAGGAAATTTGATGATCGCAGAATTTGAAGCGCGCATTCTGGCGCTGATTGATGACATGGTAGAGCACGCCAGCGATGATGAACTGTTTGCCGGTGGCTACCTGCGTGGTCATCTGACTTTGGCGGTGGCGGAATCGGAAGAACATGCCGAACACAGCGCCGAGCAGCTCAAGGTGCGGGTGCAGAGCAGCCTGGACAAGGCCATCAAGGCCGGGGAACTTTCCCCGCCGGATCAGATGCTGGTGCTGGGCATGTGGGAAAACCTGTATCAGACAGCGTTGCCGACTGAGTAAAACTACCCCTCACCCTAACCCTCTCCCGCAGGGAGAGGGGACCGATCGTGCCACGATTTAATTACGGCATTCGACCTCTATATCGCCCCTGTTACAGATTACCTTCTATACCTGAACACGACACAGAATCAACGCCCTTTCCCTGTGGGGAGCGATCAAGCGGGTCTGAAAAATTCGTGACGCACCTTGAATGAAGGGACGATCCAGTTTGCTGAAATGACCTCTTTACTTCCAAAAGAGCAGGGGCTAACAGCTCCCTCTCCCTGTGGGAGAGAGGGGACCGATCGTGCCACGATTTAATTACGGCATTCGACCTCTATATCGCCCCTGTTACCAGATTACCTTCTATACCTGAACACGACACCGAATCAACGCCCTTTCCCTGTGGGGGCCGATCAAGCGGGTCTGAAAAATTCGTGACGCACCTTGAATGAAGGGACGCTCCAGTTTGCTGAAATGACCTCTTTACTTCCAAAAGAGCAGGGGCTAACAGCTCCCTCTCCCTGTGGGAGAGGGTTGGGGTGAGGGGTCACGTCCTTTCAGCAGTTTCCTGACCCACATGCGGTTTGGATTTAACGCAGCCAACATCTCGCTATCCCCCGGTAAGGGTTCACCAAACAGCTGCGCCGCTAAAATCTCCGCGGCCAACGGCGCCGAGCACAGGCCGCGTGAGCCCAAGGCTCCGATCATAAACAACCCCGGATACATTGGCGCATCTGCAATCGCTTCGCCCCGCTGGCGTTGCTGCTGTAAATCGCCATACAGCGCCAGAGTGGCGTGACAGTCTGGCACGGCACCAACCATCGGCATGTGGTCTCGCGTAGCGCTGCGTACGCCACAGCGTGCCTGCTGGCTGCTGATATCCACCTCTTGCGGCCAACTCTGTTCTGGCAGACAGCGCAGCAGACGATCGCGGTTCTCTTCTTGCTCTGCCTGGCTATATTCAGTGTTTGATTCACCGCGCTGGTAGCTGGCACCAATGCAGTGCTGCTGATTGTCAGGATCCACCGGCGTCAGATAACCGTCGTAACACAGCACCTGCTTTAACTCACTTAAGATTGGGGTGGTGGGAATATGTGAAACCTGGCCGCGCACCGCATATGCAGGTAGTGCGGCGCTAGGTGCCAGAGCGGTAACTTGGTGCCCGTTAGCCAGGATCACCGTCGCATGTTGGTGAGTTTCACCCTCAGCAAAATGCAGCTGCCAACCCTCATCATTGCGGTTCAGATCGGAAAGCGTATGCAGATAGTGGCAAACCAATCCCTGCCGTTCGCCCTGGGCAATCGCGGCACGCGTCAGGTCAGCAGGGCACAGCCAGCCCCCGAGCGAATAGTGAATGCCACCAAACCCCGTATCGATCCCACACAGGGCGCTAAGCGTAGCGCGATCGGCCTGTTGTGCCAGAGTATGTGGCCAGGCAACGGCCAGGATTTTGGCGATCTTCCCCGCGCTTTTCTCGTCATAGGCCAATTGGCTGACTCCACACCACTGGTGATCGAACTCAACCTGCTGTTGCAGCAGGGCGTCATACTGGCGGCGGGCAAAGGGGAAGGCGGCGCTGAAGAAGTTTTCCAGCGCATCGCCCCGGCCATTCAGTAATGGGTACAGCGCCCCCTGACGATTGCCGGATGCGCCTTCTGCGGGCTGTGCATCGGCGCAATACAAGGTAACCCTGGCCCCACGGCGCAATAAGGCCAACGCGGTGAGCGCACTAGCTACGCCGCCGCCAATAATGGCGACATCGTCGGTATTCTCCGCTGCCGGGCGCAGGAACCACGGGCTTGGATTGAGGCTTGCCGGGGTGCCGGCGGGGAGTTGGCCGGTGAGCATCTCGCGTTTCTGGCCAAAGCCTTTGCATTTGCTGACTTCAAACCCGGCCTGCTGCAAGCCACGACGGACAAATCCTGCGGCGGTGAAGGTGGCAAAGCTGCCGCCTGGGCGGGCAAAGCGTGCCATGGTGGCAAACAGCGGTTCGCTCCACATATCGGGGTTTTTGGACGGCGCAAAGCCATCCAGGAACCAGGCGTCAATTTGATCGTTCATGCTGGCGTCAAAGTGTGGCAACAGGGTATTGACGTCACCGAACCATAAATCGAGCGTGATCTGCCCTTCGGCAAGCAGCAGGCGGTGGCACCCTGGCAGCGGCAAAGGCCACTGGGTACGAAGCTCATCGGCAAAGGGGGCCAGTTCTGGCCATTGGGCATGGGCTGCCGCCAGATCGTCCAGCTGCAACGGGTATTTCTCAAAGCTGATAAAATGCAGACGCTGCAAACTCGCCGCCGGTGTCGCCTGCCGAAAACAGGCAAAGGCCTGCCACAGGGTCAGAAAATTCAGTCCGGTACCGAAGCCGGTTTCTGCCACAATAAACAGTGGGCGTGGGTGGTCGCTGAAGCGTTGCGGCAACCGGTTGCCCCCCAGAAAGACGTAGCGGGTTTCCTCCAGCCCATCCTGGTTGGAAAAATAGACGTCATCAAACTGTTTCGAAACAGGTGTACCTTGTTCATTCCAGCTTAGTGCTGCGGTTTGGATGGGGGTATTGCTCACGGTAGGTTGCTCGTCATTCAAGGGATAGGGCGATTTTAACGGGGGTAGCCCCGAGGTGCAAACTGGGTAAAGATAATGCAAAATTATTCTGATCGGACTTGTTCGGCGTACATCTGTACGCTAAAGTGCGATGCAAAATCCCGAATGTAAATTGTGGAAGAGGTACTTGAATGAAACGTGCAGTGATTACTGGCCTGGGAATCGTCTCCAGCATTGGTAACAACCAGCAGGAGGTCCTGGCAAGTCTGCAGGAAGGCCGCTCTGGGATCACCTTCTCTCAGGAGCTGAAAGATTCCGGCATGCGTAGTCACGTATGGGGTGATGTTAAACTCGACACTACCGGTCTGATTGACCGTAAAGTGATGCGCTTTATGAGCGACGCGTCGGTTTACGCCTATCTCTCCATGGAACAAGCGATTCAAGATTCCGGCCTGGCAGCCGATCAGGTTTCCAACGATCGCACCGGTCTGGTGGTCGGTTCCGGTGGTGGTTCTCCACGTAACCAGGTTGCGGGTTCTGACGGTATGCGCGCCAAAGGCCTGCGTGGCGTTGGCCCATACATGGTGACCAAGGCGATGGCATCAGGCGTTTCTGCCTGCCTGGCTACCCCATTCAAAATTCGCGGTGTGAACTATTCCATCAGTTCTGCCTGCGCAACGTCAGCCCACTGCATCGGCCACGCCGTTGAGCTGATCCAACTGGGTAAACAAGACGTCGTCTTTGCTGGCGGTGGTGAAGAGCTGTGCTGGGAAATGGCCTGCGAATTCGACGCCATGGGCGCGCTGTCTACCAGCTATAACGACACGCCAGAAAAAGCCTCCCGTACCTATGACGCAGCGCGTGACGGTTTCGTTATCGCAGGCGGCGGCGGCATGGTAGTGGTTGAGGAGTTGGAGCATGCTCTGGCTCGCGGCGCACATATCTATGCGGAAATCATCGGTTACGGTGCCACTTCAGACGGTGCCGACATGGTGGCTCCATCGGGTGAAGGCGCGGTGCGTTGCATGAAGATGGCGATGCAGGGCGTAGACACACCAATCGACTACATGAACGTACACGGCACCTCCACGCCGGTCGGCGACGTGAAAGAACTGGGCGCGATCCGTGAAGTCTTTGGCGATAACACCCCGGCTATCTCTTCAACCAAAGCCATGACCGGCCACTCACTGGGTGCGGCGGGCGTGCAGGAAGCGATTTATAGCCTGCTGATGGTCGAGCACGGTTTCATTGCGCCAAGCATCAACATCGATAACCTCGATGAGAAGGCGGCTGGCATGAACATCGTGACCGAGCCAACCAAGCGTGAGCTGACCACGGTCATGTCCAACAGCTTCGGTTTCGGCGGCACCAACGCCACGCTGGTAATGCGTAAACTGCAGAAGTAAGCGCAGGGCGTCATATTATCAATCGGGCACCGTAATAGGTGCCCGATTTTTTTTGCGTTTTTACAGCGATACCCTACATCAGTACGAATTAAGATTTCGCAGATCAAAAAAATGACAGCAGATAACTTAAACAGCGGGTGGTTTTTTGTTTAATTTAGCCATCGCCTGAAAGGATAATAAATTAATCCGGTTATTTTTTGGCCCGAATAATAAATAACACCTCAACAAAATACCCCTTTTCCCGATACGAATAACCAAACCAGTCATAATGCCCACGCTTTATCTAGCTTTACGATCTCGTTATGGCGAGGCTCCTATACGAACACAAGTTACCGCTCTAATGGCATCGAGAGAGGCCACCAAGGGTAAAACAAGCATTAGCCGAATCAAGGCATTGCTAAGGTAACTTCCCCCTGGGGATACGTTGTATAGTGCTAAACCCAAGACGTGGGGATCGGCTTGCGCTGTCCTGTCTTGTCGCCTCTATGAGACTCCATCTTTCAATCGGGAGTATCTAGAATGTCACATGTTGTATTGCAAGACCTTTACCAAAATGCCAACTTTGAAGACGACGCCATCGCGCGTTATATGAACAAAAATGTTTTTGTTCTGCATCAAGATCTTTACGTTGGCGAAGCCAGGAAAATATTCGTTAATCAACTTTCCAACGACGATATACCCGCACAAATTTTTATTGAAGACGGCACCAAACTGGTGGGCGTACTTTCGGTTAAACGTTTATTGCAGGAAGAACATAATGGCGAGCGTATCAAGGATATGATGGAGACTACCTTCTTCCATGTCAAACCCACGGACGAACGTGAACATATCGCCGAACTGGTGGACAATAATAATTTAGATATTGTGGCGGTGGTCGAAAATGGCCGTTTGGTCGGGTGCTTAACCGAGCGCGAAATAGCGCAGATTATCGAGGATGAAAATACCGAGGATGCCCATATGCAAGGGGCAAGTCTGCCGCTTGATAAGCCTTACCTTGAAATGACCTCCTTCGAGCTGTGGAAAAAACGTAGCGTGTGGCTGCTGTTGCTGTTCGTCGCCGAAGCTTATACCAGCACGGTTATTCAGCATTTTGAGGAGTCATTGGAAGCGGCGATTGCCCTGGCCTTCTTTATCCCGTTACTGGTGGGTACAGGTGGTAACAGCGGCACGCAAATCACCTCCACCATTGTGCGGGCCATGGCCTTGGGGGAGGTCCGCATGCGTGATGTGGGGCGCGTGCTGCGTAAGGAAATGACGACCTCGGTCATGATCGCGTTAACGCTGGCCTGTGCTGGCGCGTTCCGTGGTTGGATGATGGGGATCGGCTATGAGATTACGCTCATTGTGAGCTTGACTCTGGTTTGTATTACGCTGTGGGCCGCGATTGTCTCTTCCGTGATCCCAATGGCTCTGAAACGCTTCGGTGTGGATCCAGCGGTAGTCTCCGCCCCGTTTATCACCACGCTGATAGACGGCACCGGCTTGATCATCTACTTCAAAATAGCCCAGTGGACCTTGGGACTGAATTAATATGGAAACCGGCGAAAGCCGGTTTTTGCTATGATGAACGGGATTTTTAAGATATGTAGTTGACTGAAATCAAAGCATTTCCAGTTTACAGGATCGTTCTCAGGCTGCTTTGTCAGCGGGTGTAAATTCCGTTCCTGTGACGGTTTTCTGCCGATATACTCGACGCAGTTTCTTACTCTGGAATTTTTGCATGTCGGCTTCGGCGTCCATTTCATTATCCATGCATCGGTTGCGCTTCGCCAAGAAGCAGGCTGGCGTGTGGCTATTGGCCGTCTGCTGGCTACTGCTCAACAGCCAACTGGCGATCGCCAGCCATCACTGTGACCTGCAACTCACCACCGTTGCGCCAGCCGCGCAGCATACGATGCATATGCAGGCCGCCGATCCGCTAGCAAATGAGATGATGCAGGCCGAAGGGCCGCTGTGTGAAAAGCACTGCGTTCCAGATTCGGCACAGCAAGACCACGGTAATCTTGCCCTGGCGGCAGTAATACCCGCCAGCAGTGAACTGCTGGTTGCCGATCCTCAGCCCCAGGAACAGTTCTCACACCTCGATTGGCAAACCCCTCCGATAGCAGGCCCGCCGGCAGAGATCGTCTTCTGCCGCTTCCGTGAATAGCCAAACCAACCGCTTTGCCGTCCAGCACGGCGATCTGAGTTGTTTTTGTCTATTTTATGGAGCTATCGTTATGCGTAATCTGATCACTGCTGTTTTCATCTTTGGGTTGTTCTCTTCATTCGTCTCTGCCGCAGAGATGCAACATCATCAACATGCCAGCCAAGACGCCACCGTCTATCACTCTAAAGGGACCGTTAAGGTCTGGGGTGAGCAGAAAGTGTCGCTCGCCCATCCAGCCATCCCTGCCTTGAACTGGCCGCCGATGACCATGAATTTCCTTCAGCCCCGGCCGCCATTGCCTGCCTTGGCTGCCGGGACTACGGTGGAGTTCAGCTTCCGTCAGGTGGACGGCGGCTATCAGCTGACCGCCATCAGCGCCAGCCAAGACTAACGGGGGCACCATGTCCAGACTACTTTCTCACCCATTGCGGGTGGGCTGGCTGCTGCTCGCCTGTTGGACGGCGAGTGCGCAGGCAACCGACCTGACGTTAGCGCAATCGCTGGCGGCGGCAGAGCGTTATTCCGCCGAGCTTTCGGCCAATCAGCATCAGGTGAATGCGTTGCAAAACATGGCGGATTCGGCGATGGAGCTGCCCGATCCCAAGCTCAAGTTCGGTATTGAAAACGTGCCGGTACAAGGCGGTAACGCCCGGCGTTTGACCCGTGACGGGATGACCATGGAGCGGGTTGGCATCATGCAGGATTACGTCAGCAGCACCAAGCGTCAACGTAAGGCGGACACCCTACGGGCCGAGGCCAATAAAACCGAAGCCAGCAGTGCGACGATCCGCGCCCGCTTGCAGCAGCAGACGGCACAAGCCTGGTTGGAACTGGCGCTGAGCCTGCAGACGCTGAAGGATGCCACAGCCTTGCTCAAAGAAAGTGAAAAGCAAATCGCCGCCCAACATGCCGGAGTGGCCAGCGGCAGTTCACCCGCCGCTAATGTCATCGATGCTCGCTTAACGCTGTTGGCGATGCAGGACCGGCTCAGCGAGGCGCAGCGTGACGTCACCATCGCCCAGGCGCGCTTGACCCAGTTGACCGGGCAGCAGGTTGAGGGGATCGGTGGTCCGTTGCCGCGCTTCGAACGCCTGCCCGCCGAGAGCAATCTGTTACGACAATCCATCAAACAGCATCCGGAGGTGGTGCAGGCCAGCCGTGAGGCCGATGTGGCCAAGGCGCGATCGGCACAGTCAGAGGTGGCCGCCATTCCGGACGTGGGTATAGAGGTGTCATATGGCAAACGGGCCGATGGCTATGAGGATATGGCGGGCGTGATGTTTACCGTCGATCTGCCCCTGTTCCGCTCCCAGCGGCAGGATAAGGACTATGCCGCCGACGTTTCCCGTTCGATGGAGGCCAACGACCAACTGACGTTATTGATCCGCGATCATCAGGCCCAGCTAGATACCCTGCTGGCGCAGTATCAGGCCGCGCAGGCGCAATGGCAGCGTCAACAGCAGCAAGCGATCCCGCTGCAGCAACAGCGTGTGGCGTTGCAACTGGCGCAATACCGCAGTGGTAAAAGCGATCTCTCCTCAGTATTGGAAGCACGCCGGGCCTTGCTCGACAGCCGCCTTAGCGCCGGTAAGGCCGCGCGTGAATTGGCTCAGCTGTGGGCCGCCATCCGTTATCTCACCGTGCAGGAGGCAAAGTCATGAAAATGCGTTTTAGCCTGACGCTGTTAGCCGCCCTATTGGGCGGTGCTATGGGCGGTTACTGGTTTGCCGGGGAAAAAACCGCGGCGCAACCCGCTAGCGGCGGTGATGAACGGCAGGTGCTGTATTGGTACGATCCGATGGTGCCAGGCCAGCGTTTTGACAAGCCGGGCAAATCGCCGTTTATGGATATGCAACTGGTGCCACGCTATGCCGATGAGCAGCAGGATGACGGTGGTGTCACCATCAGCGCCCGTCAGCAGCAGAATCTGGGTGTGCGTACAACGGCTGCACAACTGCGTGAACTGAATTTGCAGCTTGATGCCTATGGCAGCGTTGCCACCGATGAACGCGGCGTGCAGGTCATTGCCGCTCGGGCCAACGGTCTGATAGACAAACTCTATGTGCGTGCCAGCCAGCAGCAGGTAAAGAAAGGGCAAGCGCTGGCACAGCTGTGGATCCCGGACTGGAGCGCCGCACAGCAGGAATACCTGGCGATCCGCAAGCTGGGCGATAGCGCACTGACCTCTGCCGCCCGCCAGCGTCTGGCATTGCAGTTTATGCCTGAAGCCATCATTCGCCAGGTTGAACGCAGTGGCCAACCCCAGACCCGCATTACCATTACCGCACCGGAGAGTGGGTTTATCAACAAACTGGATGCGCGGGAAGGGATGCAGGTCACCGCGACGCAGGGCCTGTTTGAACTGGCCAGTCTCGATCCGGTGTGGATGGTGATTGATTACCCGCAGGCGCAGGCAGGGCTGTTACAGGTTGGCGATGCGGTGGCAGCCAGTTCCGCCAGTTGGCCGGGTGAACGCTTTACCGGGGAGGTTAGCGAGCTGCTGCCTAACGTCGATCCGCTTACCCGCACCTTTAAAGCGCGTATCGTACTGAAAAACCCTCAACAGCGCCTGAAGCCGGGCATGTACTTGCAGGTGCAACTGGCGCAAAACGCCGGGGCCAAGCCGGTGCTGGCTATCCCGCAGGAGGCCCTGATCGGCAGTGGCGATCGCAACCGGGTGCTGGTGGCGGAAGGGAACGGCCACTTTGCTCCGGTTGACGTGGTCGCCGGTCTGGCACAGGACGGCTGGATAGAAATCAAACAGGGTCTGCAAGCCGGGCAACAGGTGGTCACCTCGGGCCAGTTCCTGATTGATTCCGAAGCCAGCATGCGCAGCGCCTTGCCACAGATGGGCGCGCAGGAGGGGGGAAAACAGTATCAGACGCTGGGCGTGGTAGAGGCGGTGGATGGCAGTACCGTTACGCTGTCGCACGATCCGGTCGCAGAGTTGCAATGGCCCGCGATGACCATGGATTTCACCTTGCCTGCGGGCGGCTTACCCGCAGGGATTGGCATCGGCAGTAAGGTGATGTTTCACTTTAGCGTGGATGAAAACGGCTCGCACATCAGCCAGATCATGGCGCAAGGAGGCCACCAATGATCGCCTCCGTGATCCGCTGGTCGATACGCAATCGCCTGTTGGTATTACTGGCTTCGATACTGCTGGCCGGGTGGGGCGTATGGGCGTTGCAGAAGGCACCGCTGGATGCGCTGCCCGATCTCTCTGACGTGCAGGTGATCGTCCGGGCGACCTATCCGGGCAAAGCGCCACAGGTGATCGAGGATCAGGTCACTTACCCGCTGACCACCACCATGCTGACGGTACCGGGAGCCAGTACGGTGCGGGGCTTCTCGATGTTTGGCGATGCCTACGTCTACATTCTGTTTGAAGACGGTACCGATCCTTACTGGGCGCGTTCGCGGGTGTTGGAGTCACTCAGCCAGGTGCAGTCCTCGCTGCCGCCGCAGGTCAAAGTGGCACTGGGGCCGGATGCTACCGGCGTCGGCTGGGTTTATGAGTATGCGCTGGTCGATCGCACTGGCAAACACAGCCTGGCGGATTTGCGCGCCTTGCAGGACTGGACGCTCAAGTTCGAGCTGAAAACCGTGCCTAACGTGGCGGAGGTGGCCAGCGTTGGCGGCATGGTGCGGCAATATCAGGTGATATTAAATCCGCAAAGTATGCGGGCGCTGAATATTACCCATCAGCAGGTGGTGAGCGCCATTCAGGATGCCAACCAGGAAGGCGGCGGTGCGCTGCTGGAAATGGGGGAGGCTGAGTATATGGTACGCACCTCCGGCTACCTGAAAAAACTCGCCGACTTTAATAACGTAGTGATCACCGCCCGCGACGGGGTGCCGATCCTGCTGTCACAGGTCGCAGAACTGCGAGAGGGGCCGGAAATCCGCCGTGGCATGGCAGAGCTCAACGGTGAAGGTGAGGTGGCGGGCGGCATCGTGGTGATGCGCTACGGTAAGAATGCGCTGGAAACCATTAATGCGCTGAAGACCAAGCTACAACAGCTTCAGCACACCCTGCCGCCGGGCGTGGAGATCGTGCCGGTTTACGACCGATCGCAACTGATCGAGCATGCGATCGATACGCTGTCATTCAAGCTGTTGGAAGAGTTCCTGGTGGTCGCGGTGGTGTGCGCCTTGTTCCTGTCCCACTTCCGCTCGGCACTGGTGGCGATGGTGACTCTGCCGCTGGGGATCCTCGGTGCTTTTGTGGTGATGCATTACCAGGGCGTTAATGCCAACATCATGTCGTTGGGGGGGATTGCCATTGCCATCGGCGCAATGGTGGATGCGGCGATCGTGATGATCGAAAACATGCACAAGGTGCTGGAACAGTGGCGGCAACGCCATCCAGGCCAGCAGCCCACCTCAAAAGATTATTGGCACATCTCCGAGCAGGCGGCGGTTGAGGTTGGCCCGGCGCTGTTCTGTAGTCTGTTGATCATCACCCTGTCGTTTATCCCGGTGTTTACGTTACAGGCGCAGGAGGGGCGGATGTTTGCGCCGCTGGCGTTCACCAAAACCTATGCGATGGCGGTATCTGCCGGGTTGGGCATCACGCTGGTGCCGGTGCTGATGGGCTATTTTATCCGGGGCCGCATTCCGGACGAACATGCCAATCCGATCAATCGCGCCTTGATCCGCCTGTATCAGCCGTTGCTGGCGGCGGTGCTGGCACGGCCTAAAACCACCCTGGGGATTTCCGCTCTGCTACTGGTGCTGACCTTATTCCCTCTCAGCCGCCTGGGCAGCGAGTTTATGCCACCATTGGACGAAGGGGATCTGCTGTATATGCCTTCGACTCTGCCGGGGATATCGGCCCGCGAGGCGGCGCGGCTGCTGCAACTGACCGACCGGTTGATCAAAACCGTGCCGGAAGTGGACACGGTATTTGGCAAGGCCGGGCGGGCGGAGACGGCAACCGATCCGGCTCCACTAACCATGTTGGAAACCACCATTCGCTTTAAGCCCCGCGACCAGTGGCGGCCCGGCATGACGATGGACAAGCTGGTGTCCGAACTGGACAGCGTGGTCAAGGTGCCCGGCATTGCCAACGTCTGGGTGCCGCCGATCCGTAACCGTCTGGATATGCTGGCGACCGGCATCAAAAGCCCGGTAGGCATCAAGGTCAACGGCAGCAATATTGCCGATATCGAGCAGGCGGCCAGCCAGATTGAGCAGGTGGTGAAGCAGGTTCCGGGTGTGACTTCCGCGCTGGCGGAGCGCTTGGCTGGAGGGCGCTATGTGGATATCGACATCGATCGCCAGCGTGCGGCGCGTTACGGCGTTTCGGTGAAAGAGCTGCAATCGGTGGTTGCCACGTTGGTAGGAGGTGAAAACATCGCTGAAACCATTGAAGGGCGCGCGCGTTATCCGATCAACGTCCGTTACCCAAGGGAGATCCGTGATTCGCTGCAAAAGCTGCGTGAATTACCGGTAGTGACGGCGACCGGTGGGCAAGTACCGTTGGCAGAACTGGCGGATATTCGCATCACCGAAGGGCCGCCGATGCTGAAAAGCGAGAACGCCCGGCTTTCCGATTGGATCTATGTCGATCTGCGTGGGCGCGATTTGAAATCGGCGGTAGAGGAGATGCAGCGGGTGGTAGAACAGCAGGTGAAGCTGCCTGCCGGGGTTTCCATCAGTTGGTCCGGGCAGTTCGAGTATCTGGAACGCGCCAGCGCCCAGTTGAAGATTGTGCTACCGGTAACGCTGGCGATCATCTTCGTGCTGCTGTTTGTCACCTTCAACAGCGTGAGCGATGCGCTGCTGATCATGGCGACGCTGCCGTTTGCGCTGATTGGCGGGGTCTGGCTGCTGTACCTGCTAGATTACAACCTGTCGGTGGCGGGGGCGGTGGGCTTTATTGCCCTTGCCGGGGTGGCGGCGGAATTTGGCGTGATTATGGTGCTGTACCTGAATCAGGCGCTGGCGAAACATCGTCAACTGGGCCAGCCGTTGAGTCATCAGCAACTGATGGCGGCGATTAGCGAAGGGGCGGTGTTGCGCGTCAGGCCGAAGGTGATGACGGTGGCGACCATTATGGCCGGTTTACTGCCGATTATGTGGGGCGGTGGTGCAGGTTCAGAGGTGATGCAGCGGATTGCCGCACCGATGATTGGCGGCATGGTGAGTGCGCCATTGCTATCGATGCTGGTGATCCCGGCGGTGTATTCGCTGCTGCACCGCAAGGATGAAAAACCCGGTGAGAAAGTGGAGTAATTGGCCCCTCACCCCAACCCTCTCCCACAGGGAGAGGGAGCTGGCACGGTGTTGTGGCAAGGTGCCGTGATCAATCTGTCAGCTGGGTAAAAGGCAATTGATTAGTGCCATGGGCGGGTAAGTTTCTGTAACGAATAATGGAGTAGTACCCAGCCGTTTGTTCCCCTCACCCAGCCCTCTCCCACAGGGAGAGGGAGCTGGCACGGTGTTGTGGCAAGATGCCGTGATCAATCTGTTAGCTGGGTAAAAGGCCGTTGATCAGTGCCATGGTCAGGTAAGTTGCTGTAACGAATAGCGAACTCGAACGGTCCCCTTTCCCTGTGAGAGGGAGCTGGCACGGTGTTGTGGCAAGGTGCCGTGATCATCTATTAGCTGGGTAAAAGGCAGTTGATTTCGTGCCATGGTCAGGTAAGTTGCTGTAACGAAAAGCGAACTCGAACGGTTCCCTCTCCCTGTGGGAGAGGGTTAGGGTGAGGGGACAACACGTGAGCCAAAACTCTTTACTGCACCAAAAACGCCTTAAACTGCGGCGTCATCACCGCGTTGAAACCGTCATCGGTTTTGCTGATCAGATACACCGCCAGTCCTTTCTCTTCGGCCAGTTTCAGCGCTTTTTCCGTGCCCAGCACCATCAACCCGGTATCCCAACCATCGGCTTCCAACGCCGTAGGGGCAATCACCGTGACGGAAACCAGCTTATGGGTGATAGGCCGCCCAGTGACGGGATCGATCACATGGGAATAGCGCTGACCGTCCTGCTCGAAATAGTTACGGTAACTCCCTGCAGTGCTGATGCCGTAGCCTTGCAAATCCACCAGCGCCTGTACCGCATTTTCCCGGTCGGTGGGCTTTTGGATTGCCACCCTCCAAGGCTTGTTCTGGCCATTCACGCCGCGTGATGAAACGGCTCCGCCCACCGAGACCAGATAGTTGGTGATGCCTTTGCGCGCCATCAACTGGACCAACTGATCCACGCCGTAACCTTCGCCTAGCGTGGAGAGATCGACATACATCTCCGGCAGATCTTTTTGTAGCCATTCACCCCGGCTGTCGCTGAGTAATTTCAGATGCTGCAGGCCAATATGCTGGCGGGCTGCATCGATCTGCTGCTGGCTGGGGACTTTGACGGCCCGCTTATCCGGGCCGAAACCCCACAGGTTAACCAACGGGCCGACGGTGATATCCATAGCTCCCCCGGTATCACGGCCAATGCGCTGAGCGGTGAGGATGATATCGGCCATTCCACGGGGGATGGGCTGCGGCTCGGCAGTGGTGTTCTGGTTGAAGCGGGATAACACCGAATCGGGGCGGTAAGTGGAAATATCGTCGTTGGCCTGCTCCAACAGCGCATCGATCTCCTGCTGCAATTGTTGTTTGCTCTCGGTGACAGTGCCGCTGACCTTCACGCTATAGAACGTCCCCATGGTTTTGCCTTCGATGTCGATCTGGGGACGGGTGTTGGCATCGTTACAGGCGGCTAGCAGCATCAGCGCCGCGCTGAGCAGCAGCCTTTTGGCAATGGAATTGGCCATAGAAAATCCTAAAAGCAGGGAAAGACGACGGGTATAAAACAAAATACGATAAATGGAAAGGGCAACGTGCTTTTTTACTGGCGTAATTCAAGAGCTTCGGCTAACGTCGTTTTCCAGTCTTCGCTTGAAAAATAAGAGTAAATCCATGAGTTCAAATGCGGTGACCAGTTTGTTGAGGCCATTTTTGCATGACCGCTTCCTGCATGCGTTGCTGCTGATGGGGATGCTGCTGTACGCCATTGGGCCACAGCCGCTGAGGGCACTCTCTGGCTTTATCGATTGGCGCACCATTATGACCCTGCTGGGGTTGATGCTGCTGACCAAAGGCGTTGAGGTTAGCGGCTATTTCGATTTTATCGGCCGCCAGATCGTGAACACCCTGCAAAGTGAACGCTCACTGGCACTGTTTCTGGTGTGTGCCGCTGCGGTGCTGTCGTCGTTTCTCACCAACGATGTGGCGCTGTTTATCGTGATCCCGTTGACCATTACGCTGAAAAAGCTCTCTTCACTGCCGATAAGCCGCCTGATCATCTTCCAGGCACTGGCGGTTAACGCCGGGTCGTTGCTGACGCCGATTGGCAATCCGCAAAATATTTTGCTGTGGAGCAAGTCTTCGCTGACCTTTATGGAGTTTATCGGGCGTATGGCACCTTTCGGCATTATCATGATGCTGAGCCTGCTGGTGGTCACCTGGTTCAGTTTCCCGGCGCGGAAAATTGTTAAGGCCCCGAACACCCAACCCTATCCTTATCAAATGCGCCTGTTACTGGCCAGTGTCGCGCTATATGTGGCCTTTCTGATCTGCCTGGATTTGGACGTGCCGTTGTATGGCATGTTACTGGTGTTTGCCGGTTTTCTGCTGTTGGCTCGCCAGGTGCTGCTGCAGATCGACTGGAGCCTGATCTTCGTATTTCTCGCCATGTTTATCAATATTGGCTTGCTGACCCAACTGCCAGCGCTGCAGCCGCAGTTTGACCAGATTGCCTCGCTGGCGGATGGCAGCGTGTATGCGTTGGGGATCGCTTTATCCCAAGTGATCAGCAACGTTCCGGCGACCATTTTGTTGCTGAACTATGTGCCGTCCAGCGCCCTGGTGGCCTATGCGGTAAACGCCGGGGGATTTGGCCTGGCGATCGGATCTCTGGCGAACCTGATCGCCCTGCGGATGGCGGGGGAACGCCAGATCTGGCTGCGGTTCCATTACTATTCGATCCCCTTCCTGGCCTGGGCTACTCTGGTGGGTTGGCTGTTACTGGGTTAATTCGCCGCAACCGTTCCACGGCCAAGGTTATCTCCCCTGGTGTGAGGGCAGAGAACCCCAATAACCAGCCGTCGCGTCTGGCGCTGGCGTTCTGATACTGCGTGGACAGGCCGGGGGTAATGACGCCTAGCTGTTGCGCCTGTCGGGTCAGTTCTGCCTCTTGGCCCCCCGGTAGCCAAACGCCGAGCTGTAGCCCGCCGCCCGCGTGCTGTGGCGTGGCAAAATGCCACAGGTGCTGTGCTAGCTGTGTCAGTAGCCAATCACGGCGGCTGCGATAGAGTTGGCGCATGTAGCGGATGTGGGCAGCAAAATGCCCTTGCAGAATAAACTCTGCCGTGACGGCCTGCGCCAACTGAGCGCAATGGCCGTCATAGACCGAACGTGCGGTGGTAAACGCCGTCACCAGCGCGGGGGGCACAATCAGATAGGCTAGCCGTAGCGAAGGGAACAGCGCTTTGGAGAAAGTGCCGACATACAGCACCGTGCCGTGGCGATCCAGACCCTGCATGGCGGGCATTGGTTGGCCGTCATAGTGAAACTCGCTGTCGTAGTCATCCTCAATAATCCAACTTTGCGATTGCCGCGCCTGTTCCAATAGGGACAATCGCCGTTCCAGGCTGAGTGCCACGCCGGTGGGGTACTGATGCGAAGGCGTCAGATAGATCAGGCGAGGGGGAGGTAGCGAACCGTCTGGCCGCAGCCCGGCCTCATCCACTGCCACCGGTACCAAATTAGCTCCCGCGCTGGTAAATGCGTTCTTGGCCCCGTTGTAACTAGGCTCCTCGACCCACACCACATCTCCGTTATCGATCAGCAAGGTGGCAATCAGCTGCAATGCCTGTTGGGAACTGGTCAGTACGATCACCTGTTCCGCGTCGCAGTTCACGCCGCGGGTTTGGCCGACGTAACCGGCAATGGCTTCACGCAGCGGCAAGTAGCCTTGGGGATCGCCATAACGCAGCAGTTTTTCCCCCTGTAGCCGTAACCGTTGGGCCGTGAGCTGTTGCCACAGCTTCAGTGGGAAGGCGCGCAGATCCGGTGAACCGGCAGCAAACGGCAGTGGCTGCTGTGGATCGCGGCAGCCCCCGGTTTGCACAATCGCCAAACCGCGCTGTGAAAGCCGCAGTTGGCCGCTGGATTTGCGTATTGGCGCAGGCTTGGCGATCTGGATAGCGACAAAGGTGCCTTGGCCCACCCGACGATGTAGATATCCCTCGGCTTCCAGCTGTGCATAGGCGGCTTCGGCGGTAACCCGTGAGACGCCCAGATCGGCCGCCAGAACCCGCGAGGAGGGTAGCCGCTGGCCCGCGCTTAACGTGCCGCTATGGATCGCCGTGCGTAGCGTATTACACACTCGCTCACGTAGCGTGCCCTTAGCGTTATCCGCCTGTTGAAATAGCGTCAGCAATACCTGAGACATAATCGGTCTTATTACCTTGGTAAAATGGGTCTCAACCATAAGACCAAAATCAGGCACTATTGTCATCAACCTTAAGGCACTGGAGTTGCACTATGAACGTCTCTTCACTGGTATTGGCTTTTCCCCCGGCAGCGGTAGCACAAAGCCTGGATTATCTGGCGGCTAAGCTCAGCTTTTACGCCGACTCGGCGGATGTGGCGGAAGATTTGCGCAATGGCGTCAGCGAGATTGTGGTGATCGATACCCGTGCCAGCGCGCTTTACTCCGCCGGGCATATTCCTGGAGCGCTGAGCTTTCCCCACCGCTTAATGGATGAAAGCAGCACCTCATCTCTCGAGCGTGACAAGGTCTATGTCACCTACTGCGACGGTATCGGCTGTAACGGTTCCACCCAGGGGGCATACAAGTTGGCCAAGCTCGGTTTTCGGGTCAAAGAGCTGATTGGCGGACTGGATTTCTGGCTACGCGATGGCCATCCTGTGGCCATCGGTGTTGAGCAGGGGACGATGCAGGGGCGAGATAAAGCGGCGGAGTGCGGCTGTTAGAACAGCGTCCACAGTATCAATGCCAATACGATAATGCCGACAACCAGCGCCAAAGGCTTACTGAACACCGACTGTAAAGGCTGCGGCAGAACAGCGATCAGCGGGTTGAGCAATGGCTGTGGCTGTTGGGCGTCACTGTGTAACGACGAGACATGGCCAGCCTTGTCCAGACGGCGGGTAAACAGCTGCTGGATCACGTCGTTCAGCTGTGCGTGAGTCAACGGCGTATCGAGGTTGCCGTTAAAGCGGCTCTGGCAATAGTCATTTAGCTGTTGCTGCTCCTGCTGGTCTGCTGGCTGTTTCAATACCGCCAGCAGGTTATGTAGCGTCGGTGCCGTTTGCGGACTGAGTGCCAATTTCACCTGCATAAACTGACTGAGCAGTTGGAAGTGGCGTGCGGGCAACGGATCGTTGATTTTTACCCCGACCAGATCGAACAGTGTCTGCCAGAGTTTGGCCGGAGTTTCGCCGGTAGCCGCACTGAGTTTGGTCACCTGCTGTTGCAAGTGCTGATGTTCCGCAGGCTGCAGCGGGCGATCGCTGGTGGCCGTTTGTTGCGGGTGAGGGATAGTCAGTTCGCCGGTTTGCAGCAGGTTCAACACTTGCTGGAGCTGTGGGTGGCTTAACTGGCTTAACACCGTATGGCCAAACTGCTGGCGGATAAAGTCGCTGACCGCCTGGCGGTTATTGCCTTGTGGCAGCAGTTCGGTGAGCTGTTGCAGCAGTTGGCGGCTGGCATGGTTCTGTTGTGCCACGCCAAGGCGGTTTTGCAGTAGCTGCTCCGCCGGTTGGAAATGGCGCGCCAACAGTTCGCTGTGATTATCCGCCCCTAATTCATGACGCAGCGTTGCCCAGATCTCAGCGGATTTGGCCGGGCTGAGGGCCATGATTTTCACGATCAGTTTTTCCAACTGGGTGCGTTGGACCGGGGAGAGTGGTTGATCGTCGGCAGGTGGGGCAATGCCGGCGGTCGGAGGGTGATCGGCTGCTCCAGGAGCGCCAGGTCCACTTAATGGTTGCATATCACCAGTCCTTCGCAGTGTATAAAGTCGACATACCCGGCGAAAAGCACAGGCTTAATCGCTTATGATACCTGTAATTTCGTGCTATCAATACTGCTCGCCAGACATTTCTTTACAGGCCAAACGTTGCTTATCCCATTTGCGCCGCTAAGATAGGCGCAGATATGGTATTGAGGGCGTGATGATTAATCGACAGCGGATTGCAAAATGGTTTTTAACCCTGGCTTGCCTGGTGGTACTGACGTGCCTCACCCAGCGCATGGCAGGTCTGCATACCTTGCAACTGGCCCTTGGCCTGCCCACTGTCAGCGTCAGCCAGTCCTCGGCCAGCGGTGATGAAGAGGCCACCACCACGACTCCCTGTGAGCTGAGTGCCAAATCGCTGTTGGCCTCTCCCCCGGTGATGTTTGAAAACGTGCTGTTTGGCCTGGGGATGTTGCTGGTCCTGCTGGCTCCGATCATTGCTCCACGCCTGCCGTACCCTCCTGTACGCGTTATTTCCCCCACCACCCTCAGGGTCCATCTGCGATTATGCGTGTTCCGTGAATGAGTTAATCCCTCGCCAAACCGAGTGACTAATTTATTTATGGAGAACAACTATGTGGAATATCATCAGGCTGGCATTGGCTTGCCTGTTAGTGCTTTGGCTACCTGCGACACAGGCGGCGGATAGCGGCTGGCTGCAAAGCCCGCAGAACGATCATGCGCAAGTCAGGCTGCGTGCCGACACCAGCAACGGGGAAGAAACCCGTGTGCTGCTCTCCGTTGAGCTGGAAAAAGGGTGGAAAACCTACTGGCGCTCGCCAGGGGAAGGGGGTATTGCGCCAGCTATCACCTGGCAGGGCAACCCGCCACCGGCAACCTGGTTCTGGCCAACGCCGCAGCGCTTTGACGTGGCGGGGATTTCGACGCAGGGCTATCAGCAGCGGGTAACGCTGCCCATCGTGTTAAAGGGAGCTGTGCCGCAGCAACTGGCGGGGACGCTTACCTTATCCACCTGTAGCAACGTCTGTATCCTGACCGACTATCCGTTCAAACTGGATCTCACCACCCCGGCTGACCCGAAGTTCAATCACGACTTTGCTCAGGCGATGGGACAGGTGCCGATTGCCAGCGGGCTGGTGGACAGCCTGCGTGCCGGTTATCACCACGGTGAGTTGCAGATTAGCGCACAGCGTAGTGCGGGCTGGCAGCAGCCTGAGCTGTTCTTTGATACTTTGGCGGGGGCCGATCTGGGCAAACCAACGGTCAGCAGTGATGGCGAGAGCCTGCAAGCGCGAGTTCCCGTGAGTGATGGCTGGGGGGATGCCGCACCAGATCTGCGTGGTAAAGCGCTGCGGCTGGTCATCAGCGATGGAGGGATCGCTCAGGAGGCTACGCTGACCATTGGCGGGCCGCTTGCTTTGCCCTCCACCGCGGCTTTCCCCTTGTGGCAAGCGGTGTTGATGGCGTTAGCGGGCGGTTTCATTCTTAACCTGATGCCTTGCGTGCTGCCAGTGCTGGGGATGAAGCTAGGCTCCATCTTGCAGGTTGAACAGCGGGATCGGCGTAGTGTGCGTTGGCAATTTCTGGCCTCATCCTTGGGGATCGTGGTGTCTTTCATGGCGCTGGCCCTGCTGATGACGCTACTACGCCTGAGCAATCACGCGCTGGGCTGGGGTATCCAATTCCAAAACCCGTGGTTTATCGGCTTTATGGTGCTGGTGACGCTGCTGTTCAGCGCCAATCTGTTCGGCCTGTTCCACCTGCAACTCTCCTCCTCGTTGAATACCAGGCTGGCCACCCATAACGGGCGTGGCTTGAGCGGCCATTTCTGGCAGGGAGCGTTTGCCACATTACTGGCAACGCCTTGCTCGGCACCTTTCCTGGGAACGGCGGTGGCCTTTGCGTTGGCGGCCTCGTTGCCGGTGCTCTGGGGCATGTTTGTGGCCCTGGGAATTGGCATGAGTCTGCCTTGGTTGCTGATTGCCGCCTGGCCTGCGCTGGCGTTACGCTTGCCGCGTCCTGGCCGCTGGATGAACGGGATGAGGTTGGCGCTGGGCCTGCTAATGCTGGTGTCTTCGCTCTGGTTGCTTAGCCTGATGACCAACCATATCGGCGTCAGGCCGACTCTGATTGTCGGTGCCATCTTGCTGCTCGGTTTATTGCTGGCGGTGTGGCAACGGTTAGGTGCCCGTTCAGCGGGGATCGCGGCGGCCAGCGTGTTGGTGGTCGGTGGTTTGGCATTGCTGGTGGGATCGCTGACGGCCAGCCAGTGGCGACAGCCGTTACACGACAATATTGCCTGGCAACCGCTTTCTGAGCAGGCGATTGTGCAGGCGTTGGCCGCAAACAAACGGGTGTTTGTCGACGTGACCGCCGACTGGTGTGTAACCTGCAAAGCTAATAAATACAACGTATTGCTGCGCGACGAGGTGCAAAAAGCACTCAGCGCCGAGGATGTAGTGGCGCTGCGCGGTGACTGGAGCCGCCCGTCGGAAACCATCTCGACCTTCCTGCAACAGCGCGGCAGCGTTGCCGTTCCCTTTAACCAAATCTATGGCCCCGGCACGCCAGACGGCGAAGTGTTGTCACCGCTGCTCACTCGCGAAGCCGTTCTGCAAGCTCTGTCTACTGCCAAAGGAAACCAATAATGAACAAGGTACTAATGTTACTGCTGCTGATTGTCACCCCGGTCTGGGCTGCGGCTCCTTTCACCGCCGAACAGGAAGTGCGGATCAAAGAGCTGATCCGCGAAACGCTGGTCTCTAACCCGGATATTCTGGCGGAAGCGGTTAACGCCTGGCAGCAGCAAACCAACGACCAGCAAATCGGCCAGGCAATTGAGAAAAATAGCAAAATCCTGTTCGACGATCCTGCCAGCCCAAGGTTGGGGGCCAAGAATGCCAAGTTGACGCTGGTGGCTTTCACCGATTACAACTGCCCGTACTGTAAGCAGTTTGATCCGATGTTGGAGAAGATCGTCAACAAATATCCCGATGTGGCGCTGGTGGTGAAACTGCTGCCGTTCAAAGGGGAAAGCTCGATCGCCTCATCACGGGTGGCGCTGACGGCCTGGGAACAGCATCCCGAACAGTTCTGGCCGTTGCATCAACGCCTGATGGCGAAAAAAGGCTTTCATGACAACGCCAGCATCGCCGCAGCGCAAGAGAAAACCGGCGTTAAGCAGGTTGCCCCCAGCGAGCAGAGCATGACCACGCTGCGCACTAATATGCAGTTGGCGGAACAGTTTGGCGTGCAGGGAACTCCGGCCACCCTGATTGGCGATCAGATGCTGCCGGGCGCGGTGTCTTATCAGGATCTGGAAGCGTTAGTGAAGCAACAACTGGCGAAGGTAAAAAATGGCTAGGTTGCGGCGCTGGACGCGCGAACTGCTGATTTTGCTGTTGCTCGTGCTGGGCGTGATGTTTGCCATGGACTGGTGGCGAGCTCCACAGGCTCCGTTTGCCTTTGACCAACACATGCTGGAAACCTTGGACGGAGAGCCGGTGTCGTTGGCGCAACTCAGCCAGGATAAACCTTTGTTGGTCTATTTCTGGGCCAGTTGGTGCGGGGTTTGCCGCTTTACCACGCCTTACGTGGCCAAGCTGGTGGCAAACGGCGGTAACGTGATGACCGTGGCGCTGCGTTCGGGCAATGACCAGCAGGTTGAGCAGTGGCTGGCGGCCAAGAAGCTGCAACTGCCGGTAGTTAACGATGAGCAGGGCAAGCTATCCGCGCAATGGCAGATTGGCGTAACGCCAACCCTCGTGGTGATCTCTCAGGGCAAGGTAGTGCAGAGCACGACCGGCTGGACCAGCTATTGGGGCATGAAACTGCGGCTCTGGTGGGCCAGCGTTTAATTCCCCATAACCTTAACAATCGCCCGGCAAAGCCGGGCTATCCCTTCGGTAATCAGCTCCGGCGTATTGGCGGCAAAATTCAACCGCAAGCCATGTGCGCCGTGCTGTTCCTCAACATAAAAGCATTCGCCACGGGCAAAGGTGACGCCCCGTTGCCAGGCTATTGGCATCAACGTTGTGGTACTGACGGTGGGGGGTAATTCCAGCCAGATAAACAGCCCTCCCGCAGGGATTTCAAACCGGCAGCCCGGCGGCAGGTGCTCGCTTAATGCAGCCACCATCGCATCACGGTGCTGGCGGTACATCCTTCCCGCGCGGCGCAGCTGCTTGTCGTAGCTGCCAACGGTGACAAAGGCGTCGAGCGCGCGCTGGATCAGGTTGGAGCTGGTAAAGCTGTCGACGTGCTTGAGCCGTGAGAATTGCAGATACTGTTCGCTGTCCGCCACCAGATAACCGATGCGCATACTGGGCAGCAGCATCTTGGAGAAGGTACTGACATAGATCACCGTGCCTGCGGGAGCCATGGCGCGCAGTGACGGCAGGCTTTTACCGTTGTAACGCAGATCGCCGACAAAATCGTCCTCCAGGATCACTATGCCGGCCTGTTGCGCCAACGCCAGCAAGCGGCTGCGGCGGGTTTCGCTCATACAGCGCCCGGTGGGGTTATTGAAATTGGGAATGGTGTAAATCATTTTGGGCTGATGCCGGGCGATCAGCTCCGGTAGTTGTTCAACGCGCATGCCGTGACGATCGCTGGGTACTGGAACAATGTTGATCTGGTGCAGGCGCAGCAACCCCAGAGCTTCGGCATAGGTGGGCTCTTCGACAATCACCGTATCCCCTGGGCGCAATAGCGTCTGGAAAATCAGACTGATGGCATGTTGCGAGCCGTTGGTGATCAGCACCTGTTCGGCACGGGTGGGGATACCTTGTGCCGTCAGGATCCGGCTCAGCGTGTCGCGCAGCGGGTAGTAACCACAATAATCACCATAGCTGAAAGCCTCTTCCGCATGACGGCTGAGGATCGACAGCAGGATCTTGCGGAACGCCTCAAGCGGGAACACCTTGGGGCTGCCGACGCCAGCGGCAAAGTTGATGATGTGCTCCGGCAAAGGAATATCCGGATAACCGTCCAGCCGCGACGTCGTGGTGGTGAAACGATCCGCAGGGAATAGCTCCTTGCTGGATGCTGGCCGTTGCTGCACGGGGGCCGGTTGCAGGTGGCGGACATAGGCTCCGCTGCCGCGCCGCTGTTGTAACAATCCTTTGGCCGTCAGTTCGGCGTAGGCACTTTCCACCGTCAGGCGGCTGACCGAAAGCTCGGCGGCCAGGCTGCGCGTTGACGGCAATTTATCGCCATCGGCAAAGGTGCCGCCAAGAATGGCGCGGCGCAGCGCTTCTTCGATCTGTAGATACAGCGGAATGTCCTGCTGACGATCCAGTGGAATATGCATGAAATTGGCCCGGTCAAAAAAGTCTGTTTTCACTATATCCCAGAGTAACAAGGCTTGGCACCGACAAAAGTGGCCTGTACAACATCGTAGTAAAGTGGCTATGGTGGCAAAATCTGGCCGCGTTAAAATCTCCACCAGATGATTAAGCGGTGGAATTTTGAGGGTGTTATGTCATTACCGACGGGTGTTGTAGCAGAACCAGTTGTGGTCAGTGGAGGGATCCTGCGGGGAACCCACCAGGGTTACGTGATCGCCATTATCAGCGCCATGCTGCTGGCCTTCACCGCCATCATCATCCGTGCGTTGACCGAGTATTACCGTCTACCGACGTTGGTGCTGGCTTTCTGGCGTGCGGCCCTGGTGGCCCTGGTGTTGTTACCGTTATTGCTGCTGTTCAAACCGCAATGGGCCTATCTGCGCCGTGAACAGGTGCCGTTCTACGCTGGCTACGGTTTGCTGTTGGCGCTGTTTAACAGCTTATGGACGTTATCGGTGGCGCTCAATGGCGCCTCGGTGGCAACTATTTTGACCTACTGCTCGGTCGGTTTTACCGTATTCCTGGGCTGGATGATGTACAACGAACGCCTCAGTCTGCGCGAGTTGTTGGTGATTGTGGTCAGCCTGGGCGGCTGCTTCCTGGTTAGCAACGGCGACAGCATGGGCAACAGCCGGTTTGATCTGTTGGGGCTTATGGTCGGCATGCTGTCCGGCATTGGTTATACCTTGTATACCCTCGGCGGGCGTATCGCCAGCGAGCGGCGCTACCCGGTGTGGAATACCATCCTGTACGTATTCGGTTTTTCCGCCGTATACCAGTGGTTGTTCAACACTTTGCTGACGTTTTTCCCCTTGGCGGCATTTCACGGCATGGCAGGGGACCTGTGGTTTCTGTCCCAGGGAGTGCAAGGCATTCAGTGGAGTGGCTGGTTGTTGCTGCTCACGCTGGCCGCCGGGCCAACGCTGCTGGGGTTTGGCCTGTACAATATCAGCCTGAAAACCCTGCCGCTGGCGGTGGCCAACCTGATCCTGTCGCTGGAGCTGGTGTTTACCGCGGTCATTGCCTATTTCCTGTTGGGGGAAAACATGAACCAGTTACAGCTACTGGGTAGCGCGTTGGTGATGGGCGGGGTGTTGATGCTGAGAAAAGCCAAGTAGGCTTGGTTTTCTGCGCCAGTTTGTTACCATTGGCCGCGAAACAACAGGGTGCACACAGCAAATGATCATTAATCCAAGGTTAAAACGAGCGCTTATCGCTTGATTGGGCAGTGTTTTATGAACGGAAAACGCTGCCACTGACATTACGTTCCGTGGCTCTTGCATTAAATTAAGAGAAGAAGCCATGACTGAGAAACACTGGTCACAAGTAGAATTACTCCACCAGACGGTAACCAACCCTAATATCCTGATCAAGGGAACCCACAGTTATTACAGCCATTGCTGGGATGACAGCTTTGAACGTTCCGTGGTGCGCTATTTGCACGGCGATGCGGTCAGCCAACAGTGGGAGCCCCTGGGGAAGCTAGACAGGTTGCACATTGGCGATTATGTCTGTATCGGTGCCGAAGCGGTGATCCTGATGGGCGGGAATCATACCCATCGTATTGATTGGCTGAGCCTGTATCCCTTTATGGAAACCATCCAGGCGTCTTATTTGCCTAAAGGTGATACCAGCCTTGGCGACGGCTGCTGGATTGGGATGCGGGCCATGCTGATGCCTGGCGTGACGATTGGCGAAGGGGCGATAGTTGCTGCCGGTAGCGTGGTGACTGCGGATGTCGAGCCCTACGCTATCGTTGGTGGCAATCCGGCCCGGATGATTAAACGGCGGTTCTCTGCGGAGACAATCGAGCGTTTACTCGCGTTGCAGATTTACGATTTGCCCGCCGAGGCGTTTGCCAGCATCCAGCCTTTGTTGGCCAGCGATGATATTACGGCCTTGGAACAGGCTGTTGAGATTATACGCCAATAATAAGTCGGGCGGGTTAACCCCGCCCACTTTTTCTAATGGGGTAGGTGGTGATATAACCGTCTAGTCTGCACCTAAAATGTCAAAAATGGAGATGAATATAATGGAATATAGGGTAACTCATATGGGCATATATGACATGGAAGATGGGCATATGCTTTATGTTGGAGTGACGGTGCATAGTCGCGATGACGCTGATGATTGTCGGGAAGATATGCAGTTTAATATCCACTTACCTTATGACCGCGAGAATACATTAGCTTTCATCGAAGAACAGAGCATCGCAATGGTGAAAGAAAAAATTCGTCTGGCCGCTGCTCACCTGGCTCAGGATGGATCCTCTGCTCTTTAAGTCTTACCCTAGGTATTCGATCATTAACCGGAACCCAATGTAGGGGCGCTGCATGCTGCGCCCATTCAGAGATCGATGGATTATTCGGCAGTTTTTCTGCGCCCTAACGGCGTGCGCAGGCGCTGTGACAAGATCACCCCCAGCAGAGCGACACCGCCGCCAATCAGATGGTAGCTATGCAACTGTTCATGCAGGAACAGAACCGCAATTATCGCGGTGAACACTGGTGCCAGGTTCATAAAGATCGACGCCTTATTGGCTCCCAGGCGCATCACCCCTTGGATCCACAGGAACGGCGCGGCAATCGACGCAGGGATACCGGCAAACAGCACCAGTGGGATGTTCTGGCTGGTAAGCTGCACGTCATGCGCCATCAGGAAATTCGGCAACAGCAGTACCACACCAAACACGATCTGCACATACAACGACTGCCAGTTGGGCAACGGGATCGCCCAGCGTTTGGTCAATACGCCGTACAGGGCGTAGGAAGCCGAAGCGGCGAACATCATCAGCTCGCCTTTGCCGATGCCGTGTTGCAGCAGCAACCCCGGTTGCCCCGCGCTAACCAGCCACACCAGCCCGCCCAGAGACAGGATGCTACCCAGTGCGATACCCACGGTGGGGGCTACGCGCAGGACAAAAATGCCGATTAACACCGTCAGCAGCGGGATCAGGGAGTTGAGGATGCCCATAAACAGCGCGCTGACGCTATGCGCGGCGTAATAGGCCAGGCTTTGATAGAGCACCATCCCCAGCAACCCCAGGATCATGAGTTTCCACCAGTTGGCGCGAATGGCTGGCCAATTACGGAGCGCTCCCGGCAGTGCGAAAGGGGTGAGCACGATCAGTGCCAATGCCCAGCGATAGAAGGAGATGGCCGCCGGATCGATGGCGGTTGCCGATACTTTACTGACCACGGCGTTAATCGACCAGATCAGCACCGCCAGCAGGGGAAATAGCACGTTCATGATAATAATTCTCAACAACGAATAACATGCTGGCTAGTCTACCGGTGTCCGGTTTATTATATATAGTCAAAATCAGACAGCATTTCGCGAAATCAAGACAACTTCACCATGGCCGAAACCCGTAATTATCCCACCGCAGACGTTGCGGCACCGCGCACGCTGTTTTTCCGCTGCGAAGAAACCAATGCGGATACCGAATATCTGCCGCACAGTCACGACTGGGGGCAGCTGATTTGCGTCAAAACCGGGGTGATCGCGCTGAATATTGCCGGGCAGCGCTTTTTGGCGCCGCCGGAGTTTGCCGTCTGGTTGCCGCCGGGAATGGAGCATTCCAGCCATAACCGCAAACCGGTGCTGTTCCGCACCATCAATATCGCCAAATCCTTGTGCGCCGGGTTGCCAGAAGAGGCCTGTCTGATCAACGTATCGCCGGTTTTCAGCGCCATTGTCGAGGATTGCCTGGGGCGCAAAATGCTGGAGCCCATTAGCGAAGAGGATCTGCGTCTGTGCCGAGTGCTGATCGATCAACTGCGGATTTCCCCGGTTCAACAGACCTATCTGCCGACCTCGCAAGACAAGTTTTTGGGGCCAGTATTACAGGCGCTGGAGCGTTGCCCTGCGGACAATACCTCATTGGCGGTGTGGGCCAGCAAGGTGTATACCACCGAACGGACGCTTTCGCGCCGTTGCCAGCAGGAACTGGGCATGTCGTTTAGCGAGTGGCGGCAGCGCCTGCGTTTTTTACATGCGCTCTCACTGCTCGAACAGGGGAAAACCGTACAGGAGGTGGCGCTCGATGTCGGCTATAGCTCGGCTTCCGCGTTTATTGTGATGTTCCAGCAGATCGCCGGCACCACGCCAGAACGTTTCCGCCGGGCATGACATCAACTGGCCCAGGTTACGTCGAACCGAACGTTCACATCCCCACTCCAGGTACCTGCTGGCAAGGTGCTGAAGTCGGTCACTGGGGTCGTGCCATCAGCCGTCGCAGCGATGATATTGAAATCGAAGTAGTCTTGCGCACTGTGGCGGCCTGGCTGCTTGTCAGCGTTGGCAAGTTTACTCAGATTACCGCCTGACAAACCGGCAGAGGTATCAATCAGGGTGGTTTGAGCGGTTTTTGTTATCGCAGCGCCGTGGTGTTTAACCCCCACTTCCAGGGTAGAACCGGAGGTGCCCAACTGAGTCAGGGTATTGGAAACCAGTTTGGCGGTCAGTTTAATTGCGGTTCCTTCGCCTTTGAGAGCCACGTCGAACAGACCTTGCTGGCTGTTGAAGCGCTTGGCGCCTTCAGCATATTGGAAATACAGGTTGCCAATGGGCGTAACGACCAATTGGCTGGCGGTATCTTTCACCGCTATCGCAGGCCAGGTGGCCACTGCTTGGGGAGTCACGTTTTCAGCCTGAGCGGTACCAACGGCGGTGAGTGTTGCAACGATCGCCAGAACAAGTGTCGCTTTTTTCATGGTTAACGCCTTGATTTTCGATTTGTTTCCGTCTGTTAGCCGGTAGCTAACGCGAAGGTTCGCCTCCCTGCGTGATGATTATCGGAAAACACTCAATAAAGCTTAGAAGAAAATCATCGCTATTTCACCGGGCATAACAAGCTTGGGTTTCCAGGCCATTCGGTGGCACACTATTTTGTAGCTACAGCTTACCTATACCCTATGAATTTCAAGCTGCGGTTTGAAAGGCGACGGGTATACCTTCGGAGAGTGACGTGAAGATACTGGTTGATGAAAATATGCCCTATGCGGTGGATTTGTTTAGCCGCTTGGGGGAAGTGCAGGCGGTGCCTGGTCGCCCGATCCCAACCGATGCGCTGGCCGGAGCCGACGCCTTGATGGTGCGCTCGGTGACCAAAGTGAATCAGGAGCTGTTGGCTGGCACCAAGATCGGTTTCGTTGGCACCGCTACGGCGGGTACTGACCATGTTGACGAGGCGTGGTTGCAGCAGGCGGGGATTGGTTTCTCGGCTGCCCCTGGCTGCAACGCCATTGCGGTGGTGGAGTATGTGCTTTCGTCATTAATGTTGCTGGCGGAGCGTGATGGCTTCTCTTTGCGTGATAAAACCGTTGGGATCGTGGGGGTGGGTAACGTTGGCTCTCGGCTGGATGCTCGCCTGAAAGCCTTGGGCGTGCGTACTCTGTTGTGCGATCCACCACGCGCCGATCGTGGGGACAGCGGCGAATTCTGGCCGTTGGAAAAGCTGGTGGCAGAGGCCGATGTGCTGACGTTCCATACCCCGTTGAACAAGACTGGCCCGTATAAATCGTTGCATCTGGCCAACGCGGATCTGCTGGATGCTTTGCCCGACGATTGCATTCTGATCAACGCCTGCCGGGGTGCCGTGGTACATAACGCCGCGCTGCTTAACGTGTTGGAGCGGGGTAAGCGATTGAGTACGGTACTGGACGTGTGGGAGCCGGAGCCGGATCTCAGCGTGCCATTGCTGGATCGGGTGGATATTGGCACCGCCCATATCGCCGGTTACACGCTGGAAGGCAAGGCACGCGGCACCACGCAGGTGTTTGAAGCCTTTGCCCAGCATCTGGGGCAGCCGCAAGCTATCGAGCTGGCCTCGTTGCTGCCGGTGCCAGAGTTCAGCGAAATCCGCCTCAATGGGCCGCTGGATGAAGGCAAGTTAAAACGATTGATGCACTTGGTGTATGATGTGCGCCGCGATGATGCACCGCTGCGGCAAGTTGCCGGGCTGCCGGGTGAATTTGATCGCCTGCGCAAGCATTATCAGGAACGCCGGGAATGGTCTTCACTGCGGGTGCAGTGCGATGACAGCGCCAGTGCGGAACTGCTGCACAAACTGGGTTTCGGCGTTCTGTAAAGGACAACGCGTAAGGTTGCCTTAAGCAATAAGCGGTAAAGTTTATCGGGCGGTGACTGCATCGCCCGTTTGCATTTGAATCAAATACTCTGGAGAAACCCAATGTCTGACGGCTGGAATATCGCTCTGCTCGGTGCCACTGGCGCAGTAGGTGAAGCGTTGCTGGAATTATTACAGGAACGCCAGTTCCCGGTGGGTGAACTCTTTCCTTTAGCCAGCGAACGTAGCGCTGGTGCCACGGTGCGTTTCAACGGTAAATCCCTGTTGGTAGAAAACGTAGAAGAATTCGACTGGTCGCAGGCGCAATTGGCGTTCTTTGTTGCCGGTAGCGAAGCCGCTGCCCGTTACGCCGATGATGCGGGCAACATGGGCTGCCTGGTGATCGACACCAGCGGCTATTTTGCCCTGGAACCGGACGTGCCGTTGGTGGTGCCAGGCGTTAACCCTCAGGTGCTGGCGGATTACCGCAACCGCAATATCGTGGCGGTGGCCGACAGCATGGTGAGCCAGCTGTTGACGGCGATTAAGCCGCTGACCGAACAGGCCGGGCTTTCCCGCTTGCACGTCACCACGCTGATGTCGGTTTCGGCACGCGGCAAGGTCGCGGTGGACGATCTGGCTGGCCAGAGTGCGCGTCTGCTGAACGGTATCCCTGCGGAGCCGGGCGTGTTCGCCAAGCAGTTGGCGTTTAACCTGCTGCCATTGATGACCGATGAGCAGGGCAGCGTGCGTGAAGAGCGTCTGATCGTCGATCAGGTGCGTAAGGTACTACAGGACGAAGGGCTGCCGATCTCGGTAAGCTGCGTTCAGTCGCCGGTCTTCTACGGCCACGCGCAAGTGGTGCATCTGGAAGCGCTGCGCCCAATCGCGGCAGAAGAAGCTCGCCACGAGCTGGAGCAGGCTGAAGATATCCAACTGAGCGAAGAAGACGATTACCCGACTCAGGTTACCGAAGCCTCCGGCAGCGATATGCTGAGCATTGGCTGTCTGCGCAATGATTACGGCATCCCCGAGATGCTGCAGTTCTGGTCGGTGGCCGATAACGTGCGCTTTGGCGGCGCGTTGATGGCGATCGAAACCGCTGAACGGCTGTTGCAGGAGCAGATGTACTGATGTCCGAGGTGGAGTTGCCAACCCAGCCAATGCTGAAAATTGCGCTGGGGATCGAGTATGACGGCAGCCGTTATTACGGCTGGCAGCGTCAGCAAGAGGTCACCAGCGTCCAGGCTTGCCTGGAAAAAGCGTTAAGCAAGGTGGCGGATGCGCCTATCGGCGTATTCTGTGCCGGGCGAACCGATGCCGGGGTGCATGCTACCGGGCAAGTGGTGCATTTCGAAACCGTCGCACAGCGCAAAGACGCCGCCTGGACGATGGGGGTGAATAGCCATTTGCCGCCGGATATCGCGGTACGCTGGGTCAAAGAGGTCAGCAGCGATTTTCATGCTCGTTTCAGCGCCACCGCGCGGCGTTATCGCTACATTATTTATAATCACCGCTATCGCCCGGCGGTTTTGCAGCAGGGAGTGACGCACTTTTATCATCCGCTGGATGCCGAGCGCATGCATCGTGCCGCGCAGGCCTTGCTGGGGGAAAACGACTTTACCTCATTCCGGGCGGTGCAATGCCAGTCACGTACGCCGTGGCGAAACGTAAAACACGTTAAGGTTTCGCGCTATGGCGAATATATCGTGGTAGATATAAAGGCCAACGCCTTTGTCCATCATATGGTGCGCAACATTGTTGGCAGCCTGATGGAGATTGGCTGTGGCAATCAGGATGAAAACTGGATGGGCGAGCTGTTGGCGCTCAAAGATCGCAGCCTGGCGGCCGCTACCGCACGGGCCGAAGGCCTGTATCTGGTCGCGGTTGATTATCCAGAATCGTTTGCTTTGCCCCGGCCGCCGATGGGGCCGCTGTTTTTAGCCGACGATTAACTGGCAGGCAGGCAGATTAATACGTTATTTATGGGTGCCAACGCTGGGTGAGAGAGACACCCGGTCAATTGAGAGAGTTTATGGACATCATCAAGTTTCTGATTGATTTTATTTTGCATATTGATGTGCACCTGGCAGAACTGGTCGCGCAATACGGTATGTGGGTTTACGGTATTCTGTTTCTGATCCTGTTTTGTGAAACCGGGCTGGTGGTTACGCCGTTCCTGCCGGGGGATTCTCTGCTGTTTGTCGCCGGTGCGCTGGCCGCGTTACCTTCCAACGATCTCAACGTGCATACCATGGTGGCGTTGATGGTGATTGCGGCGGTGATTGGCGATGCCGTCAACTACACTATTGGTCGGCTGTTCGGCGAAAAGCTGTTCAGCAACCCGGAGTCGAAAATTTTCCGTCGTAGCTATCTGGACAAAACCCACCAGTTCTACGAGAAACACGGCGGAAAAACCATTATTCTGGCACGATTTGTGCCGATCGTGCGTACCTTTGCGCCGTTCGTCGCTGGTATGGGGCATATGTCCTATCGCCACTTTGCTGCCTATAACGTGATTGGTGCGCTACTTTGGGTGCTGCTGTTCACTTATGCTGGCTACCTGTTTGGCGACTTGCCGATCGTGCAGGAAAACTTGAAGTTGTTGATTGTTGGCATCATCCTGGTTTCAATTCTGCCGGGCATTATTGAAATCTGGCGCCATAAACGCGCGGCTGCCCGCCAACAAAAACAGTAAAAACACCGCTTAACCCGTCGGTTCGACCAGTTTTTTGTCCACACAATCGGGCCGATATGGTTTAATGAGCGACATTTATGGTCTGTTCCCGCGAACGACCCTGAAGCCAATGCCCTGGTAGCGCACTCGCTGCGCCTGGCTCGGCATTTTTGCATGGGGTGTGTTTCGGGAGGATTGTTAAGGCATGAACAGCGGACGGGTGTCTGCCAGGTTCAAACAGAAAGGTCATCGATGAGCTGGATTGAACGAATTCTCAACAAAAGCAATGTTACGCAAACCCGCAAGGTGAGCATTCCTGAAGGGGTCTGGACCAAATGCGATAGCTGTGGTCAGGTCCTTTACCGTGCCGAACTGGAGCGTAACCTTGAGGTATGCCCGAAGTGCGACCACCACATGCGCATGTCAGCCCGTATGCGTCTGCATACCTTGCTGGATGAAGGCAGTGAAGTGGAACTGGGCAGCGAACTGGAGCCGAAAGACGTTCTGAAGTTCAAGGATTCCAAAAAGTACAAAGATCGCCTGGTTGCCGCACAGAAAGCGACCGGCGAGAAAGACGCGCTGGTGGTGATGAAGGGCACGCTGTATGGCATGCCGATCGTCGCGGCCTCCTTCGAATTCGCCTTTATCGGTGGTTCGATGTCTTCCGTGGTCGGCGCGCGCTTTGTGCGTGCGGTTGAGCAGGCGCTGGAAGATAACTGCCCGCTGGTGTGCTTCTCTGCCAGTGGCGGTGCGCGTATGCAGGAAGCGCTGATGTCGCTGATGCAGATGGCGAAAACCAGTGCCGCTTTGGCCAAGCTGCAAGAGCGTGGCCTGCCGTATATTTCGGTTCTGACCGATCCGACCATGGGTGGTGTATCCGCCAGCCTGGCGATGCTGGGCGATATCAACATTGCCGAGCCAAAAGCGCTGATCGGCTTTGCCGGGCCACGGGTTATCGAGCAAACCGTACGTGAAAAACTGCCGCCGGGTTTCCAGCGCAGTGAGTTCCTGATTGAAAAGGGCGCCATCGACATGATTGTGCGCCGTCCGATGATGCGTCAGACCCTGGCCAGCATTCTCTCCAAGCTGACCAACCAGCCGCAGCCGCATTTCGATGAGGCCGCGTCGGTCATCGCTCAGGAAAATCAGGCCAACGCCTGAGGATCAGCCCGAGACCCGGTATAGGTGCAAGCCCGTGCCGGGTTCCGTCGTCATTTTGTGGCTAAGTTACGGCGGGAAACGAAGAGCATCGCTTTTGACGCCGTCAGGGCGATGTGTCTTACGGATTTATGAACCCAAAGTCAGTGATGGGACTCATGCAAAACCACCAAATTCCCCAAGCCACGTCGCCATTGAGCTCGTGGCTTTACTATCTGGAACGTCTGCATAGCCAGGCGATCGAACTCGGCCTGGAGCGTGTGCAACACGTTGCGGCGCATCTTGACCTTCTCACTCCTGCTCCTACGGTATTTACCGTTGCCGGTACTAACGGCAAAGGTACCACCTGCCGCACGTTAGAGGCCATTTTGCTGGCTGCCGGGCTGCGGGTCGGAGTTTACAGTTCACCGCATCTGGTGCGTTATACCGAACGGGTACGCATTCAGGGCGAAGAGCTGAGTGAGGCTGAACACAGCCGCTCCTTTGCCGCGATTGAAGCTGGCCGGGGGGAAACTTCGCTGACTTATTTCGAATTTGGCACCCTGTCGGCGTTACAGCTGTTTAAACAGGCCAGGCTCGACGTAGTGATCCTGGAAGTGGGCCTGGGTGGGCGTCTGGACGCGACCAATATCGTTGAGCCAAGCGTCGCCGTGGTAACCAGCATTGCGTTGGATCACACCGACTGGCTAGGCCACGATCGTGGAAGCATTGGCCGCGAGAAGGCGGGGATATTCCGTGGCGGCAAGCCTGCCGTGGTCGGTGAGCCGGATATGCCACACAGTATCCGGCAGGTAGCGGAAGATCTCAACGCTCAACTGTACCGCCGTGATGAAGCCTGGTCGTTCAGCGAACAGGGTGAACGCTGGCAATGGGAAGGGGGCGGTACACGCCTGACCGATCTCCCTATGCCTAACGTCCCCTTGGCGAACGCGGCGACGGCATTGGCTGCGCTGCACTATTCGGCGCTGGAAATCGACGAGAAGGCGATTTTTGCCGGTCTGCAGCAGGCCGCTTTGCCAGGGCGTTTTCAGACCGTGCAGCAGAACCCGCAGCTGATCCTGGACGTTGCCCATAACCCGCATGCGGCAGCTTATCTAGCTCGGCAACTGGCGAAGCTACCCCGCAATGGCGGTGTGGTACGCGCGGTGGTGGGAATGCTGTCGGACAAAGACATTGCCGGTACGCTGGCCTGCCTGAATGAACAGGTGGACGTGTGGTACTGCGCGCCGCTGGAAGGCCCGCGCGGGGCTAGCGTTGAACTATTGGCACAGCATTTAACGGAACCACGCAAGTTTGCCGATGTCGAAACTGCCTGGCGTCAGGCTATGCAGGACGCGGGTATTCAGGATATTGTGATCGTCTGTGGGTCTTTCCACACTGTTGCCCACGTGATGGCGGCGTTAGACGAGAGGCGGGGAGTGTGAGTGGCAAGTAAATTTCAGAATCGACTGGTTGGTACCGTGATTTTGGTTGCCCTGGGGGTGATTGTCCTACCGGGGCTGCTTGACGGCAAAAAAAAGCATTATGAGGATGAGTTTGCGGCGATCCCGTTGGTGCCCAAACCGGGTGATGCTCATGAAATCGACGTGATCCCGCCGGCCAATCAGGCGCTACCTTCGGTTCCACCGGAAGGGGCTGGTGCTTTGGTTGAACAGCAGCAGGCCGCCGCCCAGCAGGCGGCTAATCAAACTACCCAACCGCAGCAGCAGCCTGCGGTCGTTGCTCCGCCGCCAATCGAAACCAAACCGGTTCAGCCAGCTAAACCTAAGCCCGTGGAACCTAAACCGGTAGAGGTGAAGCCAGTGGAAGTGAAACCTAAGCCGGTGCCACCACCGCCAAAGGTAGAGCCAAAGCCGGAAGTGAAACCAGAGCCGAAGCCTGAAACCAAGCCTGCGGTTGCAGAAAAGGCACCGGCTGGCCAGGCTTACGTGGTGCAGTTGGGGGCGTTGAAGAATGCTGCCAAGGTCAATGAGATCGTCGCATCTCTGCGTCTGTCTGGGCACCGGGCCTATACTGTGCCATCCAAACCGGTTCAGGGTGAGATCACCCGCATCTATGTTGGCCCAGATGCCTCGAAGCAGAAGCTACAGGCTTCGCTGGCGGAGCTGAATGGGATCAGTGGGCTGAGCGGGCAGGTGAAGGCGTATAGCGCGCGTTGATCCATTGGGTCTGCCGTATGCCCCTCACCCCGACCCTCTCCCACAGGGAGAGGGGGCGTTCCCTCAGGCACTGTGTTTAGAGGGGCAGGGATTCTAATATTCTTGCTCACTTAATCCAAGGGTCGGGGAAGTTGGAATTGTGTCACAGTAGCTAACCGCGACTCGGACGATCCCCTCTCCCTGTGGGCTGAGGAATCCCCAGAAAAATTGAGGCGAGAAATAGGCTGTTTTTCAAACAAAAGTGGGGTGAAAAACAGCCTTAAGCAGACGAGAAGAAGTCGTTCGTCATTCTCTCACTGCCAATTTACGAACAAAATGGAACAGATTGTTCGTAAAACACTCGTTCTAATTCTCTGAAACCACTAACAAAAAATTAGTGGGGATTCCTCAGCCCACAGGGAGAGGGGGCGTTCCCTCAGGCACTGTGTTTAGAGGGGCAGGGATTCTAATATTCTTGCTCACTTAATCCAAGGGTCGGGGAAGTTGGAATTGTGTCACAGCAGCTAACCGCGACTCGGACGATCCCCTCTCCCTGTGGGAGAGGGTTAGGGTGAGGGGTCACTGTGCTCAAGGAGGAGAATTGCCAAATCACCACTAAAATTGTGCCTTTCAGGGGCCGGATATCCTATGTAGGTGCGGCGATTGGCAATTTTAACATCGCCGTTTTTTATTTGTTACGTGGTGGGAAATCCGCTACGCAAACGTTTTCTTTTTCTGTTAGAATTCGCCGCGATTGGATGCAGGGGCGATTCATCATTGGAATAGTTCATGGTCTGGATTGATTACGTCATTATAGCGTTGATTGGATTTTCGGCTCTGGTGAGCCTGATCCGAGGTTTTGTTCGCGAAGCATTGTCACTTGTGACATGGGGATGTGCGTTCTTTGTCGCCAGCCATTTCTACCCATACCTTGCAGCCTACTTCACCCGTTTTGAAGATGAGCTGGTACGTAACGGCATTGCGATTGCCATTTTGTTTATCGCAACGCTGATTGTGGGCGCTATCGTTAACTATGTGATTGGGTCACTGGTAGAGAAAACCGGATTATCGGGCACCGATCGGGTGCTGGGCGTGTGTTTCGGCGCACTGCGCGGCGTGTTGATCGTGGCAGCGATACTGTTCTTCCTGGATACCTTTACCAGCCTGTCGCAAAGTGCGGACTGGAAACAGTCACAGCTGGTCCCCCAGTTCAGTTACATCATCAGATGGTTCTTTGACTATCTGCAAAGCACGTCGAGTTTCTTACCAACCCAATTACCGGGGCGGTAGCGGCTTAGAGGAAAAGACAACATGTGCGGTATTGTCGGTATCGCCGGTTTTATGCCGGTAAACCAGTCGATTTATGATGCATTGATGGTGCTCCAGCATCGTGGACAGGATGCCGCTGGCATCGTCACTATTGATGCTCATAATGGGTTCCGCCTGCGCAAGGCAAATGGTCTGGTGAAAGATGTATTTGAAGCCCGCCATATGCTGCGTTTGCAGGGCAACATGGGCATCGGCCATGTGCGTTACCCAACGGCTGGCAGCTCCAGCGCTTCAGAAGCTCAACCTTTCTATGTCAACTCGCCGTTCGGCATTACGCTGGCACACAACGGCAATCTGACCAACGCCCACGAACTGCGCCAACAGCTGTTTGAACGTGGTCGCCGTCATGTCAATACCACCTCCGATTCCGAGATCCTGCTGAACGTGCTGGCCACCGAGCTTGACCGTTTCCCGCATTATCCACTGGAGTCTGACAACATTTTTACCGCCGTTGCCGCGATGCATCAGCAGCTGCGTGGCGCTTATGCCTGCGTGGCCATGATCATCGGCCACGGTCTGGTGGCGTTCCGCGATCCCAATGGCATTCGCCCACTGGTGATCGGCAAACGTGAGCTGGAAGATGGCCGCTGTGAGTACATGGTAGCCTCTGAGAGCGTGGCGCTGGATACCTTGGGCTTTGACTTCCTGCGCGATGTGGCACCGGGCGAAGCGGTGTATATCACCGAAAAAGGCCAGTTGTTCACTCGCCAGTGCGCGGAGAACCCTAAAACCAATCCCTGCCTGTTTGAGTATGTCTATTTTGCCCGTCCTGACTCCTTTATGGACAAGATCTCCGTCTACAGCGCCCGTGTGCGTATGGGGCAGAAATTGGGTGAGAAGATTGCGCGCGAATGGGAAGATCTGGATATCGACGTGGTGATCCCGATCCCGGAAACCTCTTGCGATATCGCGCTGGAGATTGCCCGTATTCTGGATAAGCCGTATCGCCAGGGCTTTGTCAAGAATCGCTATGTTGGCCGCACCTTTATCATGCCGGGCCAGCAGGCTCGCCGTAAGTCGGTACGCCGCAAGCTGAACGCCAATCGTGCCGAATTCCGCGATAAGAACGTGCTGCTGGTTGATGACTCCATCGTCCGTGGTACCACTTCAGAGCAGATTGTGGAGATGGCGCGTGACGCCGGGGCCAAACGGGTTTATCTGGCTTCTGCTGCCCCGGAGATCCGCTTCCCTAACGTGTACGGCATTGATATGCCGAGCGCGACGGAGCTGATTGCCCATGGGCGTGAAGTGGACGAAATCCGTCAGATTATTGGCGCCGACGGCCTGATTTTCCAGGATCTGGACGACCTGATCGCCGCAGTACGCGAAGAGAACCCGGACATCGTCCAGTTCGAATGCTCGGTGTTTAACGGCATCTACGTGACCAAAGATGTTGACCAGAGCTATCTGGAGTATCTGGAAACGCTGCGTAATGACGATGCCAAAGCGTTGCGCGGCCAGACGGAAGCAGAAAATCTGGAAATGCATAACGAAGGCTGACCCCCTCGCGTGCCTCACCAAAACGGTGCACCGTAGCGTTGGTTACGGTGCATTGTCCTATTCCCGCATTCAATCTACGAAGGTTGCTGCCAAACCTGCCCCTCTTCGGCTATCATTACGGCATATTTCCCGACAAAGGCCAACTTGATGAAAAGACTCATTATTGGTATTTCAGGCGCCAGCGGCGCTATCTACGGCGTACGCTTATTGCAGGTACTTCGTGGCGTAGAAGAGGTGGAAACCCATCTGGTAATGAGCAACGCGGCACGCCAGACGCTGGCGTTGGAAACCTCGCTGAACCTGCGTGACGTTCAGGCCCTGGCCGATGTGGTACACGATGCGCGTGATATTGCCGCCAGCATTTCCTCCGGATCGTTCAAAACCATGGGGATGGTGATTTTGCCGTGCTCAATCAAAACGTTATCTGGCATCGTCAACAGTTACAGCGATGGGCTGCTGACTCGCGCCGCCGATGTGGTGCTCAAAGAGCGTCGGCCACTGGTGCTCTGTGTGCGTGAAACGCCGTTGCACCTGGGCCATCTGCGGCTGATGACCCAGGCGGCGGAGATGGGGGCGGTGATTATGCCGCCGGTACCGGCCTTCTACCATCGTCCGCAAACCGTTGACGATATTATCGATCAGACCGTTAATCGGGTTATCGACCAGTTTGACGTCGAACTGCCGCAAGATCTCTTCACGCGTTGGCAAGGCGGTAATTAACTAATTCACCCTCAAATTTATACATTTGTGCAACATCGCACTGATTTAGTGCGATTGATGCATCATAATGATCCTGCTTCCCCATGCACTCTGTTTCAGTATCTTGTAGGTTTTCCATGGCGAAGCCCTAGTTTGCCGTTCATTTTGTGGTTCATTGTCTCTGGGAAGAGGTTTGAACAGAGCGTGGCCGTTCCCCGCGCTCGCTAACGACAAAGTGGCATGATTACTGCAGATCCTGTGTGTGATGAAAGTAATGCCCGTAGTGGCATCGGCAAAAATATCCATTTGAGGGTAATTATGAAAAAGCTTGTTAAAGTTCTCCCTTTAGTTTTGGCTTTGAGCGCGGTTAGCAGTGCATTTGCCGCATTACCTTCCACGCTTAAAATCGGTACCGACCCCACCTATGCGCCGTTTGAGTCGAAAAATGCGCAGGGTCAACTGGTTGGCTTCGATATCGATCTGGCTACCGAGCTGTGCAAACGCATAAATACCCAGTGTACCTTTGTGGAAAGCGATTTTGACGCGCTGATCCCTTCCCTGAAAGCGAAGAAAATCGACGCTATCATCTCTTCTCTGTCCATTACCGAAAAACGTCAGCAGGAAATAGCCTTTACCGACAAGCTGTTTGCGGCCAACTCACGCCTGATCGCACCAAAAGGCTCCAAGATCCTGCCTACCGTCGATGCGCTGAAGGGCAAAAGTATCGGCGTATTGCAGGGGACTACCCAGGAAGCCTTTGCTAACGCCAACTGGCAGCCAAAAGGCGTGACCGTGGTGCCTTACCAGAATCAGGATCTGGTGTATGCGGATCTGGCTTCTGGGCGTATTGATGCAGCGTTTCAGGATGAAGTCGCCGCGAGCGAGGGGTTCCTGAAACAGCCTCCAGGCAAGGAGTATGCGTTTGCCGGTGAGTCGGTGAAGGACGATAAATTCTTTGGTGTCGGCACCGGTATGGGCCTGCGCAAGGATGAAACCGAGCTGAAAGCGGCGCTGGACAAAGCCTTTGCCGAAATGCGCAAAGACGGCACCTACGACAAGTTCGCGAAAAAATACTTCGACTTTGACGTCTACGGCGGCTAATTCCTGTCGGTTACTCGCTATGGCTACAGGCCCGGTTTCCGGGCCTGTTCTGGCTGGAGTCTCACGGCGTGCTCAATGACGACAGGGTGACGTAAATGCTACAAGGTTACTCCCAACTGATATTTGAGGGGGCTCTGGTGACGCTGGAGCTGGCTCTCAGCTCCGTATTGCTGGCGGTGGTGATTGGTTTGATCGGCGCTGGCGGTAAACTGTCACAAAACCCTGTTATTTCGACGATCTTTGGTGCCTATACCACCTTGATCCGTGGCGTGCCGGACCTGGTGTTGATGCTGCTGATCTTCTACGGTCTGCAAATCGCCCTCAACCATGTGACGGAGTTTATTGGCTTCTCACAGATTGATATCGATCCGCTGGGGGCTGGCATCATTACCCTGGGCTTTATCTACGGAGCCTATTTTACCGAAACCTTCCGGGGAGCCTACCTGGCGGTGCCTCGTGGTCAGATCGAGGCGGCTACCGCCTTCGGTTTTTCCAACGGGCAGATTTTCCGCCGCATTCTGTTCCCGGCCATGATGCGTTTTGCGTTACCCGGCATCGGCAACAACTGGCAGGTGATCCTCAAGGCGACGGCCTTGGTCTCCATTCTTGGACTCAACGATCTGGTAAAGGCCACGCAGCTGGCAGGAAAGGGCACCTATCAGCCTTTCTTCTACGCCATTGTCGCAGGCTTGGTCTATCTGCTTTTCACCACGCTTTCCAACGGCGTGTTGCTGTGGCTTGAGCGGCGTTATTCACTGGGCGTCAAAAGGGCCGAACTATGATCGATATCCTGCATCAGTATTGGCAGCAACTGCTGTGGAGCGATGGCTATCGCTATACCGGTGTGGCGGTGACGCTGTGGCTGCTGATCTCCTCGGTGGTCATGGGCGGGCTGCTGGCCATCCCGATGGCGGTCGCTCGGGTTTCTTCCACCCGATGGGTACGCTACCCGGTGTGGCTGTATACCTATGTTTTCCGCGGTACGCCGCTGTATGTTCAACTGTTGGTGTTTTATTCCGGGATGTACAGCCTGGAAATCGTGCGGGGAACCGAACTGCTCAATGCGTTTTTCCGCAGCGGTTTAAACTGCACCATTTTGGCACTAACGTTGAATACTTGTGCATATACCACAGAGATTTTCGCCGGGGCCATTCGTTCGGTGCCGCATGGGGAAATTGAAGCGGCCAGAGCCTATGGGTTTTCCAGCTTTAAACTGTATCGCTGCATTATTTTGCCTTCGGCGTTGCGTTCGGCATTACCGGCGTACAGCAATGAAGTTATTCTGATGCTGCATTCGACCGCGCTGGCCTTTACCGCCACGGTGCCGGACCTGTTGAAGGTGGCTCGCGACATCAACGCGGCGACCTACCAGCCGTTTTATGCCTTTGGCATTGCGGCCGTGCTGTACCTGATTATCTCCTATACGTTGATCAGCCTGTTCCGCAGGGCGGAAAAACGCTGGATGGCACACGTAACTCATCGATGAATGACGGGGATCCACCATGCCTGAACAAAAATTAGCCGTCACCGAACTGCACAAGCGTTATGGTGACCATGAAGTACTGAAAGGGGTCTCCCTGGCGGCCAATGCGGGCGATGTGATTAGCATTATCGGGTCTTCCGGCTCCGGTAAAAGTACCTTTCTGCGTTGCATCAACTTCCTGGAAAAGCCCAGCGAAGGCTCCATCAGCCTGAATAATGAAAATATTCGCATGGTACGCGACAAGGATGGCCAGCTAAGAGTCTTTGACAAGAAACAGCTGCAGCTGCTGCGTACCCGCCTGACCATGGTGTTCCAGCATTTCAACCTGTGGAGCCACATGACGGTGTTGGAGAACGTGATGGAAGCCCCTATCCAGGTATTGGGGCTGAGCAAGACCGAGGCGCGCGAACGTGCGGTGCGCTATCTGGATAAGGTCGGCATTGATGCACGGGCGCAAATCAAATACCCGGTGCACCTCTCCGGTGGGCAACAGCAACGCGTTTCTATTGCCCGGGCGTTGGCAATGGAGCCGGAAGTGCTGCTGTTTGACGAACCGACTTCGGCGCTGGATCCTGAACTGGTGGGCGAAGTGCTGCGCATTATGCAGAAATTGGCGGAAGAGGGGAAAACCATGGTGGTGGTGACGCACGAAATGGAGTTTGCGCGCCATGTCTCCAGCCACGTCATTTTCCTGCATCAGGGGTTGATTGAAGAGCAGGGGCCACCTGCGGAGTTGTTTGGCAATCCTAAGAGCCCGCGTTTGCAGCAGTTCCTTTCTGGGGCGCTTAAGTAGCTTTTTCCCCTCACCCTAACCCTCTCCCACAGGGAGAGGGGATCGATCGAGTGGGCTGCAAATGCCGTGATTGATTTGGCTTAATGATCTTGGGCACCAACTTAGGGTGATAAATTTTCCCTCTACAAAAGAGGTGTCAAAAGGTAGATGTATTTTGGACAAGGGGTCGATCGAGTATGCTGTGATGACCTCTTTACTTCCAACAATGCAGGGGCTGACAGCTCCCTCTCCCTGTGGGAGAGGGTTGGGGTGAGGGGTGGTCTCAAGCCTGCTGATTGATCACATCATCCAGCGCCTGTTCCAGCTCAAAGAAACGGAAAACAAACCCCGCCTCTTCCAACCGTCGCGGCACCGCCCGTTGCCCCCCCAGCACCAACACCGCCGCTTCCCCCATCAGTAGCCGCATGGCAAAGGCTGGCGCACGCAAAAATGCCGGGCGATCCAGCACCTTGGCCAGGGTGGCGGTAAACTGTTCATTATGCACCGGATAAGGTGCCACCATATTGAATGGCCCACGCAGCGGAGAATTATCCAATAGGTAGATGATGGCATTGACCATATCGTCAATATGGATCCAGGGCAGATACTGACGACCATTACCGATCGGCCCACCTAACCCCATACGGAATGGCGGCAGCATCTTCGCCAGCGCCCCCCCTTTGGGCGACAAGACAACGCCGGTACGCAGCAGGCAGACGCGCGTGTAGCTACTTTGCGCCCGTAGGGCCAGAGCCTCCCAGCGTTGACACAGCTGATGGGTAAATTCATCGTGCGGGGGTTCTTCTTCGGTTACCACCGCCTGGCCCTGATCGCCATAATAACCGACCGCCGAGCCGGAAATCAGCACCGAAGGTGGCGTATTGCTGGCGGCGATCAGCGTGGCCAACCGCTCGGTCAAATCCCAACGGCTGCGGCACAGCAGTTCTTTCTGCGCCTTGTTCCAGCGCTTGTCCGCAATGGGCTCACCCGCCAGGTTGATCACGGCATCAAAGCCGTCCAGAGAACGTTGCTCATCAAGCGAAGCCCAGTAGCTGAGCCGATCGCCGAACTTATCCCGTGCCTTGGCGACGTTGCGCGTCAACAGGGTGAGTTCATGCGAAAGGTGCAGCAGTTGCCTGGTCAGGCTACTGCCGATCAACCCAGTTGCGCCGGTAATCAGGATCTTCATGGTCGGCCTCCCTGGTAGGGGGTGAGTGCTAAGCGGTTTCCCGTCGGTAACTCATGGTCATGGAAACCGAGTCGGCATAACGTAGGGCCAGCAATTTATCTATCTCTACTTCAGCATAGGTTACCCATGGATGTTGTTTCACTATGTCGAGCACATCCTGAGTTAATTTTTCCAGCAGCGCGAAGCGGTTGTCTTCGATATGGCGAATGATCGCCTTGGTGATGGTGCGATAGTTGAGGGCGTCGCTAAGGTCTTCACTGTTACGCGCCTTGTCTGCCGGGTAGTGAATTGCCACGTTGATCAGGACGTCCTGACGGTTGTTGATTTCTTCTTCCTTGATACCGATGAAGGTGCGTAACCGCAGGTTTTTAATACGGATAATGGCATCGGGTTGCTGGCATGGCATCAGAGATTCTCCGGAGGTCTGATTGTTTGTACTCAGAATACACGGAAAGTGAAGAAAAGATAATGTAGCCAGATGCTTAAAGAGAGCAAAGTGGGGGAGATCACACCGGTTTCCCCTCTCCGATATGTACACGATGCAAGAGAGAGGGGAGGAAGGCAACGTTAGGCTTGATCTGCCAGTTTGTAGGCGCGTTCCGTCGCCGGGCGGTTGCGGATGCGTTCAAACCAGTTGCGCACCGCAGGATAATCCGCCAGATCGATGCGCTGGCGTGGATGAGACACTACCCAGGGATAGGTGGCAATATCGGCAATGTTGTAGTTGTCGCCACCCAGATAAGGGTGCCGTTGCAACTCGGTTTCCAGCACGCCATACAGGCGTTTGGTTTCCTGCTGGTAGCGTTCTATCGCGTAAGGAACGGGCTGTGGAGCATAGTGATTGAAGTGATGATTTTGCCCGAGCATCGGCCCAAATCCGGCGACCTGCCAAAATAGCCATTGTAGCGTTGCTGCCCGTTCGCGCACCCCTTTGCTGAGCAGTTTACCGGTTTTCTCTGCCAGATAGAGCAGGATCTCACCTGATTCAAACAGGCTGATGGGAGCACCACCGTCAACGGGTTGTCGATCGACGATGGCCGGGATTTTGTTGTTGGGGGAGATGGCCAGAAACGCTGGTGTGAATTGATCGCCAGCACTGATATTTACGCGATGGATACGATAAGGTAAACCAACCTCCTCCAAAAAAAGGGTAATTTTGTGCCCATTGGGAGTCGGTGCGTAATACAGATCAATCATATAATAATACTCCTTATAAAACATCAAGATAAGATGAGCATGGATCAGGTGGTACGCTTGAGGCTATGCGAGCATCCGCATGGGCTCTATCGGTGGCCCTATCGCGGATGCAGAGGGTACTGATACAGCTTATACGATAGCGTGATGTTCGATCCAGGCTTTGGTCATGCGGAGTACTACAGATGGAGGGATGTGTATAAAGAGTCAACAATTGGTGATCCGCAATGTTATCTCCCCGGACCCAAAGAAAAAACTATTTGGCGCGGCTCCTGATAGAGTTTGCAATGCTTTTTCTCGTTTGAAACTATCACCGCTGCAAAGATTTATCCAGGCAAACGAAGAATAGGGGGCGCTGCCAAATTCCCATGACGACTTATAAACTTGAAGCGCAGCGCTAAGCTGCCAGCGAATCAAACAATTGTTTTTTTATGTGAGTATTTATTTACATTTTTTATATGTAATTAGCTTAAAATAGGCAAAAAATTGATTGATTATTGAAAAATAACATCAACGACCTCTACGAGATTTTCATCTCTCAGAGGTCGTTAACCAGTTAAGCTTTACCTGTTCCATTACAGGCTTGACAACGGTTGCCAGGTCCTAAAGCCGATATATTGAAAGACTCAAAGCCAATTGACTCGGCGAGTTTCTCCATGCTCACTGTTCTAGAATTGGACACCGTCACTGATAAATATGAATCGGTGTTGACATGTATTTGGAAGAAACCTTCAAATCCATTTGGACTGTCATGAGCCAACGACTTAAGGAATTCTCTCAGTAACTCATTGGTGTGACTGCTTATTTCAAAATTAATCTTAGACATTATTTAAACTCCCTCGTTTTTTACGCTCTTGTTCTAGACGTTCATAGAATTGCTCGGCAGCTCGATTTTCTTTAATTATACTTGAACCACTTCGTCCATCACCAATATCTCTGCAATTTTTTATATCTTCAAAATGCTGAATGAACTGCTCTGAAAATGTTCTTATAATTACAGCTTCATCAACTATCCCACCCTCGCAACATAAAGCAACCAACTCTAATGCATTGATGTTTTTTATAACATCAACAGATGTAGGGTTAACTGAGTCCACTTTGCTCAACTGAGAAATGTAATCCCAAATGGGTAAGATGATTTGTCTCTGACTTAACTGTCTCTGTGCTTCAGAATTTTTATTTGTGGACTTATAAGATAAACATGCTGTGATTAATGTTCCAATAGCACTAAGTGCAGAACAAATAACCGAAATTTTAACTAAACTCTCAATATCCATAATACATCCATATAATGATTGTTTTTCATGCTGAGAAATAGCACCTAAAGTATAAATGCCTCATAGTCTTTCCTGTTTAGGTTGAGTTATGATACTAGAATATTGTCCTTATACTTTCAATGTGCTAATCATTTAATTCTTGAAAAAATGCAATACTGTGCTACGTATCAAAATTATCTTAATTATTTCCCCACAGCAGTAACCACTTCTTGCATTCTGCATCAAATTTGTATGGGGTTTGGATCCTATCAGTACCCAATTACTTTTATGTATTCACGTTAATAATGTATTTTGTTTTAATATTTTGCGTGTGAATTTTATCTGTTTCTCGTCTGCGATCCGTTTGGCGGCAGATATATTGAGGGGGATGGGCAAGGTGGACAGGGTAATTTTCTGCAAGATGAGGGGTACAGCTTATCAGGTGCCAAACGCTCCCGGCATGATGGCTGGGAGCACTTGAGATTACTTCAGGAAATCTTCACGCTGTGGAGTGAAGGTATCCAGTAAGGTTCCTTCCTCCAGGCATACGCAGCCATGTACCACGTCGGGCTTTTTGTACAAGGTATCTCCGGCAGCTACTTCTTTGGTAACGCCATCGATGGTGAAGCTGAAGCGGCCGGAAAGTACGTAGGTCAGTTGCTCGTGCGGGTGGCTGTGCAACGGGCCGACAGCACCTTGGCTAAAGTTGACCTCCACCGCCATCATGGTGCCGCCATGGGCGAGAATGCGGCGTGTCACGCCGTTCCCTAAATCTTCTGGCGCACAATCCTGTTTGTAGATAAACATGGTTGTTCCTCAATCAAATAGTGGCATCAAGCAAAGAGATCTTCCGGCAAGCGGGCAAGATACAGCGCAGGTTCACCCTCAAAATCTGAGGTAAATAGCACTTGCCGGTTGTCCGGGGTAAAGGATGGATGCGGATGCGTTACCTGACGGTCGCCATTCAGTACGCGCCATGAGCTGTTATGCGCAGCCAGGCGTGCCTGACGCTGCTGTTTGGTATCGAACACGTAAAGCCACGGGTCGTTCTCAATGGTGTAGCCTTGTGCATCCTTGATATCGACCGGGGTAGCCGAGCCGTCGCCAACCAGCAGGCTGCCATCATAGTTACTCATCAGATGGGAACAGGCAGGCATACTCATTACCACCTCGTCCTGGCCGGTTTGCGGATCGTAACGGCAGATATTGCGCTGCTGCTGTCCTTTCATATAAGAGACGTACATCAGGGCCGAACCGTCCGGTACCCAGAATTCGTGGGTGCAGCTCTCGCCTGGCGCGTGATCTTTTACCTTACGCATATTGCTACCGTCTTCGTTGATCAGCCACATGCGGGCATCTACCAGATCGTGCGGCCCTTCGTGGCAGAAGGCGACACAGTCGCTATGGTATGGGCGATAGATTGGGTGGCCTAACCAGAGGCGGTCTTCATAGATCACGCGTGATCCACCGCTGGCCAGATCGACGCGCAGCAGGCGGCAATGCGGGTTTTTGGTGAAGAAGCTGTGGAAAATTTTCCAGTCGGTCAGAGGTTGCCAATCCTCACGATCGATCTCAATGCCCACCAGGCTGGTGCATTCGCTGTTGGCAACCCAGGTGCCGTAGCCAACCCACTCGTCAGGAACTCGATACACGGTTTGTTCTTGGCAGTTGCTTAACTCTACCCGTCGCAACTCACGCTCATTCTTCACGTAATACAGGAAACGATCGTCTGGGGATAAAAAACCGCCGAAGGTATTGTCGCCCGGGCCTTCGGTCAACTGCACCGCTTGCTGCAGTTGCAGATCCAGCAGGTAGTAGTTGCGGTTACCGTCAAATTCGCCCGCAAACAACAGCTTACTGCCGTCGTTGGTGAAACATTTCTGGTAGAAGTAGTTGCGGTGGCACAGCACTTCGGGCGGTGTCAGGCGGGTGAGTTGCGCGCCGGTACCGGCATCGGTTGTACGATGGAAATTGAACTGGTGGATTGAACCTTTAGCCACGATGGCCTCCCTTAGCCTTATCGATAAACCGCCGCTGTTCAGGCGACCCTTTAATTAAATAAAACATTGTTTCATAAATTTAGAAAAATAATATCAAAGTGACGAACCAGGCCAACCCGAACGGGTGATTTATGGGAGCTACATCGCATAAATCGTTGTTCTTTTCCCGATTGATGCCGGATAGCGGTTTTGCTCATAGCCAATCCGCGTGCCGCCGTTGCATGCTCGCCATTATAGAAAGGTAACGCCCGAACCATCCCTGAAGCTGGGACAGCGGCCAGATGCTGCCCGCGTTTTAAAGGTGATCAAATAAAATATCCTTATTTTTTATGTGACTTTCATCACAACATTATAACTCGCTCAAAAGTATAAAACATTATTCCTGTAAAAATGAAATTGCGGTTCATTATTTTGTTTGCGAGAAAAAACGATGACAACTAACGGTATTAACGCTCTGGGTAAGGGAAGAACGGTCAGGCTAGGGCATCAGTTGGCTTATGGCGGGGGTAACCTGCTGGGCAGTGGTGCGCTGGCAATCAGCGGTGCCTGGCTGCTCTATTTTTACACCACGTTTTGTGGGCTGACGCTGCTGGAAGCGTCATTCATCTTCTCGGTTGCGAGCGTCATCGATGCTATCAGTAACCCGGTCATGGGTTATCTGACCGATAATTTTGGTAATACCTGGCTCGGCAAGCGCTTTGGTCGGCGGCGTTTCTTCTTGCTGATTGGTGCGCCACTGATGGTCTTTTACCCACTGCTGTGGGTGGAAGGCTTCGGTTTTTGGTACTACCTCGCCACCTACGTGATTTTCGAACTGATTTATACCTCGGTGATGGTGCCTTACGAGACGCTGGCGACCGAAATGACCGATGATTTCGCCATGCGCTCCAAGCTGACCGGCTATAAAGCGATTTTTGGCAAGATGGCCAACTTCCTGGCGGCGTTTATTCCTGGACAATTTATTCTGCTCTACGGCAAAGAGTCGGCCCAGCCTTTTCTGTATACCGGCATCACCTACGGCGTGATCCTGTTTATTGCCATCACCGTGTTGTATCTGTTCTCCTGGGAGCGCAAGGATGAAGCAATAGCGGAGGTTAAGCATAAGAAATCGCTGCTCAAAACGTTGGCTTCATTGGTCAGGGATATGCAATCGACCTTCTACCTGCGGGTATTTCGCAAACATCTGGGCATGTACCTGTTCGGCTTCGGTGCGGAATGGCTGTTTGCCTCGGTATTCACCTATTTCGTGATCTTTGTGCTGCAATACGATCCCGCCATTCTGGCCGGATTGAACAGCCTGAATGCCATCCTACAGTTGATATCGACCGCTATCTTTATTGGCCTGTGCGTGAAAAAAGGCTTCAGTAAACCTTATTGCTGGGCGCTCGGTATCGTGATGTTTGCGGTCTGTTGCTACTCCCTGCTGCACTTCTTTAACCTGCCTGCGCATATTGCCACTGCTGCCATCATCGGCATCACCGTGATCTTTGGCCTGGGCACTGGTGGGGTGTATTACATTCCCTGGACGGTGTATACCTTCCTGGCGGACGTGGACGAAGTCTTTACCGGCCGCCGTCGCGAAGGGATCTATGCGGGGGCGATGACCTTCTCCGGCAAGATTATGCGTTCGATTATCGTCTTCACCATGGGGGCGATCCTCAGTTACTACGGCTTCCAGTCCAAGTCCCACACTCAGCCGGAAACCGCCATTACCGCGATCTCCTGGGTGTTCTTTGCTGGCGTGATCTTGTTGGCGCTGATGGCGATTGTCTTCAGCAGCCAGATGACGCTTAACCGCCAGACTCACCAGGTGGTGCTATACGAAGTGGCCCGCATCAAGGCTGGCGGCAAGATCGGCGATATCAAACCCGAAGTTCGCCTAGTGATTGAGAAACTGGTGGGGCTGCCCTACGAGCAGTGCTGGGGTAACAGCAAGATCTGCCAGAAGATGAATCTCACTCCCGAAATCTCTACCCCTGTGTTTAAACCGGCCTAACGGGCCTGATCTCCCCCAAAACCCAATGACTGGATCTTCTCGCCAACACGGCGGGGGGATCCCTACCTATTAAAAACAAGGAAAGGGAAATGAAGATCGTACCTCTGTCGTTATTAATTGCTTTGGCTAGCGTGTGTCATAACGGTGTCGCCGCACCGCTGCCTGCCGCTAATGAACTGGTTTGGCAGGCCATCGCTTTCGGCCAGTCAACGGATGTCAACTTTGCTACCAACGTGCTGCCGGAAAAAGTGGGCACCAATCAGGTGACGAGGGCCAATGGTAAACCGATGCAGGCCGGGCCGCTGAAAATGCCGTTCCACGTCGAAAGCCGGGGGGGCAAAATCGGCAATAGTCATGATGGCCTGACCTTCTACTACACGCGCGTTCCCGCCAATGCCAATGTGGTTTTGGAGGCGGAGGTGACGGTCGATCAGTTTGGCCCGGAAAATATGGCTCTGCCCGCCGGGCAGGAGGGGGCGGGATTGCTGATCCGCGATATCCTCGGCAAACCAAGATTGGAGAAGGTCCAGCAGGGTTATGAGGAGTTTCCGGCGGCATCCAACATGGTGATGAATGCCATCATGACGCAGGATAAAAAAGATCATCAGCGGGTCAAAATGACGCTGATTTCCCGCAACGGCGTGCTCAACTCCTGGGGCAATGCGGGCGTTGAGATCAAACGTGAAGGCTATCAGCCTGAAATCGATCTGCAGAAAACGCCAAGCTTCCGCCTGCGTTTGGCTCGCACGGATCAGGGGTTTACCGCGGCCTATGCCCCGCTGGGCAGCGACAACTGGGTCAGTAAAACCACCAACGATCCGCACCGTGTTACCAAGCTGGATCCTGAAGGTTACTACGTGGGCTTCTTTGCTTCCCGTAACGCACGCATTACCGTCAACCAGGCCAGCCTGACGCTCAGCGAAAGCCAGCTTCCGGCGGCGCAAGAGTTTGCGGTCAAAGCGATGCCGCTGCAAATCGAGATCGGTTCTGCGCCAATATCCGCCACGGATGATTACGTCTTCCAGCTACGCAGCAATGAGAGTGGCACTCTGTCGCTGAGCCAGGACGGCGTGGTCATTGCCGCAGAGCGTAAGGTCCAGGCCGGAGAGATGCTGGCGGTGAAGGTTGCGCTGAAGAAGGCGGAAACCGCGCTGGTTCACCATTTCACCGCGGCAAAAGGCAACGCTCAGAGCGACAAACTGCTGGTGCGCAAAGCGCGTTATGCCGACGCCGCTAATCTGTATGCTGCGCCACAGGGCAAAGCCGAAAATGACGGTAGCCAGCAGCATCCGCTGGATTTAGCCAGCGCAGTGCAACTTTTAACGCCGGGCGGCACACTTTGGTTGGCGGCGGGGGATTACCCCCTGGCCGTCATACCTGCGGTAGCCAGCGGCACCGCCACGCATGCCAAAAAACTCCGGCCTCTTGGGGATGGCGTGGTGCTGCACGGAATGGAGCTGAAAGCCAGCTATTGGGATATTCAGGGCATCACGGTAACGGAAAAAAGCCTGCGTATTACGGGCAGCCATAACCACCTTGACCGGGTGGTGGCACACCATGCGGATGATACCGGAATTGTCATTTCTTCCCCGGCCAACGCCGATCGGCCACTGTGGGCCAGCCACAACCTGATCACCCATTCCGAATCATACGCCAACAAGGATCCAGGTCTGATCAATGCGGATGGCTTTGCCGTCAAAATGCGTGTGGGTGAGGGGAATCGGCTAGTTGCCTGCTTCTCGCATGACAACGTAGATGACGGTTTTGATCTGTTTAACAAGATCGAGGATGGCCCGAACGGCAAGGTGATCATTGAGAACAGCGTCGCGCTGTGCAACGTCAATAACGGTTTCAAACTGGGAGGAGAAGGCTTGCCAGTGGCCCATCAGGTGACTAGCAGCCTCGCCATTGAAAACGGTATGGATGGGTTTACCGACAACTTCAACCCTGGCGCACTGCAAGTCACCAACAATACGGCGATTGATAACCAGAGGTTTAACTACATTTTCCGACCGGGCCCTTATACCACGCAGGATAAGCAGGGCGTATTCGGCGGCAACGTCTCGCTGCGTAGCAAGCCGGGAGAATATGCCGATGCGGTGGTGGGGAACATCGCCGACAACAATGCCTTTATGTTGTCAGCAGGGAAATGACCCTTCGTAGGGGCGCCGCATGTGATGAACCTGCGGCGTCGTTTTTGCCCTGGTGAAAACGGCATACATCACACAATCAAAAATTATTTTCATTTAAAATAAAACATTGTTTCAATTTTATTGATTGCGTCAGGAATAAGCGTTAGACTTGCGCCATCATGATGACAGGGGGGCAATATCGTTCCCCCTGTATGGCAGCAAGCTGCGGACACTGGCGGGATCGCAACGCTATCCCCACTTTTGACAAGGGCCGCTGATGCCCTGAGTACTAAGGACAAGAGCATGATTCTCGATAATTTTTCATTACAGGGTAAAGTGGCGATTGTGACCGGTTGTGACACCGGGTTGGGACAGGGGATGGCCCTCGGGCTGGCTCAAGCGGGCTGTGATATTGTTGGCGTTAACGTGGTTGAACCGGAAGAAACCATCGCTAAAGTCACCGCCCTGGGGCGTCGTTTCCTGAGCCTGAAAGCCGATCTGAGCAAGCTGGAAGTGCTGCCTGAGCTGCTGGAGCGCGCGGTGGCGGAATTCGGCCATATCGACATTCTGGTCAATAATGCGGGCATCATTCGCCGCCAGGATGCGCTGCAATTTAGTGAAAAAGATTGGGATGACGTCATGAACCTGAACATCAAGACGGTGTTCTTCATGTCTCAGGCGGTGGCCCGCCAGTTTATTGCCCAAGGCAGCGGCGGCAAGATCATCAATATCGCCTCCATGCTGTCTTATCAAGGGGGCATCCGTGTGCCGTCTTACACCGCGTCCAAGAGCGCCGTGATGGGTGTCACCCGTCTGCTGGCCAACGAATGGGCCAGCCACGGTATCAACGTGAACGCGTTGGCTCCAGGCTATATGGCGACGAACAATACTCGCCAACTGCGCGACGATCAGGCTCGCAGTGAGGAAATCCTCGAGCGTATCCCGGCTGGCCGTTGGGGCCTGCCAGAAGATTTGATGGGGCCGGTGGTATTCCTGGCTTCACCGGCTTCCGATTACATCAATGGCTACACCGTAGCGGTAGATGGTGGCTGGCTGGCTCGCTAATTCGACCAAGAATAACCGATTGATTTTATTTGCGGAGAGCGAAAGATGAATATTGCACTGATGATGGAAAACAGTCAGGCGGGTAAAAATGCGCTGGTTCTCGAACAATTGCAGGCGGTTGCGGTTGGCAACCATGATGCGGTGTTCAACGTGGGTATGAGCGATGAGCAGGATCACCATCTGACCTATATCCATTTAGGGATTATGGCCAGCATTCTGTTGAACGCAGGGGCGGTCGACTTTGTGGTCACCGGCTGCGGTACCGGGCAGGGTGCCTTGATGTCTCTGAACATCCATCCTGGCGTAGTGTGCGGCTACTGTATCGATCCTGCGGATGCCTTCCTGTTCGCGCAGATCAACAACGGTAATGCCCTGTCCCTGCCGTTTGCCAAAGGCTTTGGCTGGGGCGCAGAGCTGAACGTGCGCTATATCTTTGAGAAAGCCTTTACCGGGCGTAAAGGTGAAGGTTATCCGGTAGAGCGTAAGGAACCTCAGGTTCGTAACGCCGGTATTCTCAATCAGGTTAAGCAGGCGGTGATCAAAGACAACTACCTTGATACGCTGCGTGCCATCGATCCGGAACTGGTGAAGACCGCCGTTAGCGGCCCCCGCTTCCAGGAATGCCTGTTCTCCAACGGTAAAAAGCCGGAGATTGTGGCGTTTGTCAAAGAACTGCTGGCCCGCGCCTGATGTTCTTCAGGTGGCCGAATGTCGGCCACCTGTTTTCCCCACCGCTTGTTGTCTAACCCAGCTACGTTAAAATGGTTTCATATTCCGCATCGAAGGAAAGACTATGAAGCTGATGTTCGCCTCGGATCTGCATGGTTCGCTCTCCGCCACCGACAAAATCCTCGAACTGTTTACCCGAAGCCAGGCCGATTGGTTGATACTGTTGGGCGATTTGCTCAATCACGGTCCGCGCAATGCCCTGCCGGATAACTATCAGCCCGCGCAAGTAGCCGAACGATTGAATCAAGTTAGTCACAAGATCGTTGCCGTTCGCGGTAATTGTGACAGTGAAGTCGATCAGATGCTGCTCTCCTTCCCGATGATGGCCCCTTACCAACAGGTGCTATTGGCCAAAAGACGATTGTTTTTAACCCATGGGCACCTTTATCATCCCAATACATTACCGCCTTTAACGGGTGGGGACGTGCTGGTGTATGGTCATACGCATTTGCCCCAGGCACAAAGGCAAGGGGAGATCTACTGCTTTAATCCAGGTTCGGTCAGCATCCCGAAAGGGGGTTTTCCGGCCAGCTATGGCATACTGGCAGACGACGTCTTGAGCGTGCTCGAGTTGCACAACGGCAAGGTTGTTGCAGAGGTGGCGTTAACGCACTAATTTTATAGACCCGGTAGCTCGAAAGTGGCAGCCATGGCTGTGGCTTGACAGAGCAGGGGCATATACCAAGAATAATTGAAGCATAACCCGTGCGCGGCATGCATCGCGCCCAAAATAGAAGGTTTTACAGGATGGCGGAACAGGATCAGGCTGCAGATACCGAGTGGGTTGATATCGTCAACGAGCAAAACGAAGTGATTGCTCAGTCCAGTCGTCAACAGATGCGTGCCCAGCGGCTGCGTCATCGTGCGACCTATATTGTGGTGCATGATGGCATGGGGAGAATTCTGGTGCAGCGACGCACTGATAGCAAAGATTTTTACCCAGGTTGGATGGATGCCACCGCAGGGGGCGTGGTACAAAGCGGCGAAAACGTGCTGGACTCTGCCCGCCGTGAGGCAGAAGAAGAGTTGGGGATCGCAGGGATCCCGTTTGCTGAACATGGTCTGTTCTACTTTGAAGAGCAACAGTGCCGTATCTGGGGGGCGTTGTTTAGCTGCGTCGCCAATGGCCCGTTTGCCCTGCAGGAAGAAGAAGTGGCCGAAGTGACCTGGCTGACGCCAGAGGAGATCACCGCCCGCTGCGACGAGTTCACACCCGACTCGCTGAAGGCATTATCGCTGTGGCTGACGCGTAATAACGGGCAGGACTACGGTAAGCCATTGCCGCGTGAAAGCAGAACCAACTCTGGCGAGGAAAACGCCTGATTTAACGCACGGCCTTGCTGCCCCATAGAGCAGCCAGGCCGTCTGTTCTTCTCCTCAGCCAGACCTTCCCCCTTGCCAATCACCTGAAATGACAAATGTAACCATCAATGATGACATGCATACCTCCCCTCTCGGCCCAACTCCGCTGAATTTACCTATCTACATTTGACTAACCGATTTCATCAACATTGCTATCCTTGGCGTTACAAATTCATCAAGAATAAATATCCTTATTTTTCATTGTATTAGGTTTTGCTTGATACTTTGTTTTGATAATTTTTATTTTTAAATAAAAAATCAAAACAACGTTTCTACTTTGGTCACACTTTTGCCATCCGCTGAATGACGTTGGAAAAATTTCAGATATAATAATTTGAAATAGCGTTTCATTTTGTTGGGTGGTAGATGCCGGGATCATCTGGGAGACCGAAAAATGGACTTAGCCTGCTGTAGTAAGCAACCCGACGGCATAGTGGCAATGCGAGCATTGGTCGCCGATTACTGGCTGAGATTGGCTGGCGATCGTCTGAAAAAATTTATTGATTTATCACTATGGGAGGGATGCTGAACCTGGGCAGACTGCCTGGCTTGTCATTTCTATGGTTTTATTTTGCTTAAATTTTACTTAACTAATTTCCTTTCTTTTTCTATTTAAATGGCTATGGGTAACAACCATGAATGAAAACAGAATGCTGGGGTTAGCCTATATATCACCTTATATAATAGGGTTGATCATATTTACGGCGTTCCCCTTTGTGTCATCATTCTTGCTGAGCTTTACGGAATATGACCTGATGAATCCCCCGGTATTTAACGGGGTGGAAAACTATCGTTATATGCTGATGGAAGACCATCTTTTTTGGAAATCGATGGGTGTCACCTTTGCATATGTGTTTCTGACTATCCCGTTAAAATTGGCATTTGCGTTAGGTATCGCTTTTGTCCTTAATTTTAAACTGCGTGGCATCGGTTTTTTCCGTACGGCGTATTACGTTCCTTCTATTCTGGGCAGCAGCGTGGCTATCGCCGTGCTGTGGCGCGCTCTGTTTGCCATCGACGGGCTGCTAAACAGCTTTATCGGTGTCTTTGGTATGGATCCGATCAACTGGTTGGGAGAGCCTTCACTGGCATTAATGTCGGTCACGTTGCTGCGTGTATGGCAGTTCGGCTCCGCGATGGTGATCTTCCTGGCGGCGTTGCAAAACGTGCCACAGTCACAATATGAAGCGGCCATGATTGATGGCGCTTCCAAGTGGCAGATGTTTATGAAGGTCACGGTACCACTGATCACGCCGGTGATTTTCTTCAACTTTATTATGCAGACCACGCAGGCGTTTCAGGAGTTTACGGCTCCGTATGTGATTACCGGTGGCGGGCCAACCCATTATACCTATCTGTTCTCACTGTATATCTACGATACCGCCTTTAAATATTTTGATATGGGTTACGGTGCCGCATTGGCGTGGATCCTGTTCCTGGTGGTGGCTCTGTTCGCCTCAATCGCCTTTAAATCATCGAAGTATTGGGTCTTCTACTCGGCAGACAAGGGTGGCAAAAATGACTGACATGCAACAGAACCAATTACCCATGTCCAGTGCGCAGGAAATGGCCGAACGTGAAGTTCAGCGCACCTTGCGCCGGGAAAAGATCAGCGCCGCTATTCGTTACGTCGTGCTGCTGCTGGTGGGGTTGTTGATGCTTTATCCGCTGGTGTGGATGTTCTCAGCATCATTTAAACCCAACCAGGAGATCTTCACTACCCTGGGACTGTGGCCAGAAAATGCGACCTCGGACGGTTTCGTCAACGGTTGGAAAACCGGCACGGAATATAACTTTGGTCATTACATGCTTAATACTTTCAAGTTTGTGATCCCCAAGGTGTTACTCACCATTATCTCTTCGACCATTGTGGCCTACGGCTTTGCCCGTTTTGAGATCCCGTGGAAGAAATTCTGGTTTGCCACGCTGATCACCACCATGTTGCTGCCAAGCACGGTGTTACTGATCCCGCAATACATCATGTTCCGTGAAATGGGCATGCTGGACAGCTACCTACCGCTCTATTTGCCGCTGGCATTTGCGACCCAAGGGTTCTTCGTCTTTATGTTGATCCAGTTCCTGCGTGGTGTGCCACGGGATATGGAAGAGGCGGCCCAGATTGATGGCTGCAACTCGTTCCAGGTGCTGTGGTATGTGGTGGTGCCGATCCTGAAACCGGCGATTATCTCCGTCGCCCTGTTCCAGTTTATGTGGTCGATGAATGACTTTATTGGCCCGTTGATCTACGTCTACAGCGTCGATAAATACCCGATTGCGCTGGCGTTGAAAATGTCTATCGACGTGACAGAAGGTGCGCCGTGGAACGAAATCCTGGCTATGGCAAGCATCTCTATTCTGCCGTCCATCATCGTGTTCTTCCTGGCCCAACGCTACTTTGTGCAGGGCGTTACCAGCAGCGGCATTAAAGGTTAATTGAGGATCTATCATGGCTGAAGTCATTTTTAACAATCTGCAGAAAGTGTACAGCAACGGTTATAAGGCGGTACATGGCATCAATCTGACCATTGCCGATGGCGAGTTTATGGTGATTGTCGGCCCTTCCGGCTGCGCCAAATCGACCACGCTGCGGATGTTGGCGGGGCTGGAAACCATTAGCGGCGGCGAAGTGCGCATTGGCGATCGCGTGGTGAATAACCTGGCCCCTAAATCCCGTGGCATTGCCATGGTGTTTCAGAACTATGCGCTGTATCCGCATATGACGGTAAAAGATAACCTGGCGTTTGGTTTGAAGCTGAGCAAGCTGCCTAAAGAGCAGATTGAAGAGCAGGTCAACGAAGCCGCCAAGATCCTGGAGCTGGAAGAGCTATTGGATCGTTTGCCACGCCAACTCTCCGGTGGGCAGGCGCAGCGTGTTGCCGTGGGCCGCGCGATTGTGAAAAAGCCCGACGTGTTCCTGTTCGATGAACCGTTGTCTAACCTGGATGCCAAGCTGCGTGCCTCCATGCGTATCCGTATTTCCGATTTGCACAAGCAGCTGAAAAAGAGCGGCAAACCGGCGACCACCGTCTACGTCACCCACGATCAGACCGAAGCCATGACCATGGGCGACCGTATCTGCGTGATGAAGCTGGGCCATATCATGCAGGTGGATACGCCAGACAATCTGTACCACTTCCCGAAAAACATGTTCGTTGCCGGCTTTATCGGTGCGCCAGAAATGAATATCAAGCCGAGTAAACTGGTCGAGCAGGACGGCAAAATCGGCCTCACCGTCGGTAATTACACCTTGACCCTCAGCCAGCATCAGCAGGATAAGGTCGCCAGCTTTGTCGGGCAGGACGTGTTCTTTGGCGTGCGGCCCGAGTTTGTGTCGATTTCAGAGTCGCCGTTTGAGGGCAACCACTCCGAAGGGGAATTGGTCCGCGTCGAGAATATGGGCCATGAGTTCTTTGTTTACCTGAAGGTGAATGATTTTGAACTGACCTGCCGTATTCCTTCCGATGACGTCAAACCGATCCTGAAAAATGGGCTGCATCGTCCGGTTTACTTCAAATTCGATATGGATAAATGCCACATTTTTGATGCGAAAACAGAAAAGAATATTTCTCTTTAACAGGAGTGGTCAATAATGAAAAAAATAGTCTTACGTACCCTGGTAGCCTCATCCATGGCGATATTTGCCCATCAGGCCTTTGCTGCTGAACAGGTTGACTTACGTATGTCCTGGTGGGGAGGTAATGGCCGCCATCAGGTTACGTTGAAAGCGATCGAAGCGTTCGAGAAGCAGAACCCGAATATCAAGGTGAAATCGGAATATACCGGCTGGGACGGTCACCTTTCACGCCTGACCACCCAAATCGCCGGGGGCACCGAGCCGGATGTGATGCAAACCAACTGGAACTGGCTGCCGATCTTTTCAAAAACCGGCACCGGGTTCTATGACCTGAACAAGGTGAGTGAGTATCTGGATCTGACCCAATTTGATGCCAAAGAGCTGCAAACCACCACGATTGACGGCAAGCTGAACGGCATCCCGATTTCCGTGACCGCGCGCGTTTTCTATTATAACGATGTCACCTGGAAAGACGCGGGTGTGCAATATCCCAATAACTGGGATGAATTGCTCGCCACCGGTAAAACCTTCAAAGAAAAACTGGGCGAGAAATATTATCCGGTGGTGTTGGAGCACCAGGATACCTTTGCGCTGTTACGCTCGTATATGATCCAGAAACATAACGTCGATATTATCGACGAGTCGCAGAAGAAATTTGCCTACACCGAAGCGCAATGGGTCGATTTCTTCCAGATGTATAAAGACATGGTGGATAGCCACGTCATGCCGTCATCGAAATACTATGCCTCGTTCGGCAAAAGCAATATGTATGAGATGAAACCCTGGATTGCGGGGGAGTGGGGCGGAACCTATATGTGGAACTCCACCATCAACAAATATTCCGACAACCTGAAGGCACCGGCCAAGCTTGAACTGGGCCCATACCCGCTGTTGCCCGGGGCCAAGGATGCCGGATTGTTCTTCAAACCGTCGCAAATGTTCTCGATTGGTAAAAGCAGCAAGCATCCAAAAGAAGCGGCAATGTTGATTAACTTCCTGTTAAACAGCAAGGAAGGCGTTGAGGTGCTGAAGCTGGAGCGTGGCGTACCGCTGAGTAACGTTGCCGTCAGCCAGTTGCGCGAAAGCGGCGCAATCCAGGATAGCGATCCGGCGGTTTCCGGGTTGAAGCTGGCCCTGTCGTTGCCGCATGCCATCAGCGCTTCACCTTACTTTGACGATCCGCAGATCGTGGTGCTGTTCCAGGATGCCATTCAGTCTCTCGATTACGGTAAAAAAACGGTTCAGGAAGTGGCGACAGATTTCCAGCGCCAAGGCGACCGTATTCTGAAACGCGCAATGAGATAACACTAATCCCCATCTCGGTGGGGATATGAAAAATAATAGCAGCGCTATATTTTTCTTGTTTAAAATGATAGGGAACCTGGGTATTAAATAATATTAATGACAGCCTCAACACTCTAAAAGTGAGCGCTATTACTTTGCCGATTTCTGAGTGGTGATTATTTTCAATGGTTATATAGCCTCCCTTGATAACAAGGGAGCCATCTTCTTATAATTAAATAATAAGGCTAGTAATAATGAAATTTAAATTATTGACTCTGGTGTTAGCCTCCGTAGCCAACTTTAGTGCAATGGCCATGTCGCTTGATTTGCGCCATGAGTGGCAGGATACCGCCAAGGGCGACCATAAGGATCGTATGCTGGTCTCGCATCGTTTCGATAACGGTCTGGGATTCTCTCTGGAAGCAAAATGGCGTCAGGACTCTTCAGACTCGACGCCTGATAAACCTTTCCACGAGCAGGTCAGTAATGGGACAGAAGCCGTCGTCAGCTATCAGCACAAATTTGATGCGATCACTCTGCAACCTGGGTTCTCGTTAGAGTCCAACAGTAATAATAACGGTTATCGTCCTTATCTGCGTGCGCAGTATAACTTTACCAAAGACATTTATGTGGCAGGCAGATATCGCTACGAATATAAGCGCACCACCTCAAAAGGTTCAGAGGGGGATGAGAAAACCAACCGTGGCGATTTTTGGTTAGGTTATAACTTCTACAAGGACTGGTCGGCCGAATATAACTACGTGTATAAGAGCAGCAACAAGGTTATTTTTGACGATGGCAAAACCGATTACGAACATAACGTCAAGCTGGCTTACAAATGGGATAAAAACTGGAAGCCTTATGTTGAGGTGGGGAACGTGAAGCAAGATAGCCAACACGATAACCGCCAGACGCGCTACCGTGTCGGGATAAACTACAGCTGGTAAGCGTTGTTAAGATACCGGGAATACCGACTTATCGGCGGGTTCCCGGTATCGTCATCGTTAACAGCTGCTACGACGGCACAGGGTCGAAGGGATCGAACCTTCGGGCTGCCAGGGCTGATCGTTCAAGCGTGCCAACAATGCCTTACCTGCCTGGATACCAATCTCCTTATGCGGCACGGTCATGGTCGTCAGCGGTGGCTGACAGACCTGGCTGACCTCGCTGTTGCCAAACCCCACGATAGCCAACTGCTCCGGCACCTTGATCCGCCGCCGCTGGCATTCATACAGCGCACCGCAGGCCAGTTCATCAGACGCACAGACCAAGGCATCCAACTCCGGCCAGGCCAGTAAAAACTCCGGCAATTGCTGGGCGCCGAGGCTGAAGCTGGCGGGTTGTGCGGCATTAATCACCCGATGGGGGGACATGTGGTTTTGCAGTAGCGCTTTGTGCCAGCCTTGCAGATGCTGTTGGAAAATCCACTGTTCCTGATTGGCGCACAACAGGCCAACATTCTGATACCCGCTGGCGATCACGGTTTGAGTGAGCTGATACATCGCGGCGACGTAATCGATGCCGATATTTATGTCGATTGGGTCGGTGCGGATTGCCCCAATTTCCACCACCGGAATATTGGCTGCGGTTAATGCCTGACGGGTACTTTCAGAATGCTCAATGCTTAACAGCACGGCCGCAGCCAGGTTGTAAGAGAGCAGGGTTTCCAGCAACGTTTCTTCACGCTCGATATGATGTTGGGACTCGGCCAACATGATCTGATAACCCGCCGGTTGCAGTACCCGCTGTAGCCCGGCAAACATATCCGCACAGCCGGACTCGGAAAAACTCGGCACCACCATGGCGATGGTATAAGAAGACGCCGAAGCTAACGAACTGGCCGCCAGGTTGGGGAGGTAACCCAACTCACTGACCGCCGCCTCAATTTTTTCTCTCAGCTTATCTGAAACCTGTTCCGGCGTGCGTAGCGCCCGCGAGACGGTCATGGTGCCCACGCCTGCCAATTGGGCTACGTCGGCCAGGGTAACCCGGCCGGTACTGCGTCGTTTTTTACCGATCGACATTGCTGATCCTGACTGAAATGCGCGCATAACGCATAAATGAGCTCATGGGGTGAAACCCATTATTGGGGTTCAACGTTCCCGCTTCTGTGCTCATTCTACCCCGTTCCTTGGGTGATCGATAAAAAAACTGAGCCGTCGGGTTTCAGCCGCCATGGTTTTGATAGCGCTATCACAGATCTGCATGCTCGATTTTTGGTAGCGCTATCTTTGTGCGGTTGGTCACGGTTTAACCCCAGCTCGTTGATTAAAGTTTTACCGTCGCCGGGCTATTCCATGACGGCCACGCGCCATCAAGCGTTCCATAGCCAACAGATTTCGCCCCGCTAGGGTTCGGAAATACTGGTGGCTTAAGGGCGAAAACCCATAAGGAGGAGATGTGCTCAACGACTGGCTGAACGCCGATCACATTCAACTGTGTGACCAGGTTACCGACTGGCAAGAGGCGGTCACGCTGAGCGCCCAGCCGCTGCTGCAGCGCGGTGTGATCACCGCCGACTACCTGACGGCGATATTTCGCCAACATCAGGCGCTGGGGCCCTATTTCGTGTTGGCACCCGGTATCGCCATGCCCCATGCCAGGCCGGAAGAGGGGGCCACCGCGCTCGGTCTTTCACTGTTGAAGATCAATCAGGGCGTGCATTTTCAATCCGCAGATAACGACCCGGTCTTCGTCGTGGTGATGCTTTCCGCTCCGGATAGCAGTAGCCATATTGCAATGATCTCGCAACTGGCCGAGTTATTTTCTGATAGCGAGGCTATGGACAAGATTTTCCGGGCAAAAACCAAACGGCAAATTGAGGACGTTATCGCCAATTATTAATTCCTGATAGGTAATACCCACAGTTTATTTTAATACTCAGCATCCGATGAATATCGGGTGAGGCTTCCCTACAAATAAAATTTAACAGGTACGCATAATGAAAATCATGGCTATTTGTGGCTCAGGATTGGGCAGCAGCTTTATGGTGGAAATGAACATCAAGAAAGTGCTGAAGAAAATGAATATTGAGGCGGAGGTTGAACACTCCGATCTTTCCTCGGCAACGCCGGGTGCGGCAGACATCTTCGTGATGGCGAAAGATATTGCCGCTAGCGCCAGCGTGCCGGCTGACCAGTTGGTAGTGATCAGCAATATCATTGATATTAATGAGCTTGAAGCCAAGCTGCGTGCTTACTTCGCAGCCCACTCCATTATTTAATCTGACCCGTTGGCGAGGTGGATATGTTTATCCAGGAAACGCTCAAGTTTGTGGTTGATATATTAAAGGTCCCGGCGGTATTGGTTGGGGTGATTGCCTTGATTGGTTTGCTGGCACAAAAGAAATCTTTTTCCGACGTGGTCAAAGGTACGGTTAAAACCATTCTGGGCTTTATTGTGTTGGGCGGTGGGGCGACGGTATTAGTCGGCTCGCTGAATCCATTAGGCGGCATGTTTGAGCATGCGTTCAATATTCAGGGGATCATTCCCAATAATGAAGCCATTGTCTCTATTGCACTAGAGAAATACGGTGCCTCCACTGCGCTGATCATGGCGTTTGGTATGGTGGCCAACATCGTCGTGGCTCGCTTTACCCGCTTGAAATACATCTTCCTGACCGGGCACCACACCTTCTACATGGCCTGTATGATCGGCATCATCCTTACCGTGGCCGGTTTTGAGGGCGTACAGCTGGTGTTCACCGGAGCGCTGACGCTGGGGTTGGTGATGGCGTTCTTCCCGGCGATCGCCCAGCGCTATATGCGTCGCATTACCGGCAACGACGACATTGCCTTTGGCCATTTCGGCACCCTGGGCTATGTCCTTTCCGGTTGGCTCGGTTCCAAGGTGGGGAAAAACTCGCGTTCTACCGAGGAGATGAACTTACCGAAAAACCTCAGCTTCCTGCGTGACAGTTCGATTTCCATCTCGATGACCATGATCGTGATCTACCTGATCCTGGCTATCTGTGCGGGTCAGGACTACGTCGAAAGCCAATTGAGCGGCGGGCAAAACTATCTGGTGTACTCGATTATTCAGGCGATCACCTTTGCCGCCGGGGTATTTATCATTCTGCAAGGGGTACGCCTGATCCTGGCCGAGATCGTCCCGGCCTTTACCGGTTTTTCGGAAAAACTGGTGCCAAATGCCCGCCCGGCACTGGACTGCCCGGTGGTCTATCCCTACGCCCCCAATGCGGTGTTGATTGGCTTCCTGTTCAGCTTCCTGGGTGGCCTGGCAGGTCTGTTCCTGCTCGGCCAAATGAAGATGGTGCTGATCCTGCCGGGCGTGGTGCCGCACTTCTTCACCGGAGCCACTGCCGGGGTGTTCGGCAATGCGACCGGCGGGCGGCGCGGTGCCATGCTGGGGGCATTTGCCAACGGCCTGTTGATTACCTTCCTGCCGGTGCTGTTGTTACCGGTGCTGGGCGCGCTGGGTTTTGCCAATACCACTTTCTCCGATGCGGACTTCGGCGTGGTGGGGATCGTGTTGGGCAATATGGCGCGCTTCCTGACCAAAGAAATGATCATGGTCGCGATTGTCGCCATCTTTGGCCTGCTGGTCGCGCATAACTTCCTGGGGAAACGCAAAGATGCCCCAGCCAGAAACAAGGAGGAAAGTTCATGAGCAACACCGTGACTGATTTGACGCAATTGGCCGGGGCGATCCGGCTGGAAACGCTGAAGGCGTTAACTGGGCTGGGGTTTGGCCATTACGGCGGCTGTATGTCGGTGGTTGAAACGCTGGCAGTGCTGTACGGCGAAGTGATGCGTATCGATCCGGGTGATCCGGATTGGCCAGAGCGTGATTATTTCGTGCTGTCGAAGGGCCATGCTGGCCCGGCGCTGTACAGCGTGCTGGCGCTCAAAGGCTACTTCCCGTTGGAACAGCTGCAAACGCTTAACCAGAATGGCACCCGGTTGCCGAGCCATCCTGATCGCCTGCTGACCCGTGGGGTGGATGCCACTACCGGATCGCTCGGGCAAGGGGTCTCTATCGCTGCCGGTATGGCGCTTTCACACCAACTGGCAAAGCGCAGCAACCGGGTATTCTGCATCCTGGGGGATGGGGAACTGAACGAAGGCCAATGCTGGGAAGCCTTGCAGTTTATCGCCCACCACAACCTGCATAATCTGACGCTGTTTATTGATTACAACAAACAGCAGCTGGACGGCACGCTGGATGAGGTGATCAAGCCCTTCGATCTGGCCGCTAAATTCCGCGCCTTCGGTTTTGAGGTGCAAACCGTTCGTGGGGATGACATTGCGGCGATCCTTGATGCCGTGTTGCCGGAACGCAGTGGCGAGCAGCGACCATTGGTGGTGATCCTCGATAGCCTCAAGGGGCAGGGCGTAGCGTATCTGGAGAACCTGAAAAACTCACACCATCTGCGTTTAACACCAGATGTTCGTCGCGAAATCGAAAAGGCCATTGCCGAACTGGAGGCCGCCTATGTTTAATCTGGAAATGCCGTTGGAAAAAGACGCCGTAGAAATGCGCAAGGTATACGCCAGCGTGATCCGCCAACAGGCCGAAGCCGATACGCCGGTGATCGCACTGGAAGCCGATCTGATGAGTTCGATGGCGATGGATGGCGTACATAAGGATCACCCAGAGTGGGTTATTAACTGCGGCATCATGGAGGCCAATGTGATTGGCGTCGCCGCCGGTTTGTCGCTGACCGGGCGGGTGCCTTTTGTCCACACTTTCACCGCCTTTGCCAGCCGCCGCTGTTTCGATCAGCTGTTTATGTCGCTGGACTATCAGCGCAACAACGTCAAGGTGATCGCTTCCGATGCCGGGGTCAGCGCCTGCCATAACGGGGGCACGCATATGTCGTTTGAAGACATGGGGATCGTGCGTGGTCTGGCGCATTCGGTGGTGCTGGAAGTGACCGACGCCACCATGTTCCAGGCTATTTTGCAGCAGTTGGTTAAGTTGCAAGGCTTCTACTGGGTGCGAACCATCCGTAAGCAGGCGACACGCATTTATCCCGCAGGCTATCGTTTCACCATCGGCAAGGCTAATCTGCTGCGTGACGGCAGCGATATTACGCTGATCGCCAACGGCATTATGGTGGCTGAAGCGTTGCAGGCGGCGCAGGAACTGCAACAGCGTGGCATCAGTGCGGCGGTAATCGATATGTTTACGCTCAAGCCTATCGATCGTGAAATCATCAAAACCTTTGCGGCGAAAACCGGCCGGATCGTTACCTGCGAGAACCACAGCATTCATAACGGACTTGGCTCGGCGGTGGCGGAAGTGCTGGTGGAAGAGTGCCCGGTACCGATGCGGCGGGTAGGGGTAAATGGCCGCTATGGGCAAGTGGGTACGCAGGAGTTCTTGCAGCAGGAATATGGTTTGACGGCGGCGCATATTGTGGCGGCGGCGGATGAGCTGCTGAACCCTCACCCCAACCCTCTCCCACAGGGAGAGGGAGCTGATAGCCCGTACCCTGTTGGAGGTAAATAGATAATCTCAACAGATTTACCTCCAACCCTCGCAGGGAGAGGGAGCTGATAGCCCGTACCCTGTTGGAGGTAAATAGATAATCTCAACAGATTTACCTCCAACCCTCGCAGGGAGAGGGAGCTGATA